>NZ_CP049250.1:3056863-3375736 GCF_011046895.1 Rhizobium rhizoryzae | reverse complement strand
CCAACCTGCGGCAGGCGTGAAAAGGCGAGGAAGGAGTTGAAGACGGTCGCGCCCAGCACGATGAAGAAGATCATGCCTGTGGAGACGGCCGTTTCCTTGAAGCAGGCGATCAGGGACGAGCGGTCCAGACCGCCGTTCTTCCAGGCAACCAGACCCGTTCCTGCCGCGCCCACGGCAGCTGCCTGGGTTGGCGTAAACCAGCCGAGATAGATGCCGCCCACCACGAGGAAGAAGATCAGCACGACCGGCCATACGGCAATGAGGGCAGGAATGCGTTCTGCCCAGGGCAGGCGAGGGGCCTGACCGGCGCTTTCCGGCTTCAGCCGCACATAGATGGCGATGACCGTCAGATAGGAAAGCGCGGCGATGATGCCGGGTACGAAAGCGGCAAGGAAGAGCTTGGCGATGTTCTGTTCCGCCAGAATGGCGTAGATCACCAGCACCACGGATGGCGGGATGAGAATGCCCAGCGTGCCGCCGGCGGCAAGCGTCGCCGTGGAAAGTCCGCCTGAATAGCCGTGGCGACGCAGTTCCGGCAGGGCGACCTGTGCCATGGTGGCGGCGGTTGCCAGAGAAGAGCCGCAGATGGAGCCGAAGCCCGCGCAGGCGCCGACAGCCGCCATGGCAACGCCGCCCTTTCGATGGCCGAGAAAAGCGGCAGCCGCATTGAACAGGGATTGGCTCATCCCTCCGCGCGCTGCAAATTGTCCCATCAGCAGGAACAGCGGAATGATCGACAGCGAGTAGTTGACGTTCGTCGACCAGATGACGGCTTTCAGCTGCGAAAGGATGGGGGTCCATTTTCCAAGCACCATCCAGGTGCCCACCACGCCGCAGCCCAGCATGGCGGCGCCGATTGGCACGCGCAGGAAGATGAGGATAATCAGAACCGGAAAGGACCAGAGACCAATTTCAATGCCGGACATCAGTGTGCTCCCATGGCCGCAACGATTGCCTTCTTGTTGCGTATGTCACGCAGGTCGGCGAGGATGATGAAGAGGCAGACGAGAACGTTGGCGATCAGAAGGATCAGCGCGACCAGATAGCCCCACCAGATTGGCCACAGAAGCAGCGGGGTCGTTTCACCGTTCTCCAGCTTGTCAAGGAAGCCGATGCAGTGACGCCAGGTGATCAGGGCGAAAAGACCTGCAATGATGATGTCGCCGATCAACTGCGTCACGTTCATGGCCTTCTGGCCAAAGGCGGCAATCAGCAGGTCGACGCCCACATGGCCGCGCTTCAGCTGGCAGAAGGGCAGGAAGCCGAACACCGCAAGACCGCAGAGCAGTTCCACAACCTCGATTTCGCCCGGTATGGGGCGAATGGTCAGTGCGCCGATGATGGAAAGGCCTGTAAGGGCACACGCCGCAACGAGACACAGCCCGCCGAACCCGACAAGAACGACTGATAACTGAGTGATGTATTTCTCGAGACGGGAAAAGCCGGTGCGAGATTCATGGGTTGGCATGATGAGCCCCCGAGTGGACGTTACATAAAATAGACTGGCGATGCTGCAGTTGAGAAAACGCAGATGTCGATCGGGCCAAAAAAAATCGGGCAGGACCAACCGATGGTCCTGCCCGACAGTTGAGGGAGGATTATTTCGTGTTCTGCTGGATCAAGGCGACGGCATCCTTGTAAAGGCCGCTTCCGTCGAGACCCTTCTTGTCCATCTCGGCGATCCAGTTCTTGGTGACCTTTTCACCCTGTTCCTTCCACTTGGCGGTTTCCGCCTCGTCGAGCGTGATGGTGGTATTGCCAGCCTTGTCTGCGACGGCCTTGCCTGCAATGTCGCCCTGGTCCATGGCCTGACCGAACTTGCGTGCCAGTTCTCGGCCGGAATTGGCGTCGATAACTTTCTTCAGTTCGGGCGAAAGTGCGTTGTAGCTATCCTTGTTCATCGCAAAGAGAAACGCCGCCGTGTAAAGGCCGGTCTTGCCGGAGAACTGCGTATGGTTGGGCGCAAGCTCTGCGATCTTGATCGAGGGCGTCACTTCCCAAGGAACGACGGTTCCATCGATCACGCTCTTTGACAGCGATTCCGGTACTGCCGTTACCGGCATGCCCACCGCTGAAGCACCCATGGCTTCCAGCATCTGGTTCACCACCTTTGACGTGCCGCGAAGCTTCAGACCCTTCATGTCGGCCAGCGACTTGACTGGTTTGGAGCCGATCGTATGGATCAGGCCCGGTCCGTGGGTATGGACCGCAAGCACGTGATAGTCCTTGTACTCGCTCTTCAGATGCTTTTCATAGAAGTCGTAGAAGGCAACGGAGGTGGCTTCACCGCTCGTGACCATGAAGGGAAGCTCAAAGGCTTCCGATTTGGGGAAGCGACCGGGCGTATAGCCGACGAGTGTCCACACCAGATCGACGACCCCATCCTTGGCCTGATCGACGAGATCGGATGGTTTGCCGCCCAGCTGCATCGCCGGATAGAGCTGAACCTCGATCTTGCCGCCGGAATCGGCCTTGATCTTTTCTGCCCAGGGAGCAAGGACCTTGGCTGGAATGGTGGCCTGCGGCGGCAGCATCTGGTGCAGCTTGAGCACCACATCAGCGGCCGATGCCGAAAAAGCTGAAATCGATAGGGCAACCGCGGAAACACCCGCAAGCATAAATGTGCGCAACATATTCTCCTCCCAGAGCGAAACGGTTTCAGGGGTGTGCGGTCATATGTCCAGGATAGGCCGATCGATCCACCGGTTGCCCCCGACACTCCTCCCTCACAGTCACCCTCCGACCTTATCGTATAGACGCCTGCCATCGCCGCAAATAAAAAATCTCGTCGGACATATAACTGAAATGATATGTAAGCCGCTATCTCACAGGATTGCCCGCAGTGCCGGGCATGACGGTGCCATGCGGCTCATGTGTTTGCCCGTCTGTCGTTCCTGTAGCGCCGAATGGCTTCCGCGAGGAAGGGCCGGGAAAGCCCGTGATAGAGGGGTTCGGGTGAAATGATTCGCGAGGTAATATAACCAAGCATGGATGCAGCCATGATCGGTATGACGGCCTCGTGGTTGCCAGTCATCTCGATGATGATCACGAAGGCAGTCATCGGCGCCTGCACAACGCCTGCGAAATAGCCGGCCATTCCCAGGATCGCACCCAGCGCGATATTGCTGCCGATGAGCGAGGCAAGCGTGCCGCCCAGGCTCACGCCAACCGTCAGGGAAGGCGCGAAGATGCCGCCGGGGATGCCGGAGATCATGGAGAGAAAAGTGGTCGAAAGCTTGGCGAGGAAAAGCAGAGGCGAAGGTGCTTCGCCGCCGAGGATCCGCTGCGATTCCTCATATCCGGTTCCAAAGGTCTCGCCGTGCGAAAGCACGCCGACAATCGCCACCGCAAGGCCGCAGGCTGCAGCGAGCAGCACCATGCGCTTCAGGGGTTGCGAATGCGCCCAGCGCCGGATGCGCCTGACAGCCTTTAACGCCGAGGCGCTGAAAGCGGCACCCAGTGCTCCGCCACATACGCCGCAGGTCAGAACCAGCAGCCAGTCGCGGCCGGTTTCCGCACTCACGGATGTTTCCCCGAAATAGGTATAGCTGCCGACGAGACCCAGCGCCGCAAGACCCGACAGGATGACTGCCGTGAGCACAAGCCCGTTCGAGCGGCTTTCGAAAGTCCGGCTCATCTCCTCGATCGCGAACACGATCCCGGCAAGCGGTGTGTTGAATGCGGCAGCGATGCCAGCCGCGGAACCCGCCAGAATGAGCCCGCGCGCCTGCACCATGCCGCCGATGCGACCGCTGGCCAGCATGAGGGCGGCGCCAACCTGGACAGTCGGGCCTTCCCGCCCGATGGACGCGCCGCAGAAGAGCCCGATGACCGTCAGGATGATCTTGCCCACGGCCACCTTCAGCGAAAGAAGCCAGGTGCGGGCATTTTCGTCATGCAGATGCCGTGCGGCAATCGCCTGCGGAATGCCGCTGCCCTGCGAGTTGGGAAAAAAGCGGATTGCGAGCCAGGCACAGAGTGCAAAGCCTGCCGGCGTCAGCAGCAACGGGATCAGGTATCCGGACGTATGCGAGTTGAGCAGGTGATGAAACAGGTGCTGCGCCAAATCTGCCGCCTTGGCAAAGCCGACGCTGACAACGCCGATGGCTACCGCTCCAAGCCAGAACACGATCCGTGGCTTCCAGACGCCCCAGGATCCACGCATCACGCGGGAGCGACGGAGAAAGCGGGTTCGGCGTGGGATCAGGGGCATGGCGTATTCCGATACGTACTAATATTGCCCTTCTAAAGCATGTCGTCGCCAAAAGTGTGCAGCGGTTTTGCGATAACGACATGCGATAATGCAAAGATCTAAAGCGTCAGGAGCGAATCTGAAAGATCGCGACACGCTTTAAACGCCTCCTGAGCCAGAGATACAAGCCTTGATCGGAAAATGCTGTTCGTCTTATGCAGAAACGGACCGGTCGCGGAGGCTGCGACCGGTCCGGGGCAAGGGGCTGCCTGCAGGGTTCAGGCAATCAGCCCCTTCATGGGAGCCACCGCCTGGCTGCCGGGGAAGACAGCATCGGCAAGATGCGCGGCGCTTGCTCCAAGAAGATCGACCGCAACACCCTTGATGACGGAGCGTAGATCGGTGGTGGGGTTCAGGTCTCTGGCCTCGAAGAGCTGTTTCTCCTTCAGGCCCGGCCAATCGGTAATCACGCGGCCGCCGCGAATTGCACCGCCCGCCAGGAATGCGACCGTGCCGGTGCCGTGGTCGGTGCCTTCCGTGCCGTTGATGCGCGCGGTGCGTCCAAATTCGGTGGCGACAACGATGGCCGTATCCTTCCAGGCCGGTCCCAGTTCCTGCTGGAACGCGAGAAGCGAATTGTCCAGCCCGCGCAGGAGCTTGGCCAGTCGTTCGGTTTCCTGCGCATGGGTGTCCCAGCCCTCGAAGGCAAGCGCTGCAACGCGTGGACCATCCTCCTGCGCAATCAGGCGTGCAGCACCACGCGCCATCTGTTCCATGCCGTCAGGATCGCCCGCGCCGCCCTTGGCCTTGACGTCGAGGCCGGAGGCTATGCGCCCTGTCTCGATACCCTCCTGCAGCAGTTTTGCCAGAAGCGGATCGGTCTTGCCGTAGAGGTCGGTCAGCCGTGGTGCCAGATCGCCGTCTGCTGCCCGCAGAATGGAAGGCGCCCAGCCGAGCACGGGTGCCTTGCCGCGGATGACAAGCGGCGCCGTGGAGCCGACAGACAGGCCGCGCACCCGCTCCGAAGGGCCGGGCGCAATGCGTTCGCCCTGCGGCAACCCTTCCAGCAACCGGTTCAGCCAGCCTGTTTCCACATGGCCGGGGGTCGAATATCCGCTTTCCAGCACATCCTGCCCGTCGAAGTGAGAGCGCTCGCGATAGGCCGTGGCACTGGCATGCACCACGGCTGCCTGCCTGGCCTGAAACATCCGCTGGAAATTCGGCATTGAGGGGTGGAGCGCAAAGAAGCCATCCAGCGGCAGCGCTGCCTTGTCTCCCGACGTGTGCATGGCGATCTGCTGGCGCAGGCCCTCATAGTCGGGATCGCCAACCGGGGGAACTGCCGTCAGCCCATCCAGTGCACCGCGCAGGATGATGGTGACGAAGCGTGGATCGCGACCCTGGGCCGCATGCGCGAATTTCGGCATGAATGCCCAGGCAAACAGCGCGCCGGAGGCGCCCAGGATTGCGCGACGGGTGGGATTGAGGTTTTCGCACAGCATGTCAGCACCTCTGGAATTCAGGGGAAAGGAAGGCGATGGAAAGGCCCTGTGGCCGCGTTTCGGCACGAGATACGGCCTGCAGCGTCTCTGCCGTCAGCAGCGGACCGAACCGATCACCGGCAAAGGAGCGCGGATCGACGGAACCGGGAGCCTGATGGGCAAACAGGTTGGCTGCGTCGATCCGCGTGGCAAGCCCTTCCGAAGAAGCCCAGCCATCGGTGACGTCCGAAAATCCATTCGGTCCGGACGGATCCCAGAGCGGTTGTCCGAGTGCTTTCAGGGTGGAGAGGATCTGCTGTGGCTTGGGCTTGATGCCCGTGCTGCGCAGAAGCGCCGTGACATATTGCAGCGGCGGGCGCAGCTTTTTCAGTTGCGGATCCCATGCCTCGTCTGCGTTCAGCATCGCCTTGTAGACGGCAGATAGGTTGCCTTGCGATTTGGTATAGGCCGCGGTCATCTTGTTCACGAGAGAGGGTGGCGGGTCATCCGCCACGAAGTGACGGGCAAGCTTGAACGCCAGATGCCGCGCGGTTGCCGGATGGCGCGAAAGATCGCGCAGCACAGCTCGACCCTGCTCAATGCCACCTTCCGGATAGGTGATGCCCATCACCGTATGATCGCCCGGCTCATGCGCATTGGCGTTGAAGGTAAATGCGCCCTGCGGTCCCGGCCGCTTTTCATCGCGATAGATGGCCCAGCCGGTGATGATCTTGGCAAAGGAGGTGACATCAGTCTGGCTATAGCCGGTGCCAACACCCAGCGTATGCAGTTCCATGATCTCGCGGGCAAGGTTCTCGTTCAGGCCGCGCTTGCCGTTCTTGTTGGCGGGAGAATTCGGGCCGATCGACTGCCGGTTATCGAGAAACACCAGCATTGCGGGATGCGTTTCGACCGCGGTCAACAGGTCTTCGAAACGCCCGAAAATGTGCGGACGGATTGCCTCCCGCTCGAAGGCGCCAGCGGCAATATGAACCTCGCCGCCCTTGCCGGTCGCAATGGCAAAGTGGTTGGCCCAGAACATGGCCAGCCTTTCGCCAAACCCGATCAGGGGCTGATGGATGGTGCCGTTGAAGCGGGCATCCGCTTCCGCCAGAAGGATCTGCTGTGGCAGATAGGGACGCTTGGATGGCGGTAGGTCGGCCTTGTTTGCCTTGCCGTTTCCGGGGGCGCCATTTCCAGTCGCGACAGTTCCCGGGGCAGGGCCAGCCATTGATCCGCCCATTCCTCCGCCACCCATGCCGCCTGCATCCATGCCGCCCGCCATTTCGGCAGGCTTTGCACCACCGGCAGCCATCGCCGTCGCGGCTGCATTGGCGGCAACAGCCGGGAGAGGGCGCTCGCGCTCTGCCTTCACTTCGGCCTGGAAGTCGTAGAGGGAGACCAGCAGATCCTGCGTCGAGCGCAGGCTGCCGCCTACCGGGTGCGGCACGGCCTGCTCCGTCACCTCCTGCAAAAGCAGGTCACGCGGATCGTCCTTGATCGCCGCAATGCTGCCTTCCTGTGCGCCGAGGCCAAAACGCCAGAGCGTCAGTGCCGCTTCGAGATCCTTTGAAAGGCCGGGATTATTTGCCATGGCCGATACGAACTCCGTTTCGTTATCGGCTCTTCAACGGATGGACTTTAGAAAATCCGTCGGTTCGAAATTGTGATTATTTCGCGGCAGGCGGTCGAGGTGCTTCACGCTGCACCAGACCATCGGCCAGACGGCGGCGTTCATCCAGCGAAAGGCCTGTCGCGAACGAGATTGCACGCTCCTCCGTCGCAGCCCTGACCGCGAACTCCGCTTCACGCGCCCGTTTCAGCGCATCGCGCAAGGCAATGGCATCGAGGTCCGGCTTGCCCATCAGGGCTGCAGCCTCCACGCGCGCCTGCCTTGCCTCCAGCGAAACGGAACGTACATCCCGGCGTGCTTCGGCCAGTGCCTTCTGCAATTCGCCCCGCTGCTTCCCCGGCAGTTGCTCGCCCGCCAGCGGCAGGCGGGACGGCGGCTGACGTGTATCGCCGTAGAGATAGAACAGCCCACCGCCGAAGATTGCGGCAATCAGGAATGTGTTGAACGCCAGCAAGCCGATGACGAGCCTGCGGTAACCTTGCTCGGTCATTGAACCTCCTGCATGTGGCTGGTGTCTCCATCCGGCTGGATGCTGCCGAACGCGGTGTCATAATCGGTCCTGATGATGGATTGGCTGGGCAGCATGAAGGCCACGGCTGTTGCACCCGTCAGTCCGCCTGCCAGCCCGAGGCCCACTAGACCCGCACCGATAAGCCAGCGGATCATCCGGTTTCTCATCGTCAATCGGCGCTGACCGCTCTCCAGAATTCGGCCGACAAGCGCTGCATCCGGCGGCGCCACGCGGTAGGTTGAAAGCAGGGCCTCCAGTTGCTTGTCGCGATCTTTGCTCTCAGGCATGTTCGTCATCTCCCAGCAGGATGGTTTGCAATGCCCGCTTGCCGCGCGCAAGCAGGCTTTCCAGCGCATCGACGCTGATGTCTAGAACCTGGGCCGCCTCGCGGTTCGACATCTCCTGATAGTAGACCAGAATGATGGCTTCCCGCTGGCGCGGAGCAAGGCTTTGCAGTGCGCGTTCGACCCGGACGGCATCGCCGTCCGCCGCCATGAGACCCGCATCGGGCAGAGCGCAGGGGTCGATCTGTTCGGGCAGAGTATCCGTCAGCACGTCACGCTTCTTTCGCAGCCGGTCGTAGCACAGGTTCAGCGTTATGCGGTGCGCCCAGGTATCGAATTTCGCCGCGCCTTGCCGCCAGTTCCCGGCATGCTTCCAGATGCGCAGGAAGGTTTCCTGCGCCACGTCTTCCGCCTCGCTGCGGTCTCCCAGCATGCGGCTCGCCAGCGCCAGCAACCGCGGCAGCTTGGCAGACACCAGTTCGCGCATGGCGGACGGATCTCCCGCTGCCACACGCCGCACCAGTTCTGCATCGGGATCAAGGCTCATTGGTTGCTGCTACTGCACGCGGGCCTCGCGCCACGCGGATCCCATGATGCTGGCAAATCGCAAAAGGTTCAACAGGATGCGGATCTTTGTTCTCCCGACGTAGAATGAGGTTCAGGTTCGTGTTGAGCCTTGAACGGGCGAGAAAGGCATATCCGTCGGTCGGGATTATGAAGCGTCGACCAAAATTCGAAGTTTTTCGATCAGTTCTGCCGTTTTGGGCACGCCGGCTTTGCGCAGATCAGAGATGTACCGCTCAAAGGTCAATGGCGGTGCTTTGTAGTGCTGAAAATCCTGCCGTACCGCCTCGACAAATTGGGTCTGCGAAGCCTCAAACAATTCCATGAGAAATTGATCCGGATGAATCGCGGCAATACCCGCTGGATCGAGCGCGCTGGATGGGAAGTCGGAAAGATTAAAGGTAATGATACGGGTTGCCTGGGCTTTCAAGGCGGCTGCGAAAACATGGCGATCGTCTGGATCAGGAAGCGTGAGGCCGTATTCCAGGGCTTCATAGTCCATGACCAGACAATCTAGCACGCTCGCGTCTATAGCTTCTCTTCGTCTCTGTAATTTTTCTTGCGCCAGACCTGTGTTGCGATGAAGGTTACCCATCCATTCTTGATGAATTTTTTCCGACCAGCGGGCGCGAAACAGATCTGCTTGGGCAAGATGCAGAATAAGGCTAGTGACTCTGATGCCGTAAAATACGTTCGCATCAATGACCGCTGTGAATGCCGAATTCATTCCAGACCAAGCTCGCGGTCAATTTCTGCCAGGGTGGCCAATGCTCTCATGCGCTCCTTCCGCGAGGCTTTCTCAAACGCTACGAGATCTACGAAATTAATCCGACGATGGCGATTAACTTTGCGGGCGGGCAGCTTGCCCTCATCGATAAGCTTGATGATGAAGGGGCGCGACACGTTCAAGTAGTCAGCTGCCTGCTGCGTGGAAAGTTCAGTTCGATGTGGAACGACTGATACCGGCTGGCCATTGGCCATGGCCGTCAGAACCTCAAACATTAGTTCCACTGCACGTGCTGGAAGCGGCACAGCCAGTTTGGAGCCTTCGATATGGAGCGTTACATCCTGGTGCGCCTCCGCTAGGGCGTGAAGGCGTTCGGCGGCCGTTCGAGCTATTACGGCTTCCGTTTCCGTGGCCATCACTGGTTCTGAAACCTGATCCTGAAAAGCCAACATTTGAGCATGCCTCGTTATTTGTTTGGCGGTGCTTATTCAATAGACCAAAGCATCACTAAACGCAATAAACGAAACATTCGAAACACATTCAGTGCAGCCTGATAAACCTACCTATCACTCACCTGCCAGTTCGGGCTGACCCAAGCTTCCTGGTTGCTGCGGGGCAGGGGGTCACGGCCAAGAATATGATCGGCAGCTTTTTCGCCGGTCATGATCGAAGGGCCGTTCAGATTGCCATAGGTCACATGCGGGAAGATCGATGAATCGGCCACGCGCAGACCCTCGACGCCAATCACCTTCGTTGTCGGGTCCACCACGGCCATCGGGTCGCTCACACGGCCCATTTTGCAAGTGCCGCAGGGGTGGTAGGCACCTTCCAGATGCTCGCGCAGGAAGGCATCGATCTCGTCATCGCTCTGGACTTTCGCGCCCGGCTGGATCTCGCTATCCACGTAGGGCGCGAAGGCCGGTTGCGAAAAGATTTGCCGCGTCACCCGCACGGCATGGCGGAATTTCACCCAGTCTTCCGGGTCGCTCATATAGTTGAAGCGCAGCACCGGTGCGTCCTTCATGTCGGGCGAGCGCAGCGTCACGGAGCCGCGCGACTTCGACATGTTGTAGCCCACATGCGCCTGAAAACCATGGCCCTCAGCCGCCGATTTCCCGTCATAGGAAACGGCGATCGGCAGGAAGTGATATTGAATATCTGGCCATTTCACGCCCGCTGCGGAACGTATGAAGGCCGCCGCCTCGAACTGGTTTGAGGTGCCGAGCCCCGTCTTGAAGAACAGCCATTGCGCGCCGACAACGCCCTTCCAGAACCAGTTGTTCTTTGAATGCAGCGTGATTGGCAGCTTCGATTTGAACTGGTGGTAGTATTCCAGATGGTCCTGCAGGTTCTGGCCGACGCCCGGACGATCCGCCACAACCTCGATGCCCATGTCCTTCAGATGCGCGGCCGGACCGACGCCAGACAGCATCAGGATCTTCGGCGAATTGAAGGCAGATGCCGCAACGATCACCTCCCGGTTAGCGCGCACCACCTCGATGCGGCCATCGATTTCCACCTCGACGCCGATCGCCTTCAGGCCCTCGAACACGACGCGCCGCCCATAGCAGCGAATGAGCCGGCAGTTGGGGCGCTTCAGCGCAGGCTTCAGATAAGCATTGGCGGCAGACCAGCGGCGACCGGCCCAACTCGTCTGCTCCATCAGGCCGAAACCTTCCTGTTGGCGCCCGTTATAATCGTCCGTCACCGGGAAACCGGCCTGACGCCCTGCCTCGATGAAGGCGTGGTAGAGCGGGTTCTTCACCTCGCCACGGCGCACATGCAAGGGGCCGTCCGTGCCGCGCCAACCGTCTTCACCACCGTGTGAATGCTCCATGCGCTTGAAGTAGGGCAGCACATCGGCATAGGCCCAGCCTGTCGCGCCCATCTCGTCCCAACGGTTGAAGTCTTCCGCATGGCCGCGCACATAGACCATGCCGTTGATGGAGGAGGAACCGCCGATTACCTTGCCGCGCGGCGCAATCATGCGGCGGTTGTTGAGATGCGGCTCGGGTTCTGAGAGATAGCCCCAGTTGTAGCGGTCCATGTTCATGGGAAAGGCAAGCGCCGCTGGCATCTGCACGAAAGGCCCGATATCGGAACCGCCGAACTCCAGCACGATCACCGTATGCCTGCCATCCTCGGAAAGACGGTAAGCCATGGCAGAGCCCGCCGAGCCGGAACCGATAATGACGAAATCTGCGTTGTTCATGATAGTCGTTCCGTTAGGTCTTCTGCTTGGGGCTCACCCCCCTCTGGCTTGCCAGCCATCTCCCCCTCAAGGGGGGAGATCGATTTGCGGCACCGCCTCGGTTCTTTTCGGCCATCGGTGGGCTTGTCTTCATTCCGCAGCGCCGACAAGTGGGCGATCGGGTACCGTTCTGCCGATCTCCCCCCTTGAGGGGGAGATGCCCGGCAGGGCAGAGGGGGGTGTTTCCACCCTCCGGCAGTGCTTCTCAATACGGCGCTTCGCACTTGCCCATGCCGACATAGACGGTCTTGAGTTCGCTGTAGTGTTCCAGCGCGGCTGCAGAATTTTCACGTCCGAAGCCGGATTGCTTGGAGCCGCCGAAGGGAATTTCCACCGGGCAGAGATTGTAGGTGTTGATCCACAGCGTGCCTGCTTCGAGCTGATCCACCACGCGGTGCGCGCGGCTGATATCGGCGGTGAACACGCCAGCGGCCAGACCGAATTCGGTGGCATTGGCGCGGGCCACCACATCGGCCTCATCCTCGAAATCCAGCACGCACATCACCGGGCCGAAAATCTCTTCGCGCGCAATCACCATGTCGTCGCGCACATCGGCAAACACCGTTGGCTGCACATAGAAGCCTTCGCCCGACACTGCATTGGGAATGCCGCCGCCGGTCACGAGCCTCGCTCCTTCCGCCTTGCCCTTTTCGATGTAGGAAAGAACCTTTTCGCGCTGGGCACGCGATACCATCGGCCCCATCTGCGTTGCCTCGTCGCGCGGATCCCCCAGTAGGATCGCTTCCGTGCGCTCCTTCAGCCGCGCCAGAAAACGCTCCTTCAGCGCCGTGTGAACGAAGACGCGCGTACCGTTCGAGCACACCTGGCCGGTCGAATAGAAATTGCCCAGCATGGCACCGGAAATCGCGCTTTCCAGATCCGCATCGTCAAAAACGATGAGCGGCGATTTTCCGCCAAGCTCCATGGTCACATGCTTCAACTGGCTGGCTGCGGCACCCGCCACCTTGCGGCCTGTTGGCACCGAGCCGGTCAGCGAAACCTTGGCGACATCCGGGTGCGAGACGAGAAGCGGTCCCGTATCGCGGTCCCCCTGGATCACGTTGAACACACCCTTCGGCAGGCCCGCCTCAATGAGGATTTCAGCGATCTTCAGCGCGCCGAGCGGAGTGACTTCCGAAGGCTTGAACACCATGGCATTGCCCGCGGCCAGCGCCGGTGCCGCCTTCCAGCAGGCGATTTGCTGCGGATAGTTCCAGGCCCCGATGCCGACGACGACGCCGAGCGGCACCCGCTTCGTATAGGCGAAGTCTGACCCCAGCGGGATCTGCGATCCGTTGAGCGCGGTGGCGATGATGCCGCCGAAGAATTCAAGGCTGTCTGCGCCAGACGTCGGGTCGGCCACGATGGTTTCCTGAATGGGCTTGCCGGTATCCAGCGTTTCCAGTTCAGAAAGCTCGCGGTTGCGCTCGCGCATGATGTCGGCAGCACGGCGAAGGATCCGGCCACGCGCTGTCGGGCTCATGGCCGCCCATTCCTTTTGTGCCCGCTTGGCTGCCTGAACCGCCTTTTCGACGATGGCAGGCGTTGCGGCGTGGAGACGCGCAATTACCTCGCCGGTGGCCGGGAAAATGCTTTCGATGACCGTGCCTGCACTGTCC
The DNA here is from genome assembly GCF_011046895.1 of Rhizobium rhizoryzae. Lineage (NCBI taxonomy): Bacteria > Pseudomonadati > Pseudomonadota > Alphaproteobacteria > Hyphomicrobiales > Rhizobiaceae > Affinirhizobium > Affinirhizobium rhizoryzae. Next base: position 3,362,474 of record NZ_CP049250.1, on the reverse strand, counting down.
TCGACATAGGCGCCATCAATGAAGTGAGAGGCTTGCGGCTGGGCTTTCATGCTTGTTCTCCGGGGGCGGATGTCTGAGGAAACTGAGTAAGTTGCGCTGTCACATACTCTTCCACCAGCGCAATCGACGCGTCGATGGAAAGGGGTGCTGCCCGCAAGGACTGGCGGATATAGAGGCCGTCGATCAGGGCCGCCGCACCTTCGGCAATGCGTGCGGCCTGCGGGGCAGCGGCAAGCTGCTTCAGCGCATGCATGAGGTTGGAATGCAGGCGCCGCGCATAGAGCACCAGCAGGCGCCTAGTTTCCTCTGAACGCTGCGCTTCCACATAGAAGGCAAGCCAGGCCGCCACCGTTTCCGGCGTGAACTGGTTGGCCTGGAACGAGATGCGAATGACAGCAGAAAGCCGTTCACGTGGTGTGTGAGCCTGCTGAATCGCAGTCACAGCATCGCGGCGCAACTCCCTCAAAAGACTCCGGATTGTGGCGATCAGCAATTGCTGCTTGCTGCCGAAATAATGATGCGCCAGCGCCGGAGAAACGCCTGCCTCGCGCGCAATGTCGGACATGGTGACATCCAGCGAGCCGTGGCTGCCAATCGTCTTCAAGGCTGCGTCCACCAGCGCCTTGCGGCGAACCGGCTCCATTCCAAGCTTGGGCATTTCGATCTCCTGTTAAAGCGGATTATATTTTTGATTGACTGATCAATCAATAAAAATTCGGCGTCGGGAACCTGGCTGCTGTTGATGCGGATCAAAGTTCGCGGTGCCGCGTTCATGCAGCATCTTGCAGGGATGTTTTTCATAAACAGGAGCCGAGCCATGACCGATGTCTTCACCAATCGCGATATCCATCAATTGCACAGCAAATGGGGATGGCTGGTTGCTCTCGGTCTGCTGCTCACGGCGTTCGGCGTGGCAGCGCTGGCGAACCTCTTTATCGCAACCGTCGCGTCGATCTATTACATCGGCGCGATGATGCTCGTGGCGGGCGCGATCCACCTCGTGCACGCCTTCCAGGTTCGCGGCTGGGCGGATTCGCTCCTGTGGGGCGCAAGCGCGCTTCTCTATACGGTGGCCGGCTTTCTCGCCTTCACCAATCCGGGCCTCACCGCTGCCGTCTTCACCTTGATCATGGCCATCGCGTTGACAGTCGCCGGCCTCTTCCGTCTCTGGGTCGGCTTCAAGATGCGACCGATGAAGGGCGCTGGCTGGATCATGTTTGCCGGGGCCATCACCGCTTTGGCCGGTTTGACGATTGCCGCAGGCTGGCCGGTCAACTCTCTCTGGATCCTCGGCCTGTTCCTCGCAATCGATCTTCTGATGCAGGGCTGGGCGCTTTTCTCGCTTGGCCTGGCCGCGAAAAACGCTTGATCTACTGAGGGTTAACTGCCGAAATTTCACAAAACTATCACACAACATCAACCATCTGTTGATGAGTGGGATGTGATTGTCTCTCGCAAATAAAATAATGCGTCAGGGAGACGTCGTGATGTCTGGGGCCGTGTCCATCGAAACTCCTGTGCTGCGGCGTTTTGCCGACGGGCAGTTGCTGAACCTGAGCAAACTTGTCATCGAAAGCGCTTTGCAGCCCATTGTCGAGCTGTCGACGGGTAAGGTCTTTGGCTACGAGACGCTTCTGCGCGGCCATGATCGACTGGGTTTTGCTTCCCCGCTGGAGCTTCTGGATACGGCAGAAGAGGCGGGTCAGCTTCTAGGCCTGGAGCAGATGTTATCTGCCCGCGCGCTTGCGAAGTTCGCGACTGTGCCCGACTTTGCCCATGCCACCCTGTTCATCAATCTCGATGGCCGTCTCATTCGCTCGGGCGAGCAGATCGTCGACCGCATGCTGCAGCAGTTGCGACAGGCCGAAATCCCGCCATCCTCCGTCTGCTTCGAGCTGACCGAGCGCTTCGACAATACCAGCGCACCGGAGTTTGCGGCTTTGATGAAGCGCATGCGCCAGGCGGGCTTCAAGCTGGCGATCGATGATTTCGGCGTCGGCCATGCCGAGATAAAGCTTCTCTGCGATTTCCCGGTCGATTACCTGAAGATCGATCGCCACTTCATCGACGGTCTGGATGCCAGTCCGCGCAAGCGTCACCTCGTGCGCAATCTGGTCAATATCGCCCATGTGCTAGGCATCCGGGTCATCGCTGAGGGTGTCGAGCGGGAAGCGGAATGCCTGGCCTGCCGCGAGGCGGGCGTGGATATGGTGCAAGGCTGGTTCATTGCGCGGCCCACCACCTTTGTGAATGAACTGCAGCCCACCTATCCCTCGCTTGCGGATCTTGGGCGCGCGCGCCGCACCAGCCAGTCGCTGGACGAGATCCTCATTCGCAGGCAGATTGAGCGCCTGCCCACCGTCTATGAGCATGAAGGCATCGAGACGGTCTTCGAACTGTTTCGCGCCAATCCGCGTCAGGCCTTTTTCCCGGTTCTGAATGCCAATGGCGAGCCGCGCGGCATTATCAGCGAGCATCACCTGAAGGAGTTCATCTATCGCCCCTTTGGTCGCGATCTTCTAAAGAACAAGCTCTACGAGCGCTCCATTGCGCATTTCGTCGAAGGCGCACCGATCATCGGGCTTGATGCCAATGCCGAGAGGCTGATGACCATCTTCGCCAACATGGATGGCAGCGATTGCGTGATCCTGACGGAAAACATGCGTTACGCGGGCGTGGTGTCAGCCGCGTCGCTCATCCGCGTCATCAACGAGAAGCAATTGCAGATCGCGCAGGACCAGAACCCGCTGACCGGTCTGCCGGGCAATCGGGCGATCCGGGATTTCATGCTGGAGGCCGGTCGCGATGACGACCAGACCCGCTTCTTCTGCTATTGCGATTTCGACTTCTTCAAGCCGTTCAACGATCATTACGGCTTCCAGATGGGCGATCATGCCATCACCCTGTTTGCCGCATTGATGAAGCGCTACTTTTTCTCGCAGGGCGATTTTCTTGGCCATGTCGGCGGCGATGATTTCTTCATCGGTCTTCGTGACTGGACCTGGGAGGAGGCGCAGGAAATTCTGGGCCGCCTTCTGTCGGATTTTCATGACGATGTTGTCCAGCTTTATTCCAGCGAGGATCGGGCCTCCGGTCGCATTCGCGGCCATGACCGCAACGGTATAGAGCGCGATTTTCCGCTGCTGCGCTGCTCGATCGGCGTCGTGGAATTGCCGAAGGGCCTTCTGCTGGATGATGTTGGCCGCATCGGTGCCGCCATTGCCGGCGTCAAGGCAAAGGCGAAGGATAGCGAGACCGGACTCGCAGTTGCGGTCTTCGATCCGCATCATTGATAGAAGGAGCGTTTGCAGTTTTTATGAAAACCGCAAACGCTCTTTCCCCGAGCAGTTGCACCATGTCCGCCGGATGTCACGACGACAGAGATGGTGCTGTCTTGCTCTTTGAGGTCACATCAGATCAATAGGGGCAATTGACGATCGGCGCGTTGTTGAGCGTGGAAGAGACGCCTGCCGTAACATAACCCGTCGCAATGTTGAGGATCTGGGTCTGCGTGCTGACGAGGCCGCTGAGTGTCGCACCCGCATTGGAAGCCGCGCCGCTTGTTGCTGCGCATGTCCAGGCCGTGCCACCGTTTGGAGATGTGGTCTTCATCATGGTCGACACATTGTAGCAAGTGCCACCCGGCAGGCTGAACTGGCCCATGTTCGATGTCCACTCTCCGCCAGCGCCATTCTTGTAAAAGTTGTTGGCCGCAACCACAACCTTGCCGCTGGTATTGGTCATGGCATTGCCAACATTGGTCACGACAAGGCCCGTTTCTGTGGCGGATGTTGCGCCTGCAACAAACACGGCATCACTGGCCAGGCAAAATGCAAAATCGCTGGCAGGCAGGGCCGAAAGCTTCAGATCTGCAGACTGGGCGTGACCGACAAACGCCATCGTTGCACCCAGAAGGGATGCGAGGGAGGTGACAAACAATTTCTTCATTACAATTTCTCCGAGTTAAAGAATCATATGCACAATCTAAATACGAAAACGCATTTGCCTTGTCTCCCGAATTCGCGCAAAACGAGCGCAAATTAACTTAATCAATTATAAGTAGAATTGATGCTGTCGTGCCACAGGGCTAATCCATCACCTTTAATCGCCGAGGCTTGCGCCCTATGTTGCCGTTCGACCTGAGCACATTCGCGAGGGTGAAAAAGCTTTGCATGCGAATATGCGTGAAGGCAAAAAAAGCGAGCATTGAAGGCAAATCCGTGTTTGCCGCATTGAGCCTAACGGGGAGAATTCATTTCATGTCTTTGCCAACAACCATGCGTCACGTCGATCTGCCATCCTTCGGGGGGCCAGACGTCATGAGCTTCACCAACGGACCGGTGCCGCAACCTGGAGCGGGCGAAATTCTGGTGAAGGTGCAGGCGGCAGGCGTGAACCGTCCCGATGTCGCGCAGCGTCAGGGCATCTATCCGCCGCCGAAGGATGCAAGCCCGATCCTCGGCCTGGAAGTGGCCGGAACGGTTGCCGCAGTGGGGGCAGGGGTCACGGATTTCGCTGTCGGTGATCAGGTCTGTGGCCTTGCCAATGGCGGAGGCTATGCGGAATTCTGCATTCTCCCGGTCGGTCAGGCACTGCCTTTCCCCAAGGGATATGATGCGGTCAAGGCGGCAGCGGTTCCGGAAACCTTTTTCACCGTCTGGGCCAACCTCTTCCAGATGGCGGGCCTGACCGAGGGCGAAAACGTGCTCATCCATGGCGGCACGTCCGGCATTGGTACGACCGCGATCCAGCTTGCCAAGGCGTTTGGCGCCACGGTCTACACAACGGCGGGGTCTGCAGAGAAGTGCGAAGCCTGCGAAAAGCTCGGCGCCACCCGCGGCATCAACTACAAGTCAGAGGATTTCGCCGCCGTCATCAAGGAGGTGACCGGGGGCAAGGGCGTCGATGTCGTGCTCGACATGATCGGTGCTGCCTATTTTGAAAGGAACCTGAGCTGCCTTGCCAAGGATGGATGCCTGTCCATCATCGCGTTTCTGGGCGGCAATATCGCGGAGAAGGTGGACCTGCGACCCATCATGGTCAAACGCCTCACGGTCACTGGCTCCACCATGCGCCCGCGTACGGCAGAGGAAAAGCGCGCAATCCGCGACGAACTGCTGGCTCAGGTCTGGCCTCTGCTGGAATCCGGATCTGTCGCCCCGGTCATTCACTCCGTCCTGCCCTTCGATCAGGTGGTCGAAGCACATCGGCTGATGGAAAGCAGCAGCCATATCGGCAAGATCGTCCTGACGCTGGGGTAACTCGGGCGGCTATCCGAATACTCACCAAGGTGTTTCAGCCTCCCATTGGCAGGGAGGCTGAAACGCAAGAACTCAATTGCCAGTCGGCGGGCAGTTGATAACCGGCGCATTTTCGCTGGCATGCATCACGCCTATGACTTGTCCCGAAACGACTCCGGCGCTGAAGAGCAGAACTTTACCTGTCACGTTCAGATTTCCGCCCACGCATGACCATGCAGCGCTGCCATCCGGCTGGCTTGGTTTGGTCATGATGGCAATATTGTAGCAGCTTCCCCCCGCAAGCCGGTGCAGGCCCATGCCTGATTTGAAGAAGGAGCTTGTTCCTGGCTTTCCAAAATAGTTGTTGGCCGAAATGGCGATCTGTCCCTTAGGGTTTGTGGCGGAGGCGCCGACATTGGTAACAACGACGCCCACTTCATTCTTGGTCAAGACTGTCAGGTCGATGGAGCCTTCGTCCTTGAGGCAGAAACCGATGTCCGTTTTTGCCTGTTCTGAAGCATTGGCAATATTTCCCAAGATACCAGGGGGAAGGGATGTCGAAAGAAAAATAATACCAGAAATAAAGGAAATACGCATCAATAATCTCCGCATCTGTGCGATCTGCAAATCCTCCATAATCCTGAATCTTCTTCCGCAACAAGGACGAAATACAATCTCTGGATGAAAAAAAATATCTGATACTTTCAACGGAACTGATGCATGAAGCGGCTTTAAAAAAGGAGTGACTGGATCACCCTCCGCCCGTTCAAAATCAGCGTCGGCAAGATACATTTCGTGCCTTGAAATAACGAAAGGTCGAGCCTACCTTCTTTACATGTTCAACGAAACGAAAGGAGGTGATCCGATGTCTAGTGAGATTGCGGTTAGCGAAATGGACATGGGAAAGGTTTTGGTGACGACGGGGCAGCCCTCGGCCTGATCCACACCTCCTGCAGGTTCCAGCCGCTTCGGTGGTGCTGAACCGGGTTCGTTTCGGACCAATACTCATGGAAGGGTCGCCAGTCGTGCGACCCTTTTTGTTTTCTGTAGACTTCCCGGCGATGACCGATTTCGATCACAAGGATGTCGAATGAACTGTCGGTAATGCGGCAGATGGTTCGGTGATCGCCGACCCGATAGCGCCAGCGGCCTTTCAACGACCCGGTCAAAGGCTTTCCGAATTGCCGTGGATCATCACAGGTGGCTATCCTGTGATCCATGTAATCGATGATTGATTTTGCTGTCGCTTTGTCGAGTTTGCTTAAAATTGTGAAGGCAGTATCCGAATAATTAATGTTCCAGACCAAGTGCTCGCCTTACCTCGGTAGAGGTCATGGTCTTTTCTTCGCCCGCAGCAATTCTCGCTTCCACAGCGTCTGCGCGCAGATCTGCTTCCGCATCCAGAATGCCGTCTTCGATCACTCGCAACAGGAACTCATTCCGGTTCATGCCATTGCGTTTTGCAAGATCGGTCAATCGTCGATCCAGATCCGCAGAAAGTTCGATTGTTTCCGTCATTGCGTCTAACTCCGCGCTCTCCGAGCCAACATTATAGCGAAGAAGCGGCGGGTGTCACACCCCGATCCGGCCGAAGGCGGGGATCTTGATGCCCGGCCGCATCACGTCGATGCCAGCCACCAGCCCCAGAAAATGCACCTCGAAACCGCTGCGTACACCGGCAGACAGGCCGATCAATCCGCGAATCGTCAGGTGCAGGTCTTTCCCGTCCTGATCCAGATGCACGAACGCGCCATCCGGCAGATAATCGCGGCCCACTGCATGCGGTGGCAGGACTGCGCCCAGTTCCGGCACGCTGCGCAAGACATGCGCCACGAAGGTGTTGGAGTTCGGTCCCGGCCAGATGGTATAGCCGCCGGGCTCGGCATAGGGGTAGGCGGCAATGGCGGCTTCCACCTTGGGAATGAGCGCCTGCGCATCTTCGCCCGTTATCTTCGTCACCAGTTCCGGGCGGTTGGAATACCAGAAGGCATCTGCCGGACGGTGATTGCGCCGAATGGGTGAACCCCAGCCCACCTTGTCATAGCGGGTATACGTCCTTGCGCCCTTTTCCTTCGTCACGATCCACGCATGGCTGGCAACGGCGCCTTTCAGTCCACCGGTCTTGGCGGAAAATACGTAGACCGCTGCCTCGTCGCTTTGGGAAGCTTCCGGCAGAATGCCCGCTGAGCCCCAGTTGGCCTCGCTCCAGCGGGCAGGACGGTCCTGCAGCGCCCACCATCCGGCAGAGGCAAAAGTGGGCAGGAGGTATATGGCGAAGATCGCCAGAAACAATCGCTTGAGGAAGATGAAGGTCGTCATGAAGAATACGGGTGCTCGTCAAAATCTGGCTGGTTGTCGTCCTGTTCTCTCGCTATGAAGATCAGCAAAGCATCATCTTCGAGGCAGGCCCATGCAAAATCCCGTGACCGTTGAAGTAACCCGTGGTTCTCTGGTCGAAAGCCGTCATCGCGGCATGGCCGTGGTGGTGGATGGCGCGGGCAAGGTGCTGTTTCAGGCAGGCGATATCGAGGCCGCCGTGTTTCCCCGGTCCGCCTGCAAGGCCATGCAGGCCATTCCATTGATCGAGAGCGGCGCGGCGGATGCCTTTGGCCTGACGGCGAAGGAACTGGCGCTCTCCTGTTCCTCCCATTCAGGCGAAGACGAGCATGTCTCGACGGCAGCGGGCATGCTGGCGAAAGCCGGACGCGATGTCAGCGCGCTGGAATGCGGTGCGCATTGGTCGTCCGACCAGAAAACGATCATCCATCAGGCCCGTACGCTGGAGGCGCCCAATGCGCTGCATAACAATTGCTCCGGCAAGCATTCGGGCTTCATCTGCACCTGCGTTCAGTCCGGTTGGGACCATGCAGGTTATATCGGTTACGATCACCCGCTTCAGGCCGAAATCCGCGCCGTGATGGAGGATCTGACGGGGGCGGCACTCGGAACCGATAATTGCGGCGTCGATGGCTGTTCCATTCCCACCTATGCCGCACCCTTGAAAGGTCTCGCCCACGGTTTTGCAAAGATGCTGACGGGAACGGGTATCTCCAAAACCCGGGCCGACGCCTCGCGCCGCCTGATGGAGGCCTGCATGGCGGAACCGTTTTACGTGGCGGGTACGGGCCGCGCTTGCACGAAGCTGATGCAGATCGCTCCGGGCAAGATTTTCGCCAAGACGGGCGCGGAAGGCGTGTTCGTTGCGGCCCTGCCGGACCACGGCGTGGCCATGGCGGTGAAGTGCGAGGATGGCACGACGCGCGCGGCGGAAAGCATGATTTTTGCTCTCGTCGCGCGCTATTTCGAAGCCGGCAGCCCGGAGCGCGAGGCGCTGATGGCGCTCGCCAACCGCACCATGAAAAACTGGAACGGCATCACCGTCGGCGAAATCCGCGCGACCGACGCCATGTTCGCCTGACTCTGTTCGGGTCAGATCCCGTCGCCGATCCGGGCGGTGCCCACCTGACCATTGTCGCGCACCCAGCGCAGCGTCTTTGAGCCTGTCTTGTAAAGCTCGAAACACATGGGCGCGCCCTTGTACCAGGTCTGGAACTGCTGGCAGAGGCGATCGCCCTTGATCCACCATTTGCCGGTATCTTCCGGCTTGACGAAACGGCCAAGCCCCAGCGCTTCGCCGGATCCATCCACGACTCCGTTCTTGCGATAGTTCAGCGGGAACTCGCCGCCCATCGGCGTTGCCAGATAGATCCGCTTGCCGATGATCATCGACTGGATGTCCTGCGCGGAATAAGCCTCCCCTGACGCCTGTGCGACATGCGGCATGACGAGGCAAGCGGAAACAATCGCGGCAAAAAGAGGTTTGGCCCGCAGCACGGGAAGCAGCGTTTTCAAGGTCGTTCTCCTGTTACGTGCACACATGCAGAAATAACGCAGACTGTGCTGAACCGGATCACCCTTCGCGAACGGGAAAGCCCAACTTCCCATCTTGCGCAACTGTACAAACATAGAAAAACTGCCAAGCCGAAAGTGGAGGATTCGCCAAGTGTATCAATTGTTTTTCTCTCCGGGTGCCTGCTCGCTCGCCTCACATATAACGCTTCGAGAGGCGGGACTTCCCTTTGAGCTGAAACGGCTGAAATTCGCAGAAGGCCAGCAGCGTTCACCGGACTATCTGAAGGTCAATCCGAAAGGCCGGGTCCCGGCGCTCGTCACGCCGGAGGGCACCATTACCGAAACCCCGGCCATCCTGTTCTACATCGCGCAGATCGCGCCGGACAAGAAACTCGCGCCGCTCGACAATCCGTTCGAACTGGCACGGCTTCAGGCCTTCAACAGCTTCATCGCGTCCACCGTTCATGTGGCCCATGCCCATGGACCGCGCGGCTCCCGCTGGGCGAACGAGCCCACCTCGCTGGAGGATATGCGCCGCAAGGTGCCCGAAACCATGCGGGATGGCTTCCGCCTGATCGAGCAGGATCTGACCGGCGACTTCGTGATGGGCGACCGGTTCTCGATTGCCGATCCCTATCTTTTCACCATGTCCAGCTGGCTGAAGGGCGATGCCGTAGAGATAGCCGAGTTCCCCAGGGTCAAGGCGCATTTCGAGCGCATGCAGGCGCGGGATGCTGTGCGGGAAGCGCTGGCGGCAGAGGCTGCGGGTTGACATTGGAAACAGTACCCGGAGTCAGCCGGTTGACGTCTGCGGCAACTATGCGTATCCCTTGTATCAGAGGGTCCGCAGTTCACCCAGGCGTCACCGCCCGTTCTTGACGGGAGCTAAACCTGCCATTACTCCCGTTTACACGACAGGTTGTCCTTCGTGCCGGGTCGGAAGACGGTGACCACCGACAGTATTCCACGGCACGATATCGAGGATAATGACGATGTCGAAAACTGTATCGGGCATGGTGGTGACGGATGTCTCCGCCTTCGCCAAATCCATTCGCAGGGAGCTTCTGGCGCGCGAGACCGGAACGGATCATAGGCCGGTCAGCCATCTGGAGCTTCTCAACATTCTGGCCCGCAGCGCAGGCTTCCGGAATTTCCAGCACTTGAAAGCATCGGACCGAAAAGTGGACACCGGTTTTCGGACAATCCGATGCGAGGAAGAAGCATCTTGTGGTGCCGCCGAAAGCCCTCTTGATGCGCGGGAGACACCAGAGCCTGAACCCGTCGATCACCGCAAGATCGAGCAGATCCTGCGCTGTTTCGATGCGAGCGGCGTGCTTTTGCGCTGGCCGAAAAAGACCTCGCATCAACGGCTGGCATTGTGGTGGTGCTGGGCGGCGATGCCATCCAGACGGGATCTGACCGAGCCGGAGGTCAATGTAGTCCTCAAAGCGTTGAATGGCTTTGGGGATCACGTGCTGATGCGCCGCGAGATGATCGACTGGGGTATGATGACCCGCTCGCTGGACTGCAAGGTCTATCGCCGGGTGGAAACAAAACCGCCCGCGGAAGCGGCAAGCCTGATTGCCCGCCTGCAGGAGCGCAAGCGGGCAGGGATTGTTCCAAGACCATCAGGCCGCGAACAGTTCAGACTGGCCCGGATGCAGGCTCCGCCAGCCGCTTCTCCCACATCGCCTTGAAGGCGGGGCGGGCCTGCGCCCGCTCCAGCCAGCCCTTGAGGGCAGGGCGGGTCTCGAACAGAGGCGCGTAGGGTTGAGCGTAGCGCACGATTTCAGCGACGTTGATATCGGCCGCGGTGAAGCGCTCGCCCACCATCCAGGTCCTGGCTTCCAGGTGCTTTTCCAGCACGTCGAAGGAGCGGATAAGTGCCGCAGCGGCCGCTTCCATCGTCGCCCTTGTCTCGTCGGTCTGTTCACCCAGCGAAGCATAGGAAATCTTCAGGGCCGTCGTCTCAATTTCTGTCGCAACGAACAGCGACCATTGCATCATCGCCGCATCTTCAGCGACATCGCGGGGGCCAAGATCACCGCCGTACTTCTTGGCAAGATAAAGCGTGATGGCGAGCGATTCATGGACTTTGACATCACCGTCTTCCATGGACGGGATGGTGCCCATCGGGTTTACAGAGAGAAAGGCTTCAGACTGGGTATTGATCGGTGCACCGGAGGCGAGCGGGTTTTCCAGTCTCTTGGCCTGCACCACCGGAATATGCTCGAACGGGATCCCGAGTTCTGCCAGAAGCCAGAGCGGGCGCGTGGCGCGCGAACGGTAGGAGCCGTAGAGTTTGATCATGTCTTGCAATCCCTTTTGATCGTGGTGCTCGCAGAGTAGGGAGGGCCGAGGTCGGAGAAAAGCTCAATCCCCGTGAACTGGCCATGATATTTTTAGATCAACCACTCCGATTGTTCATGATCGTCAGGTGCTTGTGCGCGCTGCTGCCGGCAACGAGATCGCCTGTTGCTGCATCGTGCCAGCGATACCCGATGATGGCGCCCTTGGGTGTCTTCTCGAACAGATTGTTGGCTATGGTCGCTTGTCCGGCCTCTTCCACCACGGAAACGGCCATGCCTGTTTGCGCCTCGCGGATGATGTTGCCGGTGACCAGCACATTGCGCAGATAGGCGCCCCAGCCCGCCAGAAGCCCGAAGCGAGCCACGCGCTCAACCACATTGGCCGAAATCACGACGTCTGCCTCCGCCGCAATGCCATAGCCGAAGCCGACGCTGTCATGCACGTAGGGGCCAGTATCCCGGATATTGCGCACGATATTGCTGGAGATGACGCCCAGCCTGCCGCCGGAGTCGAAGTTCACGACGGAAATGCCGTTCGCGCCGCCATCCACCAGATTGCCGCTGACCAGCGCTCCTTCGAAGCCGAACTCGGAATAGATCGCGGTTTCGCCGGAGTTGAGACATTGGTTGTTGGTGATCTGCACATTGGAGGCTGCATTGGCGCGAATGGCCGTGAAGGCGCTGTCAGCAATGTGGTTGCCGCTGACGAGCACATCATCGGCGCGGTAGAGGTTGATCGCATTGCCAAAGGGACCGGTGCCACCATAATCAGCCCGTGATCTGATGATCCTGTTCCCGGTCACCATGGTGCGGTCGGACCCTTTGACGGAGCGATGCACCAGAATGCCGCCATTGCCGCAGTTCGTAACCTCATTGTCGGTCATGGCACTGTTCACGCCATCGACGGCCAGAACGCCGTATTCCGCCACATTGCCGATGCGGTTGCGGCGAAGCGTGGCGCGGCATGCCTGCAGGTGAATGCCGCTCAGGCGCGAGCCGGTAATTTCGCAATCCTCGATCATCAGGTCGCTGATCGATTGCGCGGAAAGCAGAGCCTTCGCCTCGGCGGAAGGTGGCAGGTTGGCGCCATCGATGACAAGGCCGGAAAGGCTGAGGCGTTTCAGCCCGCGCGCCCGCAGGAAATGACTGCCGCCGGTGAAGACGATGCGACTGGAACCGGCAATGCCGGTCAGTCGCGTATTCTCCGGAAGATCCAGCTGCGAGAGAGGATAGGTGCCAGGCGGCAGGAAGACCGGCATATCGCGCGCCGCCGCCTTGCGCAGAAGATCGCCGAGATAGGAAGCGCTTGAGCGAGAAGCGTCCGCTACCAGACCATAGCGGCCGGGGTCGATTGTGCCGCGAAGTTCCGGCTTCGTCTCCGGGCGTGAGGCAGCCTCAGAGAAAGAGGGACGAATCATCGAAGTTCCCGCTGCCGCACTGAGCAGGAAAAAGTCCCGGCGTGACAAAGACTTAATAAAGTTCATCCTGATGCGCTCACTCATTGGCATCGCCACTGTATCGGATTGAAGCACCGGATTCACGCCTGCTCCGCGCAAATGAAAATCTCTTCGTTTTGCACCGTGCAAGTTAAGCAAGGGTAAGGGATTGTACCCCATTATTAACACCGTTGCGCCTACGCGTGCATAGTTCGGGAGTTATCTCTGCCAGCGGCGGGACAGTGGCAGAGCCCGGATATGTCGAATGTGCGCGGGGAGAGATTGCTTATGACAGATGCTATGGCTGGCAGCGGTTCCTCACTGTTGCCGGATGATACGCTACAGGATTTGCGCCAGCGCCTGATCCGGATTTCGACCTTGTTTTCCGCAGAGGACGGTCACTCGACCGTCATCCAGACGCTCGACGCCCGCGCGCTGCTGGACCAGTTTTCCGAAGAAGTGCATATGACCGACCGGCTGGGGCGGCTTGTGTTTGCCAATTCGGCAGCCATGTCGCGCATGCGCACCCACGCACCGCTGACATTGACCGCCGAAAACATTTATTGCGATGAGGCCGAGGCCCGGTTTCTGCTGGAACAGGAACTGATGGCGCGCGGCACGGTGGATGAGCGCGAGGAGGTCATTGCCGAGCCGGATGGCCGCAAGGTCTGGTTGTTCACCACCCGAACGCCGCTGCGTGGCGATGAAGGCCAGGTCGTCGGCCTGATGGTCATGTCGCGTGACATCACTGAACGCAAGCAGCATGATGAAACCCGTCTGGCCTACGCACAGACGCTGGAGATGATCGCCAGAGGCAAGCCGCTGCGGGACATTCTGGAGCGGATCTGCCTGATGGTGCAGCAGCCTTTGACGGGTATCTGCGCATCCATTCTTCTGTTCGAAGAAGAGACCGCCACTTTGCGGCATGGCGCCGCCCCCAGCCTGCCGGATGCCTATACCCGGATTGTCGACGGCGTCCAGATCGGGCCGCGCGTCGGCTCCTGCGGAACCGCTGCATGGCGCCGCGAGGCTGTCATCGTGCGCGATATCCAGACCGATCCGCTCTGGAGCGACTTCAAGGAACTGGCAGGCGCCTTCGATTTGCGTTCCTGCTGGTCGACACCCCTCATGGGTGCGGATGGCGCTGTCCTCGGGACCTTTGCTCTCTATTCGCAAACCGTTCGCGAACCGAGCGAGGCGGAAATCCGGATGACGAGCCTTGCCTCGGATCTCGCTGGCATCGCCATTGAACGGGCCCGAAACGAGCAGAAAATTCGCTATATGGCGCATCACGATCCGCTGACGGGCCTGCCGAACCGCGCTCTGTTCTGGCCGCAGTTCAGCCGGGCACTTGCGCAGGCGGCGCGCGAAAATCGCAAGATCACGGTCGCCTATATCGACCTCGACAATTTCAAGCAGATCAATGACGGGCTCGGACATGCCGTGGGCGACGAGGTCCTGAAGGTGATTTCGCAGAGGCTCATCGAGTCGATCCGCTCCACGGATCTCGCAGTCCGGCTGGGGGGCGATGAATTCGCCATCGTCTTCAGCAATCCGATGCAGGATGAGGCGCATGTCCTGCGGCGGCTGGATGAGATCCGCAGGCTCATGGCGGCGCCCATCGAGTTCGAGGGTCACAGCATTCATGCCACATCCAGCATGGGGGTGGCCTTCTTCCCGAAGGATGGAACAACGCCGGAGGAGCTTCTGGCCCGCGCCGATGCGGCCATGTACGAGGCCAAGGCCGGAGGGCGCGACAAGCTGGAGGTCGCCCCAATGACCCGTATCGTTTCCGGGCGCTCGCTTCTGGCAGAGGCCTGTCCGGCCGAGTGAGCGGCCTCCCGTGGCCGCTCTCCGCCATGCTGGTTCAGATCGAAGCAGTATCCTGAACTTCTGCGCCAATAGCGCCGAAAAGGGCGGCATCCTCGCCAAGCTCTGCATTGGGCGTGGTCAGCAGCTTGTCGCCGTAGAAGACCGAATTTGCTCCGGCAATCAGGCAGAGGATCTGCGCTTCCCGGTTCAGGCTTGAGCGCCCCGCCGACAGGCGTACCGTGGACGTCGGCATCACGATCCGCGCCGTTGCTACCATGCGCACCAGTTCCAGCGGATCGATGGGCGTGCGATGCCCGAGCGGCGTGCCTTCGACCGGCACCAGTGCATTGATCGGCACGCTTTCGGGGTGCGGGTTCATCGTCGAGAGAACATGCAGCATGGAGGCGCGGTCGCGCAGGCTCTCTCCCATGCCAATGATGCCGCCGCAGCAGAGATCGATGCCGTAGGAGCGAACGGTTGCCAGCGTCTCCAGCCGGTCTTCGTAAGTGCGGGTGGTGATGATCTCGCTATAGAATTCCGGGCTCGTATCGAGATTGTGGTTATAGGCTGTCAATCCTGCCGCTGCGAGCCGTGCCGCATGGTGGGGCTTCAGCATGCCCAGCGTCACGCAGGCCTCCATTCCGAGATCCCGCACGCCTTCCACCATCTGCACCACGGCGTCGAAATCCTTGCCATCGCGCACCTCGCGCCAGGCCGCTCCCATGCAGAAGCGCTCGGCACCCGCCGCCTTGGCCTTGGCTGCAAGGCCGATCACCTTGGCCGGGTCCATCAGCCGGTCCTTCGTCAGGTCCACCTCGCGATGATGCGCCGACTGCGGACAATAGGCGCAGTTTTCCGGGCAGCCGCCGGTCTTGATGGAAAGCAGGCTCGCCTTCTGCACCTTGTTGGGATCGTGATGCTCACGGTGAACGGCATTGGCGCGACCAACCAGCTCCAGCAGCGGCAGCTGATGCACCGCCAGAATTTCCTCCACGGTCCAGTCCAAACGGATGTCCGGAGAACCTGCCTTGGACCTCCCCTCATAGCCCCTGACGATGCCGCTATCCACAAGCCACCTTTTATCTATAATTTCGAAACAGAGTGGCGCATACAGTCACAAAAATCTCGTTGCCGCAACCGCGAACGGAGGCAATGCTGAAGATTCACAAGTAAGCGCACAATTTTATAGATAATTTTACGAAGGACGTCACAAGGCGATGAGGCTGTTGCCGGAGATCACTCCTGATCGGAAAGCTGCGCGATCTGGTCGAAGCGGTCGATGAAGCGTTCGAACAGGGCACCGAAGACGTGACGTTCTTCCGGGCTCCAGTCCTCCAGAACCTGCTCGATCATGCCCTGTTTGACATTGCGCAGTTCTGACAGAAGGGCTTCGCCGGCATCCGTGATCTGGATGAGCGAGCGGCGCCCGTCTTCCTGGCAGGCGTCACGGCGCAAGATTCCGCGGGCGACCAGTTCGGCCACCAGCCGGCTGCCGCGCGATGCATCCAGCCGCATGGCATCGGCAATTGCGCCCACGGTCACCGGTTGCTGGTCGGCGCGCAGGCGCCGCACGACATCGAGAATGTCCAGCTGCGAAAGCTCGAGCCCCGGTGCCGCCCGTGCAATGGCCAGACGGCTGATGACACGGCGACCCATCATCACCCGCATGCGCGTCATCGTATCGCCGATGCGTTGCGCATCGGGATTGGCGCTTTCCACGTTGCGCAGATGTGCGTGATCCTTCGTCATGGCGAAGCCGTATAACAAATGTATGTTCTGTTCAAGCATGTGCAGAACACATGCGTTTGACGTTGACAATTATGTGCGTTCAGCACATGAATTGCCAAAATTCAGGATCAGCTCATGGATATGCCCTCCCGCCCGGCCGATCAGATGGCCAGCCCTCTGGTGACCAGTCACGCCCGTCGTCTTGTCATCTTCCTCTTTCTGCTCACCGCCATGTTCATGGCGACCCTCGACCACCAGATCGTGTCGACTGCCCTGCCGACGATCGTGGGCGAGTTTGGCGGACTGGAAAGGTTCGGCTGGGTGGGGTCTGCCTTTCTGCTGGCTACCAGCGCCGTCATGCCGGTCTATGGCAAGCTGGGTGACCTGTTTGGCCGCAAATATGTGATGATCGGCGCCGTCACGCTCTTCACCATCGGGTCTCTGCTCTGCGGTCTCGCCTGGTCGATGAATTCGCTGATCGCAGCGCGCGTGTTTCAAGGGCTGGGCGGCGGCGGCATCATGGTCTCCATCTTCGCCATCAATGCCGATCTGTTCGAGCCGCGGGAGAGGGCGCGTTACCAGAGCTATTCCAGCCTCGTCATCATGGCCTCGGGCAGTCTCGGGCCACTGATCGGCGGCACCATGAGCGATCTTTTCGGCTGGCGCTCCATCTTCCTCATCAATTTGCCCATCGGCATCGTGGTTCTCGCGGGCCTCATCTTCCTGCTGCCGAACCGGCGCCCCAGCCGCCAGCCGAAGATCGATTATCTCGGTGCAATCCTCCTGGCAGTGGCCAGTACCTGCGTCGTGCTGCTGACGGATGGCGTTTCGCTGTTCGGCTCGATCTTCTCGCTCGGCAGTCTTGCCGTCCTCGCGCTTGGCGTTGTCTCCGCCATTGCCTGGGTCATGGTGGAGCGGCGCGTACCGGAACCGATCGTTCCGCTTCGCCTGTTCAAGGATTCCACCTTCTCGCTGTTCCTGATTGTCTCTTTGATGACCGGCGGCGTCGCCATCGGCATGGTCAACTATTTCGCGCTCTTCCTGCAAACCACGACGGCGCTGTCGCCCACGCAGGCAGGGCTTTTCTTCATCGCGGTCACGGGCGGCATCGTCATCGGCTCGCTGACGGCCGGTCGTCTCATTTCGATCACGGGGCGCTACAAGCCCTTCGTGGTGGCGGGCCTCGTGATGAATATCATCACGCTGCTGCTGTTCTCGCAATTGCATGCGGGAAGCTCGCTGGTCTTTGTCGGTATCATCATGCTGCTGCAGGGCCTGTCTGTCGGGCTTGGCCAGCAGGGGCCGATCATCGGTGTGCAGAACGCCACGCCCCGCGCCGATGTGGGATCGGCTACCGGTGCCGTCACGCTGACACGCATGGGCGGTGCGGCAATTGCAATCTCCGTCTATGGTGCGGTCATCGCTTCGCACATGCATGGCGTCAGCATTCCCGGCGTCGAGAATGCGGCGGCCATTTCGCCGGACCAGATGGCCAAGCTGCCGGACGCCGCGCGTCAGGCCATCGCCAACGCCTATGCCAGTGCCTTCGAGCCGATGTTCCTCACGGCGGCAGGTTTTGCCGTGGTGGGCCTCATTGCGGCGCTGATGTTGAAGCCCATTCGCCTGCCGGTGGCAGACAGGGCAAAATGATTCCCTTTCAAAGGGAGGATTTCTGCCTATCTTCAACGGCATGAAACCAGAGGCGCTGCTGCATCCCACGCCCGCCGGGCTCTATTGCCCGCTTGGCAAGTTCCACGTCGATCCTGTGCGCCCCGTCGAGCGGGCGCTCATCACCCATGGTCATTCAGATCACGCCCGTGCCGGCCACGGCAAGGTGCTGGCGACACGCCAGACGCTGGATATCATGGCGCTGCGCTATGGCGAGGATTTCACCCGCAGTGAGCAGGCTGCCGAGTGGGGCGAGGTAATCGATGTCGATGGCGTATCGGTCCACTTTCATCCCGCAGGCCACGTGCTGGGGTCTGCGCAGATCGCCATTGAACGGGATGGCCTGCGCATCGTGGTGTCCGGCGATTACAAGCGCGGCGTCGATCCCACCTGCGCGCCGTTCCAGCCGGTGCCCTGCGATGTCTTCATTACCGAGGCTACCTTCGGCCTGCCGGTCTTTCATCACCCCGATCCCAAGGCTGAAACGCGCAAACTGCTGGCCTCCATTCGCCAGTTCCCGGAGCGCACGCATCTGGTGGGCGCCTATTCGCTTGGCAAGGCGCAGCGCGTCATCCGCCTCATCCGCGATTGCGGCTATGACAAACCCATCTTCATCCATGGCGCCTTGGCCAAGCTCTGCGATTACTATGTGAGCCAAGGCATAGAGCTTGGGGAACTGCGCCCCGCGACCATCGAGAAGAAAGATCCATCTGCCTTTCATGGCGCCATCGTGGTCGGCCCGCCCTCGGCGTTTCAGGATCGTTGGGCACGGCGTTTCAACGAGCCGCTGATTTCGTTTGCCTCCGGCTGGATGATGGTGCGCCAGCGCGCCAAGCAAGGGGGCGTGGAACTGCCACTGGTCATTTCCGATCACTGCGACTGGCCGGAGCTGCTGGAGACAATTCGGGAAATCTCCCCGCAGGAAGTGTGGGTCACACATGGGCGGGAAGAGGCGCTGGTACGCTGGTGCGAGCTTCAGGGCCTGCCTGCCAAGCCACTGCATCTCGTGGGCTACGAAGACGAGGGGGATTGAGCTGATGAAATGTTTGATAGGCACCCCCCTCTGTCCTGCCGGGCATCTCCCCCTCAAGGGGGGAGATCGACTCGTGGCAACGCGTCGATCCAATTGGACGACAAAAGCTGTATTCGCCTTTCCACCTCGCATTCTTTATTCTGAGCGGGTCACCGTTCTGCCGATCTCCCCCCTTGAGGGGGAGATGCCCGGCAGGGCAGAGGGGGGTATTTCGTTCCAGCTTCCGTCATGCGCCATCGCGAAGGTTTAACCCATGAAATCCTTCGCAACACTGCTCGACCGCCTCGTTCTCACTCCATCGCGCAATGGCAAGCTGACCTTGCTCACCGATTATTTCCGCTCGACCCCGGATCCCGACCGTGGCTATGGGCTGGCGGCATTGGCCGGAACGCTGGATCTGAAGGCCATCAAGCCTGCACTGCTGAAGGAACTGGCGCTCGAAAAGCTCGATCCCGTTCTCTTTCAATATTCCTATGATTATGTCGGTGACCTCGCCGAAACCATATCGCTGATCTGGGATGGCGGCGAGAAGGAGCATGTCGGCGAGGCGGAGCAGCCGCGTCTTGGCGAAGTGGTGCATCGCATGAATTCGCTGGGCCGCACGGAAGTTCGCTCCGCCGTGCGCGATCTGCTGGATCAGCTCGATCACTCCAGCCGGTTTGCCTTTCTCAAGCTCGCCACCGGTTCTCTGCGCATCGGTGTTTCGGCGCGTCTTGCCAAGCAGGCGCTGGCCGAGATGAGCGGTCCAGATGGCCTGAAAAAAGACGTCACCGAAATCGAAACGCTCTGGCACGGACTTGAGCCGCCCTACGAGCCGCTGTTTGCCTGGCTGGAGGGCAAAGCGGAGAAGCCGGTGCTGGCAACGCCTGCCATCTTTCACTCCGTCATGCTGGCCAATCCCGTGGAAGAGGGCGATCTCGACAAGCTCAATCCGGATGATTACGCCGCCGAGTGGAAATGGGATGGCATTCGCGTCCAGATGTCGAGCTTCGGCGGTACGAAGAAGCTTTATTCCCGCTCCGGCGATGATATTTCCGGTGCCTTTCCGGATGTCATAGAGGCGATCAACTTCGAGGGCGTCGTCGATGGGGAACTGCTGGTCGGCGGCACGGCTCGCTCCAACAGCGCGACCCGCACCTTTTCCGATCTTCAGCAGCGGTTGAACCGAAAAACCGTCAACACCAGAATGCTGGAAGACTATCCGGCTTTCGTGCGCGCCTACGACCTGTTGTTCGACCGCGATGAGGATATCCGCGCACGCAGCTATATTCAGCGGCGCGAGGAGCTGGCAGAGGTCATCGAAAAAGCGCCGCATGACCGCTTCGACATTTCCCCGCTGATCGATTTCCAGAGCTGGCTGCAACTCGATCAGCTACGGCTCGCTCCTCCCGATCCCGTCATCGAAGGCGTCATGATCAAGCGGCGCGACAGCGTCTATCAGGCCGGACGTTTGAAGGGGCCTTGGTTCAAGTGGAAGCGCGACCCGTTCAACATTGATGCCGTCATGATGTATGCGCAGCGCGGCCACGGCAAGCGCTCCAGCTATTACTCGGATTTCACCTTCGGCGTCTGGGCGGAAGGGGAGGGCGGGGCTGAGCAACTGGTGCCGGTCGGCAAGGCCTATTTCGGCTTCACCGATGCAGAACTGGAAGTGCTGGACAAGTTCGTGCGCGATAACACGGTGGAGCGTTTTGGGCCGGTCCGGTCCGTCAGGGCCGAACCCGGTTTCGGTTTCGTGCTGGAAGTGGCTTTTGAAGGCATCAACCGCTCCACGCGCCACAAGTCGGGAGTTGCCATGCGGTTTCCGCGCATCTCCCGCTTGCGGATGGACAAGCTGCCGCGCGATGCAGACCGGCTTGTGACGCTGACGGCCATGGTGGATGCGAAAACCACGGCCGAGTGAGCTGTGACCGGACTTGGTCCGGATCGATGTCCACATCAACCGGTCAGGCTGCGCGTCGTCCACCGCTGGCGGTATCGGCTTGAACCTTGAAGCGTGCGACGAGTGATCTGAGGTGATCCGTTTCCTCCGCCAGGCGCGAGGTCCCGGCTGCCGCTTCCTCTACCATGGCGGCGTTCTGCTGTGTCATCTGGTCCATCTGGTTCACCGCATTGCTGACTTCCAGCAGCCCGGTGGATTGTTCCTGTGCCGCCTGTGCGATGGATGTCACCTGTGTCGCGACGCCAATGACTTTCTCCTTGATTTCCCGCAGCGCCTCGCCGGTGGAAACGACCAGTTTAACGCCAGCCTCCACCTCATGGGACGATTTGCTGATCAGCGCCTTGATGTCCTTTGCCGCTGTTGCAGAGCGTTGCGCCAGTTCGCGAACTTCCTGCGCCACGACGGCGAACCCCTTTCCGGCTTCGCCTGCGCGGGCGGCTTCAACACCGGCATTCAGTGCAAGAAGGTTGGTCTGGAAGGCGATCTCGTCAATCACATTGGTAATTTGGGCGATTTCGCTAGAGGCTTGCTCAATCCGTCCCATTGCCGAGGTCGCCTGCTCGACGACGCCGGATGAACGCTCGGCGAACTCGCGCGCTTCCGTGACCATCCGGCTGGAGGACTGAGCCTTCTCGGTCGAGGTACGGACCGCAGAAGTGATCTCCTGAAGTGCAGACGAGGTTTCCTCCAGCGCAGCCGCCTGTGTTTCGGTTCTGCGCGACAGGTCGTCGGAGGCGGAACGGATTTCGCCGGCTCCGCCATTGATCATGTCCGCCGCATGGCGAACCTCGTCCATCAGCGTGCGAAGCGTGCGCATGGTGTCATTGACGTTGGTTTGCAGATCGGCGAACGCACCCTGGAAGTTTCCGGACATGGAGGCCGTAAGGTCGCCATGGGCAAGCGACGCTACCACCCGCTGGGTCTCTGTCACGCCTGCATCCACGGATTCCACCAGCTTGTTCACATTGGTCGCAAAGGCATCGAGCGCCGGATTGTCATAGGATTTGGTGATGCGTTTGCTGAAGTTACCGGCAACGGCGGCATCGACAACGACAGCGATGTTGGATTGCAGGTCGGCGTTCTTTTCCTGAAGGGCGGTTTCCTGCGCCGTCAGTTCCCGCATACGGATGGCGTTCTGCTTGAACACGTCCACGGCGCGTGCCATTTCACCCAGCTCGTTGCGTTCGCGAAGGCCTGGTATCTGCGTCTCCAGATTGTTGGCGGCAAGGTCGCCCATGGCGCGTGTCAGGGCATGAACCGGCCTTGTCAGGCTGCGGGCCATGATCGTCGCAAGTATGACTGCCAGAACGAAGGCGCCGGCCCCCAGCACGACAGATGTAAGCACGCTCCTGTCCATCGTTGCTGCGATCGTTGATCCCAGGTTGGCCTGTTCCTGTTTCAGCGCAGTCGTGAAGTCGTCGATTGCCTTGGTCAGGCTGGGCCCGATCTTGTTCATGGTTCGATCAATGATGCGGTTGCGCTCGTTTGCCAGCTTGCGGCTTTCATCCACGCCCGCAATGTAGGTTACGATGTTCTGACCGACCTCGCTCATCGTGGCTTTTTGCTTGGCATCCTTGATCAGCGCTTCGACGCTGCCGATCTGGTCTCGCGCCTCGATGCCCGCATCCTGCGCGGCCTCGTAGTCACGTTCGGAGCCACTCGCCAGATATTTTCCCGCGTTCAACTGGATGGTGAACACCATGTGTTCCAGACGTCCGATCTCGAAAGCGGCCTCAACATTGCCGGCATCATTGAGCGCCGTGCTCAGCCTCGTCAGAGCTTTGATCAGGTCCGTCCCGAGATCTGCCTGCGCCGCAACAACCTTGTTCAAGTTTTCCTGGAGGCCCGCGACCTTCGAGAAATTTTCTCCATACTGCTTGGCCTGTTCGGCAAATCCAGAGATCGACGCCTTTTCCGCTTCGGTCCGAGCCTTGGCCATCATCCTGGATGCGGTGGCCCCTGCCTCCCCGAGATGGGATAGAAGATCTTTCTTCGTCGTCTCCATCTGGATCATTCTGTAGTTAAGGAAGGCGACCCGCGCCTCCAGCATGCTGCTCTGGATTCGGCTGCTTTCTGCAACCAGTTTCGACAGGTCCTCGTAGTCTGCCAGATGATCCTTCGAGGACATGCTCGACACGACCGACGCACCCGCAATGATGCACAACAAGGCGATAAAGAGCCCGAAGCCGCCATAAACCTTCTGAGAAATGTTTAAGTTATTGAGCATGTTCTCAATTTCCTACGATCGCGAATGTTCAGATGGTGTAAAAATGATTCTATACATGTTAAATTACAGATAACACTGGCATAATATATTATATATCTATTATACGTATCAATTTATACGTGCGATGCATCAATAAATTATTGGCACAAGATTCGAAAGTGTGCGGCGGAGAGGGTGATGAGCTCCAAACCGGCGGCGCCTATGCGGAAGCGGTGCTTGCATATCAGCTAGTTGTGAACGTCGACCGCTTGAGTTTCATCTCCGGCGCGCTAGCTTTTATTGCATCGCGTCATGTCTCGGGTCTGCCCATGCTCCTCAATCGCCGTGTCTTGCTTTCGGGTGTAGGTTTGAGCCTCGCTGCACCTTATCTCGCTCGCGCTCAGGTTCTGCCAGCGCCAGTAGGGCAAATCCCGCCAGCCGTTCAAGGCGCAGCAGCAGAGCGCAAGCCGGAATTTCCGATCCCCGAAGTGCCGCCGCTGGAGCGGATGGATTATGCGCAGGCCCGCATGCATTTCCGCACGCGGCTTCTGGTCAAGGGGCCTTCGCCGGAAACGTCCTCTCCGCTGGGCAAGCCGCCAGGCGCGCAGCGCATCACCTATGCGGGCGGACCGGACGGAAGTCTTCAGTTGGTCGCCTGGGTCAACGATTACGAGCCTTCGGACCAGTTGAGGCCCGGCGTTCTGTTCCTGCACGGGGGCAATGCGACCGGAGATGGACATTGGCAATTGATGAAGCCCTATGCCGATGCGGGTTTTGTCGTCATGCTTCCCTCCTTCCGGGGAGAGAACGGTCAACCGGGAGATTATTCCGGTTTCTACGACGAGACATCGGATGCGCTTGCTGCGGCGCGTCATCTGGAAAGTCTGCCGGGGGTCGACAAGAACAGGCTCTATCTGGCGGGTCACAGCAATGGTGGAACGCTGGCCCTGCTGGCCAGCATGGCGGAACCCATGTTCAAGGCATCGGTTCCCATGTCTGCCGGCGTCGATGCCTGGCGCTATTTTGGTCGCTTTGACGAGGAAATCCGCTTCGATCCGCATAACCCGCAGGAATTCATCATGCGCTCTTCCGTGTGCTTCGGGCATAGCCTGAAGTGCCCGACGCTTCTGTTGAGGGGTACGGAAGAGCGACCGTTCGACCGCAATCATCAACTGACCATCGAGCGTGGGCGCGCAGCGGGCATGCGCGTCGATCATCGTCTTCTGCCGGGAAACCACAACGGCGTCGTTCCCGGTGCCGTGGTCGAAAGCATCCGCTTCTTCAAGGAATATGGAGCCTGATGCATGGCCCCCACAGGTGTGACGCGGTTTCGCGGCACCGCCATGTGTTCAAGAACTGATTGCATACGCCAGCCTCGCGAAAGTTGGGGCTGTCATGATCGCGCCCGACGTCATCTGCCGGAAGCGATCTCATGCCGCATCATCCTCGCCAGCCCAAGCTCCTGTCCACGCTCGCCGCATTGATGGCAACCTCCACCATGCTGTCGGGCTGCATTCTGGTGACCGATACCAGCCGCATGAACCCGGATGTCTTCGTGCAGGAAACGGCGCCGGTGTTCTACAATCCATCCTCGCCGCCTGAACCGCAGCCGCAGCCCACGCAGAAGCAGCAGGCCATTCCGCAGAAACGCCAGCTTTACCAGACGCAGTTTCACCAGACCTATGGCATGCCGGTTTCGAACCCTGTGCATCGCACCTATTACGCCGGCATCCGCGATGACGGGCACACGCTTCCTGCCATTCCCTATAGCCGCGTGGATGCCCGCTATCTGCGACAGGAAGTGGACTATCAGACGATGGAGGCGCCCGGCACCATCGTGGTCGATACGAAGCAACGCTTTCTCTATCTGGTTCAACCCGGTGGCAAGGCGATCCGCTACGGCGTCGGTCTCGGTCGCGATGGTTTCGCCTGGACGGGCAGGGGCACCATTCAGTGGAAGGCGAAATGGCCGCGCTGGACACCGCCACAGGATATGGTTGAGCGCCAGCCGGAACTGCGCCAGTTTGCCGCCGCAGAAGGCGGGGCTCTGCCGGGGTTGAACAATCCGCTCGGCGCGCGCGCCCTCTATATCTTCAAGGATGGTAAGGATACCCTCTACCGCGTCCATGGAACGCCCGACTGGCAGTCGATCGGCAAAGCCACCTCATCCGGCTGTGTGCGCATGTTCAATCAGGACGTGATCGATCTCTATGACCGTGTCCCTGCCTCCAGCCCAATTGTGGTCATCTAGAGCGGAATTCGACCTGATTGGATCAATTCTGTTGGCCCAAACCGGTTGTTCCACGAGGAGAAGGGCGAGCGGCGTAGCCGTAGCATACGCCCAAGCCCTTCGACAAAGTGGACGGCCGGTTTCGGCCAACCCTCTGGGCAGCATGTATTTTCGCCATTACCTTCGGCTTTCGCCTCGGACGTATATCCCGATATGCCCATCGGCAAAATCCTTGATCCTGATGAAAATCCATTGCTGCAGAATGATTCAATCAGGTCGAACTCCGCTCTAACACAACAGGCACTCATATTGTGGTTCTATGATCACACCCGGCTCACGTTAAGGTGCTGGATGCAACACTATCTCCTAAATTAAGGCGCCTTATACTTCTTCTGGCCACAATCGGGGAACCATTGTCGCGATCATCCGTTGGTTGGCGTTTTTTGGAGTACCGCCCGGTGTTCCAACCGCCGTTCTAGTGAAGAAGTATATCCGGCCTCATGACAACTGATCTTTTAAGCCGCCGCCGCCTCCTGAGCTTGCTCGCCGTCGGCACTGCATCCACGCTCGCGGGTTGCGCATCCTCCGGTCCACAGCGTTTCACGCCCATCGCGGCCGCTTCGCCCGCTTTCGCTCCCGCTCTCCCACCCGGCCGCTCGCCGGAACTGGACGCGACCTATGGCGAAATCGTCGATGGCGGCTTCGTCATTCCGGCGGTTCCCTACTGGAAGATCCCGCCGCGCTTCTATCGCCAGCGTGTGCCGAACGAAACCGGCGAACCGGCAGGCACCGTGGTGGTGGATACGCAGCAGCGCTTCCTCTATCTGGTCGAATCCGGTGGCCAGACTGCCATGCGCTACGGTGTAGGCATTGGCCGCGAAGGCTTTGCCTGGCAGGGCGAGGGCGTCATCCAGTGGCGTCAGAAATGGCCGAAATGGACGCCGCCGTCCGAAATGGTCGCCCGTCAGCCGCAGCTCGCCAAATATGGTCCGGGCACGGGCGGCATGGAGCCAGGCCTGATGAACCCACTTGGTGCGCGTGCGCTCTACATTTTCCAGAACGGCAAGGACACGCTCTATCGCCTGCACGGAAATCCGGAATGGAACTCCATCGGCAAGGCCGTGTCATCCGGCTGCGTGCGCCTGATGAACCAGGACATCATCGATCTCTACGAGCGCGTGCCCAACAAGGCCCGCATCATCGTCTGGCAGTAAGCTGGAACTCGATTGCAATCAGACTGAAACCCTCGGCAGGCGCCGGGGGTTTTTTGTTGGATGTCTGTAGACAAGCCTGTATCCATTGCCTCGATCGTTCTCGATCCGCTTTGTCCATCATCCTTGAAACGTCGCAAGGTTTCCATGCCCTTACACATCAATACGCCTCTGCTTGAATCGCGCGCCCTGTCGCTGGCCGCCGAACGTCCGGTTCTTTTGAAGATGGATGCCCTGCAGCCAGCCGGTTCCTTCAAGATCCGTGGCGTCGGTGCGGCTTGTGAACACCATGTTGCACGGGGCAAACGGCGGTTCATATCCTCTTCCGGCGGCAATGCCGGGCTGGCCGTTGCCTATGCGGGACGCAAGCTGTCGGTGCCGGTTACCGTCTATGTTCCGGAGACGACGACAGAGCAGGCAAAGGCTCTCATCCGGCTGGAAGGTGCAGAGGTCGTGGTTCATGGAGCCTCCTGGCAGGAAGCCAACGAGCTTGCGCTTCAGGCCATGGGAGAGGACGCTGCCTTCATCCACCCCTTTGATGATCCGCTCCTGTGGCAGGGGCACGCGACCGTGATTGATGAAGTGGTCCAAGCCGGAGCCGTTTTCGATGCCGTCATCCTGTCGGTCGGCGGTGGCGGCCTTCTGTGCGGTGTTGCCGAAGGGCTGGCACGCAACGGCCTGGGCGATGTTCCCATTATCGCGGTCGAGACGCACGGCGCTGCCTCCCTTTCGGCGGCGCTCGACGCTGGGGAGTTGGTGCAACTGCCTGCCATCACCAGCATCGCAACCTCTCTTGGCGCGCGCAAAGTCTCCGACCACGCATTTCGGATCAGCCAGAACAGGCCTGTTGAAAGCGTGGTGGTAGATGATCGGGCAGCGGTCGGGGCCAGCCTTCGCTTCGCGGATGATCATCGGGTGGTTGTGGAGCCGGCTTGCGGAGCAGCATTGACGGTTGCCTATTCCGCGCCGATATACGGGCCCGGCTATGAACGTTTGCTGGTCATTGTCTGCGGCGGTGCAACAACCTCTATCGACAAGCTGAAAGACCTAGCCGCCACCTTGCCGCATCACCGCTGAACGAAACTACAAAAAAAGGCGCCGATCCGGCGCCTTTTTCATGTCATGTGTTGCTGAGGCATAGCTCTCAACCGCCCGCTGGCACCACCTGGCATGCGAACTTGGCGGATGACAGAAGCTTGCAGGCCGATTGTGCCGCCGCCTGATTGGAGAAGCCGGAGAAGCGGGCGCGGTGCAGGGTGGAAGAGCCGCTGTGAACCGTTTCCGTGTAGGGCGTCAGGTTCTGGAACTTGCCGTCGAGCTTGTCCATCGCGCGGCCCAGCAGGCTGATGGCTTCGCCTTCGTTGCCGGTGGCACCGAGCTGCACGCGCCAGCCGGGAGCGGCGGCGGTCTTGAAGGGCAGGTCTGCCGGTGGCGCGAGATCCGATTTCGAAGGCGCAGCATAGCCAAGGCTTGCAGAGGATGGTGAGACGGACGCGACCTGTGTCGGAGCCTGTTCCGGCTGGCTGCGGACAGGTGCGGCTGGCACCGGCTGATAGCGCTCGGCCACAATCGGGCGAACCGGTGCAACGGTAGCCGCAGGCGGTGCGGACATGACAGGAGCCATGGCAGGGGAGGCGGGTCGCGGAGGCTGCGTCGTTGCCACTTCCTGCGCCACCACCGGCATCGGCACATTGTTGCGCGGCAGGCGCGTCGGGAAAAGTGGCGCCGGGCTGCTGGGCGCTTCCGCCACAAGGCCTGCACCAGCGCGTGTACCGGCCTTCGGCATGGCCTTGTCCAGCAGCGAAGCCATTTGCGCATCGCGGGCGCGAGCGGTGCGGCCGCCCAGCACGACGCCAATCACGCGGCGGCCGTTGTCATTTACGGCGCTGACGAGGTTGAAACCGCTGGCATTGGTGTAGCCGGTCTTGATTCCGTCCATGCCCTTGTAGCGATACATCAGGTTGTTGTGGCCACGAATGGTTCTGCCGCGAAAGGCAAAGGACTGGGTAGAAAACAGGCGGTATTCCTGCGGGAAGTCGCGAATGAGCGCCAGCCCGAGCCGCGCCATGTCGCGCGCTGTTGTCACCTGTTGGCTGTCTGGCAGGCCGGAGCCATTGCGAAACACGGTCCGGCTCATGCCGAGCTGGCGCGCCTTGCGCGTCATGGCAGCAGCGAATTTGTCTTCCGATCCATAGAGGTGATCGCCAATTCCTTCCGCCACGTCATTGGCGGATTTTATGATCATGCCCAGAACCGCCTCGCGCACCGTGTAGGTTTCGCCCTGTCTGAGGCCCAGCTTGGTCGGCGTGGTGCGCGCGCCATTGGCCGACATCACGATGCGCTGGTCCCAGCGCAGGCGACCGTCATGCAGCGCCTCGAACACCATATAGAGCGTCATCATCTTGGTCAGCGAGGCCGGATGGTTCAGCGTATCGGCGTCCTCGGCATCCAGAACCTTGCCGCTATTGGCATCCATGATGAAATGCGCATATCCCGCCAGTGCAGGCGTGGACGCGGCAACCGCCAGCGTCAGAACCATTGCCTGCGTCGCGCGTCGCCACATGGTGCGCACCCATCCACTCATCGAAAACCCCCGAATTGCCAGTCCTGCTACCATATTGGGCAAAAGCGGCGGAAAATTAGATACAATTTTAGTTTTTCAAATTGTGGTTAACAGGGGGTTTCTGAGGGAGAATTAGAAATTGGGCTTCGATCGTAGTTCCAGAGAGAGGGGATCGAGCTCCTGCATTGTCAGCCGCGCATTCAGCTGCCGTGCCGCCTTGCCTGCTGCCAGCCACTTCATGGCCTGGGAGAGATTGAGGCGTGTCTTGCGCCCCCCGTCGCGCGCAATTTTGCCGAACGTATCGGCCAGCTCATCGATACGGTAGAGCCCGCCCAGGCTGGGAAGCGGCATTTCGGCGCGCTTCTGCAGAGCCTGACGCTTCACATTCAATTTCTTAGCCACGTCTGCAAGGCTGACGAGATCTGGACGAAACTCGCGCAGACGGGTTCCCGCAGGCAGGTTTCGCAATATGTTCTTCGCAGCGGATAGAATGGCATCGGTAGCATCCGTGCCTTCTGCCTCCAGTTCCACGCCCAGCAGCTTTGGATTGCCGGTTCCGATGACCGCATCTTCGTATCCGGCAGCAAATACTGCATCAGAGAGCGAATAGGCATCGTTTTCAGTGGAGGGGAGTTCGAACACCAGTTCGAATTCAAAGACTTCACGTGTCATTCATCGTCTCCTTCTCCGCCTGTTTGATGCAAGCCAGCGCCTTCTGTTTCAGCTTGGCCGCATGGTTTGACGGATTCTGCGGGGTCGAATTGATTGTCATCTGGCAATATTTGTTGTCACGGCAGTCCCTTGCGTTGGCCGGGCACCGCAAAAGGCCCCAGCATGGCCGCCGCCCCGAACCTCGACAGTCCACCCCAACGCTTCCAGCTCACAGAGAACCGTCTCAACGTCCTTTTTCGGATGACGACTACGCATTCATAAACCTCGAAATACAAAGTTGTCAATCGACAACATTATCAATTGCTTCTTTAGGTTGAATAAATTATACTGGCTGTGAATATCAGTTGTGCAAAGTCTCTTCAATCGCCCATGAAAAACGCCGACCTGCACAGGCAAGTCGGCGTCTTGAAATACAGATAGAAAGCGTCGCGTCAGACGAACTGGCTGAGGCCCGGAACCGAACCCACAACCTGGTCCACGGTTTCAGAACCGGCATGTTCGCGGGCAACGGCGATTGTTTCGCGTGCGAGCGACGTGATCTCTCCCATGCCGAGGCCGAGGCCCATCAGCTGCTGGCCAAGTGCCATGACACCGCCGCCGAGGCTTGCCATCAGTCCGCCCAGAAGTCCGCCGCCACCGGCACCTTCACCGTTGAACTTGGCAACCAGTTCCGGCGCGCCGGGAATGGCTTCGATCATGCGGGCAACGGCGCCATCATCGGCTTCGCGCTGCAGAAAGCCCAGCATCATGCCCACGGCCTTTTCGGCGACATCCGGTGCGATACCAACATTGTCCGCCACGCGGGTGACCAGCTCGTTCATCAAACTCTCCTCAAGGTTTTTTGACGTTCACGTCAAAGTAAAGAAATCCGCGGTCGCTGGCAAGGTGGGCAAGGGGTTGTGCCACAGCAGTTTTGCGGGAGGAGGGAAGGATCCGTCAAGTCAGCGTTTCGCCTACCGTATCTGCCATGACGGCACCTCGCTGGCCGAGTGGCTTCGGGTTCCCGGTGGTGGAATCCATCGCCGTCTGGTGTTCCAGTTCCGCGTTCAGTTCGGCACCAAGGATAACGATGATTGCTGAAATCCACGTCCAGAACAGAAAGCCGATCAGCGCGCCCAGCGTGCCATAGGTCGCGTTGTAGTCCGCCACATGCGAGAGATAGAAGGTCACGCCAAGAGAGCCGAGCAACCAGAACAGTGCCGCAAACGCTGCACCCCAGGTCAGCCAGCGCATCTTGGCCGGTTCGCGGCTGGGCCCATAGCGATACAGCATGCAGATGCCGATCGTGGCCAGCACCAGCAGCAACGGCCAGCGCAACAGGCTGAGCAGCATCTCTGCCGTTTCATCCAGATGCAGAAACGCAATCATGGCCGGAACCACGCCAAGTGCCACGATGATGATGATGGCCGCCAGAATCCCGCCAAAGGTAAAGGTCAGCGACACAAGGTTCAGCTTGAAGAAACTGCGCTTCTCTTCCTCGCCATAGGCAATGTTCATGGCCTCGAACAGCGCCTTGATGCCGTTGTTCGCACTCCACAGCGCCACCAGAAGACCGAAGATGAGGCCGAAGCTCAGCGCACTTTTCTGTTCTGTCGCCAAGGCCTTCAACTGATCGATGAAAATGTTCAGGCCGTCGGAAGGCATGACCTGTGCGAGAAACAGAATGCGGTCGGCAATCGTCGTCGGGTCGGCCACGAAACCATAGACGGAAACGAGAGCGCCCATGGCCGGAAACAGCGCCAGAAGCAGGTAGAAGGTCACACCTGCCGCCACCAGCATCACGCGATCCTGCGTCAGCGAGACATAGACGCGGTACAACACATCTTTCATGCCCTTGAAGGGGATCTGGCCCGGATGCTCCGCATGCCGCCCATGTTCGCGTTCCGCTGCCGTCATCATATCCACCATGGCTTTGCCCCTTCTCGCCTTACCCCCGCGTCCTGTCAGGCGTTGCCGTTCCGCAAACGGCAGCCTATACATTTGCAAACACTTGAACGTTCATAACCGGGAGGCAGTTGCATGGATGACGCGGGAAAACTTTTTCTGGGCGGCAGCCGCAAACCGGATGACACGCTGAAGAAGGCGGAATACCTGCATCTGAAGTTCGGCAACCGCCATGGTCTTGTGACCGGCGCCACGGGAACGGGCAAGACGGTGACGCTGCAGGTCATGGCCGAAGGGTTTTCCGCGGCGGGCGTTCCCGTCTTCTGTTCGGATATCAAGGGAGATCTGTCCGGCATCGCCGCCATGGGTGAGCCGAAAGATTTTTTGCTGAAGCGCGCCGAGCAGATCCAGTTCGCCGACTATGACAACGCCGCCTTCCCGACGATTTTCTGGGATCTCTATGGTGAAAAGGGCCATCGCGTTCGTACCACCATTGCGGAAATGGGGCCGCTGCTTCTGGCCCGCCTGATGGATGCGACGGAAGCGCAGGAAGGCGTCCTCAACATCGCCTTCAAGATCGCCGATGAGGGCGGTCTGCCGCTTCTGGACCTCAAGGATCTTCAGGCACTCCTCACCTATATGGGAGAGCATGCGGGCGAGATTTCGCAGCGTTACG
The DNA here is from genome assembly GCF_011046895.1 of Rhizobium rhizoryzae. Lineage (NCBI taxonomy): Bacteria > Pseudomonadati > Pseudomonadota > Alphaproteobacteria > Hyphomicrobiales > Rhizobiaceae > Affinirhizobium > Affinirhizobium rhizoryzae. Next base: position 3,330,012 of record NZ_CP049250.1, on the reverse strand, counting down.
GCTTCGTGTCCAAGGCATCGGTCGGCTCCCTCCAGCGTGGTCTGCTGGTGCTGGAACAACAGGGCGCAGAACACTTCTTCGGCGAACCGGCGCTGAAGATCACCGATATCATGCGCACCAGCCAGGATGGGCGCGGCGTCATTTCCGTGCTCGCCGCCGACAAGCTCATGATGAACCCGCGTCTCTACGCCACCTTCCTGCTCTGGCTGCTATCGGAACTGTTCGAGGAACTGCCGGAAGTGGGCGATCCGGAAAAGCCGCGTCTCGTCTTCTTCTTCGACGAGGCGCATCTTCTGTTCTCTGAAGCGCCGAAAGTACTGCTGGAACGGGTGGAGCAAGTGGTTCGCCTCATCCGTTCCAAGGGTGTGGGCGTTTATTTCATCACGCAGAACCCGCTCGATGTGCCGGAAACGGTTCTCGCCCAGCTCGGCAACCGCGTCCAACATGCACTGCGTGCCTATACGCCGCGCGAGCAGAAGGCGGTGAAAACGGCAGCCGATACCTTCCGCGCCAACCCGGAATTCAAGACGGATGAGGCCATCACCCAGCTTGGCACGGGTGAGGCGCTGGTCTCGACACTGGAAGGCAAGGGCGCACCCTCCATGGTAGAGCGCACGCTGATCCGCCCTCCGGCAGCCCGCATCGGACCGCTGACCGATGACGAGCGTCGCAAGATCCTGAACACCAGCCCTGTCGCCGGTCAGTACGACAAGGATATCGACCGCGAATCCGCCTTTGAAATTCTCATGGCGCGTGCTGAAAAGGCGGGCAAGGCACCGGTGCCAAAACGCGCGGAAGTGGAGCCGGAAGCGGCACCCGCACCGAGAGAAGATAGCGCCGCAGGCCGCTGGTCGCTTCCCGGCTTTGGCAATGATGAGGCAGAGGAAGAAGAAGCGCCGCGCAAGAAGGCAGGAGCAGGGCGAGCCGGCTATCAGCGCGAAACGGTCATCGAAGCAGCCATGAAAAGCGCTGCCCGTTCCGTGGCAAGCCAGGTGGCAAACCAGATCGGTCGGGCCCTGGTGCGCGGCATTCTGGGCAGTTTGAAGCGGTGATGACTGCCCACGGTTGTGCAAGGATAGGTTGACGCAAGGCATGGAGACTATCCTTCCGGCATATTAGGAAGGAGAGTTTTGATGACTTCAGTAGCATCAACTTCATATTATGCTTCACTCTCATACCGCGCCAATACAGCCTCATCGAACAGAGCCCCTGAAAGCGCGTATGACGCCTTGTACAGCAATCAGCAGCGTGAAACGAAACCGGAGGTCAAGATTGCGGTCGACGCGTCAGGTTCTGGAGTTCCAATCGACACCACACCTTCAACGGCAACAACCAATTTTCAGGGAAAACTATTTGGGATTTCGTCCATTTGGAGCGTAAGCGATCTGCAAGAAATAAAGCCTGATTGGGAAAATCCGGAAGGTCTTTCTCAGCAAATGCTCAAAGGCTTTGAGGAAGGTCTTAATCATCGATATACCCACATGCCGGAGCCGCCAGACCCGTCGCAATGGGGTGGAACAAGACCCTATGCAGAGATCGTCGTGAAGGGCAAGGTCGTTGCCACGATTGACAATCAGGGAATTGCTGTTTCGAAAGATCCTGCCTGGAGCGAGCGTTACAGGGATGTCATGGGCAGTTTGAATGGCACTGTTGGCCCGGATCTGGCTGAAAGAACGGCAAAAGCCATCGCCAAGGCTCTCGGCGGTCGTGTCGTCAAACAGGAGACGGCATTAACACAGGCTCAATTCGAAGCACTTCCGCAACCGGAAATACCAAGGCCATGGATTGACTATGACGCCATGTATGCGGATCCAGAATACGCCCAGCTTCAGGAGATGAAGCAAAAGCGACAAGACTATCTTGAGCAAATGCAAATCGGCGATGCCTAGAAAGTTGATTTGCTGAAAAAATCGAGGAGAGCTGATGTCTCCTCGATCTCTGTTTTTTCAAATTGGTTGTTTAAGCTGCCAGTAGGCCTGTCAAATCATATGCTGGACCAGCGCCACTTGAGGTAGCCACCACTTCGACAACGTAGTGGCTCCCGAGGAAGAAGTTTTCAATCACTACAGAGCTGTTGAGGATATTATCAACTGCGTCTGCGTTAGAGAAAATTACGAGGTCATTGCCGATCCTATTCAGACCGAGGTCGTTAGCCGCGTAGCTAACGTATAAGACGTCTTCCGTGTCAAAAGCTCCATCTGTCCGAGCAGCTCCCGTATTCGTCACGCCGTCGTTTATGCGGTCGAAGCCTTGTCCGTTAAAGTAGTAATGGTCATTCCCTGATCCGCCCCACATCCGATCATCGCCAGCTTCGCCTCTAATGGTATCGGCACCTTGATCACCATAAAAAATGTCATTGCCAGTGCCACCCCAGAGCTGATCGTTTCCAGCTCCGCCTATGAAGACATCATTTCCAGCGCCACCATACATGATGTCGTTGCCGCCATCTCCCGCAAGCGTATCGGTGCCCGCTTCACCGTACAATGTATCATCGTCCGCTCCGCCATTGAGGGAATCGTTTCCATCGCCTCCATAGAGGATATCGACCCCGTTTCCGCCATCGAGCAGGTCATTACCGTTGTAACCATAGTGTGTGTCATTGCCCTCACCACCATAGAGGCCGTCATTATAGACGCTTCCGTGAATGGTATCGTTGCCGCCTAGTCCGTTGACAGTGAGCCATGCCTGATCAGCTGGCCAAATCGAAGGGGGGCATACGAATAGGCTCGATAATCCAGGGTGTTGTTGTTGTTATCTCCACTGAAACTTGGCATTCTATTCTCCTTGGTGACCGGCGAACCATTTCGCCGGTTTCGAGCGGGCGTGGCAGGTGTGCTGTCCAGGCTTTGACCTGCTGCGCCCGAAGTCTTGCTGCTGCTTTCAAGCAGCGACATCTTTGCGACCTTTGGGTCGGCAAATCGGCGAGCTCATCATAATGTTGAATGCAACCGACATACAATCGATTTTGAGGTGTCTCTACAATTTAAGAGGGTATTCATTTGGTTGATTTGGATTTTCGCCTAAGAAGGCGCCGCCCTTTCCGTGGCCAGCCAGGTGGCAAACCAGATCGGCCGGGCGCTGGTGCGCGGCATTCTGGGCAGCTTGAAGCGGTGAGGGTTTCGTCAAAGTTGTATTAACCACACTCGCTGAACACGCATTCGTCATCCCGCGATCCGTATCGCGGGTGGATCCGGCAAACGTGATGTTTAGGGAATCTCGCTAGAACGCTGCTCACAACTTCATGGCAACCAAGGCTCTGGGCGGAGGCGGATCTGGTGGTGGACTTCAATAGTGCGAGCGGTTTCTTCCGGTCCACCGTGGCGCATGCGGACCGGTTATTCTATTCGGATGCCACCCGCAATGTGAGTTATGGCGAGATGGGGGAGGCGGTCCGCCGCTTCGCGGGCCATTTCTCTCGGAGCGAACGCCCGAAGCGGATCGGTATACTCGCAACCCGCAGTTTTGAAGCCTATGCGGGCATTCTGGCCGCTGGCTTTGCCGGTGCCGCCTATGTGCCCATCAATCTCAAATGGCCGGAAAGCCGCATTGTCACGCTTCTCGGCCTCATGGAGCTCGATGCGCTGGTCGCCGATGTCAACGGCGCGTCTCTGTTAACGCCGGATGTGCTGGCTGCTGCGCCCGATTGCATCGTGATTGCCGATGCCGCGAAGAAGCCCGCGCCCTCCCGCTCGGGCCAGCATATCGTGCATGTATCGGAGGTCGAGGCTGAACCTCTTTCCCAGCCGCTACCCGTGGAAGCCGACGATATCGCCTATATCATCTTCACATCCGGCACGACGGGTCTGCCCAAGGGTGTGATGATCTCTGCCGGATCGCTGGCGAATTATCTTGCTGAAAGCCGTAGCTGGACGGCGCTGACGCCGGACGATCGCCTTGCCGAAACCTGTGACGTCACCTTCGACCTGACGGTGCACAACCTTTTTCTTTGCGTGGAGGCGGGTGCCTCGCTCCATATTCTCTCTTCGCTGGAAATGATGGCGCCGGGGCGCTTCGTGCGGGCGCGGGAGATCACCGTCTGGATGTCGGTGCCAACGCTGATTGCCATGATGCGGCGCAATGGCTCCCTGAAGCCCGGCATCTTTCCGAGCCTTCGCCTCTCCATCTTCTGCGGTGAACCTTTGCCGGTGGCCGCGGCTGAAGCCTGGGCGGCAGCAACGCCCAATGGCGTGGTGGAAAACATCTACGGCCCGACGGAAGGCACCGTCATCTGCATGCGCCAGCGGCTGACAACCCCGCCCGCGGAAACAAAGGGGCGCGGCATTCTGGCCATCGGCAAACCCTATGACAGCATGGAAATCGCGATCCTCGATAGCGAGCAACAGGTGCTACCGGATGGCGTTCCGGGTGAAATTGCTCTGTCCGGCCCGCAATTGGCAATCGGTTATCTGGGCGCACCGGAACAGACGGCGGATCGCTTCCGCACTATTCGTGGCAAGCGCTGGTATCTGACGGGTGATCTGGGCATGCGGGATAAGACCGGCACCTATCATCATCTCGGTCGTACCGATAACCAGGTGAAGCTCAAGGGCAACCGCATTGAGCTGGAAGAGGTGGAGGCGCATCTGCGAACGGCCGCCGAAACGGATGTGGTGGCGGTTGTCGCCTGGCCGGTGGTGGATGGCTCGGCGCAGGGGCTGGTGGGCTTCTGCTGTAGTGACAAAGCCGCAAGCGAGATCGAGGCGGCGATGCTGCAATCCTTGCCGCGCTACATGGTGCCATCAGAGATCCGCATCCAGAACAGCTTGCCGGTCAATATCAACGGGAAAGTCGACCGGCGCGCCCTGTTCCAGCAGTTGGAAGAGGCAATAAAGGCAGCAAGATCCGATGCAGCCGAATGAAGGAAAAGACATGAACGAGACGCCAAACGCATCCATTCGGGCAATGGTGATGAACCTTCTCAGCGAGCGGGGTATCGCCGAAATCACCGGCACTGAGCCCCTGTTTTCGTCGGGACTTCTGGATTCCGTGGCGGCGACGGAGGTTCTTCTGGCGCTGGAAACCGATTTCGGCGTCGATCTGTCGGATGAGGATTTCGACATCACCCAGATCGACACGCTGGCAAGCCTCGAACACTTCGTGGGCTCCCGGACGCCTGCATGAAGCTTCGCCCAATCGATCCGTCCCAGGCTTCTGCTGCTGCCGCGCTGCTTTCAGCCGGTTTCCCCTCTCTGTCTCATTCGGAATGGGCGGAGACGGTGCAAAAACTGCTGAACTACGCAGCAGGCCGGAGCGATGGCGTGATTGGCCAGATTGCGGAGTTGAAAGGGCAGGATATCGGCATCTGCCTCATGATCCCGAGCGCGCCCGAGGCGTCGGACGGGAAAGTTCGCAAGCGCATCAATGTCGCTGCTTTCTATCTGGCTCCCGGCCATGAATGGAGAACGACGCTCTTCATGCGGCGTCTCCTGACCGAGACGGATGTCGAATACACCGATCTGACGGCCTCTGCCTCGATGCGCGATATCAATCGACGTATCGGCTTTGTCGATCACTCCGAGGGCATGATCATCGTCGCAACGCCCATGGTCTCCATGCAGCCTGCAGCATCCGGCATTCGCCTGCTCTCGCTGAAAGAGGCAGAAGCGGAAGCTGTTGCGCTGTCTGATAACGATTGGCAGGTTTTGCACGATCATCAGGCGCTGGGTTGCGCCGCCTTTGTGGTGGTGGCGGAGCAGGGCAGGGCGCATCCGCTCATCCTGGCACCCAGTTCACGGAAAGGAATTCCGGGCATGCGGGTACTGCTGGCGCGGGATCGCGCTCTGTTGCGGTCGGTTCTTGGGCCTCTTGGCCGTTCCATGGTCCTGGGCGGCAAGACCTATATCGAGTTTGATGGAGCCGAGGCGGATATGCCTGCGGGCGCTCTGTTCCGACCGTCTGCCGCGCCCGTCCAGTCGACCCGCCATGAGGCGGGAACGGCGATAGATCACACCTATTCCGAATTCGCCTTCATACCGCCAACGCGACTGCGGGCGGCGGTTCGCATCTACGAACATCGCATTCGCACCGAGGCGCACAGCCTGTCGCTGCAGGCCACCAGTGCCGCTATCTCCCACCCCGCCACCGGCTTTGCGCTCAAGGTGGCGGAGATTTCGGGTCTTTGAAAGCCGGTTACCGCTTGCGAACAAATTCCGTCCGCAGCACGAGACCCTTGATCGCATCGTAACGGCAGTCGATTTCTTCCGGGTTGTCCGTCAAGCGGATGGAGCGAATAACAGTGCCTTGCTTCAGGGTCTGTCCGGCGCCCTTGACCTTGAGGTCCTTGACCAGCACGACGCTATCGCCATCCGCGAGAACATTGCCGGAGGCATCGCGTACTTCTGAAGCCTTCGCCGCTTCGGCTTTCAGTTCCGAAGCCGGACGCCAGTCGCCGGTCGCCTCGTCATACACATATTCATCGTCATCGGCGGCCATGGCGCTCATCCTTCATTGGTAAATCTGATGAGGGGCCTTAAGCCGCGGCAGACCTCGCTGTCAAAACCTCATCGGGGAATTGACAGGAAAAGCAGCCCGTTTCTGGCTTTTGTCAAATTGTAAGACACTCACCAGCGGTTCTGACCCTTTTCCTTGCGGCGATTGCTGCGGCGGGTTCCATCGAAGAATCCGGGTGGCTTCCTGGCGACCCACGCCGCGAATTTCGCCATTTCCGGGTGGGACAGCAGGGCTTCCGCACTGGCATAGGTAGTTTCAAGTTCGACTTCAGAAAACAGGGCATGGATCTGCCGGTGGCAGATGCGGTGCAAGGTCTGGGTAACCCGCCCGCCACGACTTTTCGGCACGAGGTGATGCTCGTCGCGCTGGTCTTCGGGAATGTCACGGCCGCAGATCGGGCAGATCACCTCCTGCGGCGGCTTGTACCATTCGGGAACCTTTTCCCTGTGCTTTCTGGCCATGGTCGATCCTGACTTCTTGCCGAATATATGGTTTCGGATGACAGGCCTTGCAACCGCCTTGGCATATCGCAGGCAATATGTTATATAAATATATAACTTGAGGAATAAGACATGTATACGACCAGTCTTCGTAAGGTGGGCGGCTCAATAATGCTGGCGGTGCCGCCTGCATTATTGGATACGCTCCATCTGACCTCCGGAGCGAAAGTAGGACTGTTGATTGAAGACGGGCGGTTGATTGTGGAACCCGCCGCGAAGCCAAACTATACGTTGGAAGAGCTTCTGGCGCAGTGTGATCCTGAAGCGGCTCCTCCTGCGGAAGACAGAGAATGGCTTGATGCCGAACCCGTGGGCAACGAGTTGCTCTGATGAACCGCGGCGACATCTTCATCGTCTCGCTTGACCCGACATCGGGTCATGAGCAGCAGGGCACGCGTCCCGTGCTGATCGTCTCTCCCGCAGCCTTCAATCGACTGACGCGCACACCGATCGTATTGCCGATCACCAGCGGCGGAAACTTTGCACGCGTCGCAGGCTTTACGGTGTCCTTGATGGGTGTCGGCACGCGCACCACCGGTGTCATTCGGTGTGATCAGCCGCGTGCGTTAGACATCGGTGCGCGTCATGGTCGGCGTGTCGAAGCCGTTCCGGATGCAATCATGGATGAAGTTCTGGCACGGCTTGGCACCCTTATAGGCTGACCCCATCGCACCAATTTCATTGACCTTGCGGCAGGTTCCGGCTCTACACCTTTCTGCCCCTTGTTCTAAGTGCTGAGGGGTGGAGACATGGCATGGATCAGCAATCCTCTCACCGAACAGCGCCTGAAGATGATGAGCCGACCGCTACCGGCTGGCGTCAGATTCTTGGTGCGCCTTACGGTCTGCGTCTGCTTGCCATTTCAGCCGGTATCGGCCTGCACGCCTTCAACGAGGTGGCGATTGCCCCGGTTCTGCCCATTGCACTGGAGGCGCTGGGCGGCATTGCCTTCCTGCCATTTGTCTATGCGGCCTTCTTTGCCTTTGTGATTGTCGGCGGGTTGTCAGCCTCGCCATTGCGGCGACGGTTCGGCGCGCGCCTGGCGCTCTCCGGGGCAGGGGTCATCTATCTGGTGGGAATCTTCATCCAGTTCACCGCCCTCAATGCGCCCATGCTGCTGGCGGGTCGTGTCGCGCAGGGGCTGGCCGATGGCTGGATTGTCGCTCTGTCCTATTCGCTGATTGCCGATCTCTTTCCGCCAAAACTTGTGCCACGCATCTTTGCCGTGGAGGCCGTGCTCTGGGCCGCAGCCGCCGTGCTGGGGCCGTTCGCGGGTGGGCTGACGGTAGAGCATGTGGGTTGGCGCGCAGCGCTGGCGGTCAGTGTTCCGGTTGTTGCCCTGTTCTTCATCGTCATGCCCTTTGCCCTGCCGAAGGAGAAACGCGCCGAGACGCCCGTGACGCCGCACAGGCTCATCCCGCCGCGCCTGTTCACCGTCTCGTCCACGGTCGGCTGCGGCAGCTGGCTGCTGTTTCTGATGATGAGCGCGCAAAGCGTCTCCACCGTATTCCTCGCCTATACGCTGCATCACCGGCTGGGGCTTGCTCCGGTCAAGGTCGGGCTGGTTCTCATCACGCTGTCGATGAGCTGGAGCGTGGCGGCCATACCCATCGGCGGGATCGACAATCTGGCCATGCGCCAGCGCATCATGCGCATTGGTCCGCTTTTGCAGATCTGTGGCGCGGCCCTCGTCTCGAGCGGGCTTTACACGCTCGTCCTGCCTTTGGTTCTCGTCGGTCAGGTGTTCAACGGCGTAGGCTTTGCCATGGCTTTTGCCAGTGCCAGCCATGCCGTCATCGAAGATGCGGATCCCGAACACCGCATGACGACAAGTGCCCTTCTGCCCTCGCTGGAAACCAGCGGCTTCGTCTTCGGCTCCAGCGTCATCGGCGGGCTGGCATCCCTGTTTGGCGCGCAGGCCCAGCTTTCGGCACAGACCCCGACATCTGCGATCTTCTATCTCTGGGGTGCGTCCGCCTGTCTTTCGGGACTGGCCTTCTTTGCGGCCAAGGGCGTGACGGTGAAGCTGCGCCAGGACTGACAGTCCGCAATCGCCATCCACATTTTCCCGGATTTCACCCCATGGACAACGCCTGATTTGCTGTTTATGAGCAATGTAATTGTATAACATTTATGGTGACTCATGTTCAGAAACCTCATGGCAGGCGTTGCTGTCAGTCTTCTCTTTGCAAATTCATCGGTCTTCGCGGCGGAAGATCGCGTGGTGGATGTGGTTGCGCCCTTCGAGATCACCGGTCTCGATCCGGCAAAATCCGGTGATGTTTTCCTGCGCATGGCGATTGTGGAAACGCTGGTCGAGGCGGATGCGCAGGGCAATCCTGTCCCCGCACTGGCCAGGCAGTGGACTGTTTCGGAAGACGGCAAGACGTGGACCTTCACGCTTCAGCCGAATGTCCGCTTCCATGATGGGTCCGCGCTGACGGCAGAAGCGGTTGCCTCCGCGCTCAACATTGCCCGCGCCAAGCCGGGTCTTCTCAGCAAGGCGCCGATTGAGGCCATCACGGCAGAAGGCGAGGCGGTGGTGAAGATCACGCTTTCGAAGCCTTTCGCGCCGCTTCTGGCTTTCCTCGCCGAAAGCCGTGCCCAGATCCTCGCGCCCGCATCCTATGCTGGCGCTGATGTCAAATCCATCATCGGCAGCGGCCCCTTCAAGCTGACAAAGCTGGAAGCACCGCAAAGCCTCGCGGTCGAGCGCTTCGATGGCTATTGGGGCGCAAAGCCTGAGATCGAGCAGGCCCGCTATCTGTCCGTCAGCCGCGCTGAAACCCGCGCCCTGATGGCCGAAAGCGGTGACGCGGATTATGTCTTCAACCTCGATCCGGCCAGCCGTACCCGCCTTGCCAAGAGCGACAAGGTGAAGCTGCTTTCGGTGTCCATTCCCCGCAGCGTGCTGATCAAGCTCAATGCCGGCCATGCTTTCCTGAGCGATGTGAAGGCGCGCGAGGCTTTGAGCCTTGCCATAGATCGTGAAGGTCTCGCCACCGCCATCCTGCGTTATCCCGCAGCGGCCACGCAGCTTTTCCCGCCAAGCCTTGGCATCTGGCATGATGCATCCCTTTCTCCGCTCAGCTACGATCCGGAAAAGGCTGAGGGCCTGCTCGCCAGCCTTGGGTGGAAAAAGGGCCCCGATGGCATTCTGGTCAAGGATGGCAAGCGTTTCGCGCTGACCCTCACCACCTATCCGGATCGCCCCGAACTGCCTCTGCTGGCGGCGGTCCTGCAGGAGCAGTGGAAAGAAATCGGCGTCGAGGTGACGATCAATTCGACCAATTCCAGCGAAATCCCCGCCAGGCACCAGAACGGCACGCTGGAACTGGGGCTGATGGCGCGCAACTTCGCCCTCGTGCCGGATCCGATCGGCACCATGCTCTCCGATTACGGCCCGACGGGTGGCGATTGGGGCGCGATGAACTGGACGAACGCAAGCTTCCAGCAGGCGCTCGACGGGCTGACGCGCATTGCCGATGCCAGCCAAGGCGAGACGCTTCGTCATCAGGCGGTTGCGGCGATCCAGGCAGACCTGCCGGTCATCCCCGTTGCCTGGTATCAGCAGACAGTTGCCGTCTCGCCAAAGCTGGAGAAGGCTGCCATCGATCCGTTCGAGCGCACCTTCGGTCTTGAAACCATGCGGTGGGGCAAGTGATGCGAATGATCCTAAACCGTCTGCTTCAGGCGGTTCTGGTTGCCTTCACGGTGGGGCTCCTGACCTTCATCATGATCCGGCTTCTGCCCGGCGATGTGGCGTATCGCATCGCCGCGGGGCGCTATGGCTATGATGTCGTGGATAGCGCGGCGGCAGCAAAAGTGGTTGCCGAACTGGATCTCGACAGACCTGCCATCGAGGCCTTCGGTCTGTGGCTCTATGATCTGGTGCGACTCGATCTCGGCACCTCGCTGGTCAGCGGGGAGCCGGTTTGGGATGAGCTTGTGATGCAGCTTGGCCATACGCTTCAACTGGCTGTCTCGGCCATTCTGCTATCGCTGTTGATCGGCCCGCCACTTGGCATTCTTGCCGGTCTCAATCGCGGCGGCTTTCTGGATCGCGGCCTGATGCTGGTATCGACTGCGTTGAGGGCTTTGCCGCAATTCGTGGTGGGTCTGGGGCTCATCGTCATCTTCGGGCTTATGCTCAACCTGTTGCCGACGGCTGGCCATGCCCATGGCAGCCATCTTGTCCTGCCAGCTTTCACGCTGGCGCTCGGGCTTGCGGCTGTGTCCGCTCAGGTGGCGCGGGATGCCATGGCAGAGGTGGCGCAATCGCAGTTCTACCGCTTTGCCCGTACCAAGGGCCTGCCGGAATGGCAGGTCTTTCGCCGCCATGGCCTGCGCAATGTGGCGGTGCCCATCGTCACCTATCTTGGTGTGCAGTTCATCTATCTGGTGGAAGGCGTCGTCGTGGTGGAAACCCTGTTTGCCTGGCCGGGCATTGGCCACGCGCTGGTGCATGCCATCTTCGGGCGCGATGTGCCTGTCATTCAGGGCGCCGCCCTGGTCATGGGCCTGATGTTCGTGGTTCTGAATGCGGCGGTCGACGGGTTTTGCTACATCATCGATCCGCGCCGGAGGGATGCATGAGCAGTCTCGTTTCCACGCAAACTCCCGCCTTGCGGTTCTCCCTGCGCAAGTCGCTTGGCCTCTTCATACTCGCAGGTCTCGTGGTCTTTGCTTGCTTGCCGTTGATCATTGGCGGCGCCGATCCGCTGAAGCAGAGCCTGCGGCTTTCGCTACAGCCGCCATCCTCTGCCGCATGGTTCGGTTACGATCATCTGGGCCGCTCCATGGCTGCACGGCTGGCTGCGGCCTTGCGTCTATCGCTGGGGCTGGCGCTGCTTTCGGTCGTCACGGCCATGGTGCCGGGCATCCTGCTTGGCGTTCTGGCAGCATGGCGCGGCGGCTTCATTGATCGAGCCATCGGTGCCGTGTCGGAATCGCTTCTGGCATTGCCCGGCCTTCTGCTTGTCCTGATGCTCACGGCCATCGTGCCGGATAATCCGGCCATGCTTTACCTTGGCATTTCGCTGGTGCTGTGGATCGAATATTTCCGCGTGACGAGGGCACTGGCACGTCCCATCCTCAATTCACCTGCGGTGGAAGCCTCGCGCCTTCTGGGCTTCGGTCCGCTCTATATTCTCAAGCGACATGTCTGGCCGGAAATCTCGGCTATCCTCCTGCGGCTCGGTGCATTCGGTGCTGCTTCCGCGATCATGGCCATTGCCGCACTTGGTTTCGTCAGCGTCGGCGTTCGTCCGCCCACGCCTGAACTCGGGCTCATGATGATCGAGCTTCTGCCTTACTATGAGGAAGCACCGCATGCGCTGCTGCAGCCCATCGCCGTGATTTTCCTGATGGTTCTGGCCCTGCAATTGCTGGCGGGCAGGCAAGATTCCGGAAAGGAAACGGCATGAGCACGCTGATGGAAGTGCGGGATGCAGCCGTCCATACGACAGAGGCACAGTTGGTACAGCCCTTTTCCTTTGCGCTGGAAGCGGGCCGTCCCTTCACCATTCTGGGCGAAACCGGATCAGGCAAAAGCCTGCTGGCGCAGGCGGTCATGGGGCTGCTGCCAGAGGGTTTGATGGCGTCCGGCCAGCTCAGCATCGAGGGTGAAACGCTCGATCTTGGCCGTCCCGGCAGCCAGAAGCGGCTCTGGGGGCGAAAGGTCAGCATCCTGCCGCAGGAGCCGTGGCTGGCGCTGGACCCTATCATGGCGGCGCAAGCGCAGGTGGAGGAAGGCTATCGTTTCCTGCGCAACGAAGAGAGTGATGTGGCCCGCAGGTCTGCCACGCGCGACCTTCAGCAACTGGGTGTCGCGGAGGCGAGGCGAAAGCTTCCGGGCCAATTGTCTGGCGGCATGGCGCAGCGCGTGGCCTTTGCCGCAGCCCGGGCGGGCGGTGCGCGCATCGTCATTGCTGATGAACCGACCAAGGGGCTGGATGTTACCCGCCGCGATGAGGTGATCGACCTTCTGATGCGGGAGGTGAGGGCAGGCGGATGCGTGCTGGTGATTACCCATGATCTGGCACTTGCCCGCCAGATGGGCGGCGATCTCGCCGTCATGCTGGAAGGCCGGATCGTGGAGCAGGGGGAGGCGCTGGAGGTTCTGGCGCATCCGGCGCATGACTATACCAGGCGTCTGATCGCCGCCGATCCTGAAAACTGGCAGACACTGGATGTCGAAACATCCAGCGCAGGCGCGCCGATTCTTGAGGCGAAAAGCATAGGCAAGACACGCGGCGGCAAGCAGCTGTTTTCCGGCGTCGATCTCACGATCCGTCCGGGTGAGATCATCGGGGTGACGGGACCGAGCGGGTCCGGCAAAAGCTCGCTGGGTGACATTCTCCTTGGCCTGCTGAAACCGGATGCGGGTCAGGTGCAGCGGGCAACCGGGATCTCGATCCATCGCTACCAGAAGCTCTATCAGGATCCACCAGCGGCCTTTCCGGCGCGGGCCACACTCAAGCAAAGCCTTGCCGATCTCGTGGCTCTGCATAGGCTGGAAGAGGTGCGCATCGCACCCCTGATGCAGCGTTTGCGGCTTGCAGAACATCTGCTGGATCGCCGGCCGGATCAGGTCTCCGGCGGAGAATTGCAGCGTTTCGCCCTGCTGCGGGTGTTGCTGCTCGATCCCGTTTTCCTGTTTGCCGATGAACCAACGTCGCGGCTCGATCTCATCACGCAGCAGGAAACCGTGGAGCTTCTGGTGGAACTGGCGCGTGAACGCGGCTGCGCTCTGCTGCTCGTCAGCCACGATACGGCGCTGATCGAAAAGACCTGCGACCGCACCATCTCGATCGGCTGATAAAGTCATGGCCGCCGAACGCGTTTGCGGCGGCCATGGTTCGCCTTACGATCCGGCAGACACCAGCGAAAAATGCGCGCCTTGCGGATCGATGGCATTGATGATGAAGCTGCCACCCGGCACTTCCTGTGGCCCGAAGATGACCTTGCCGCCAGACGCTTCGATGGTGGTCACGGCCTGCTGCACGGAAGGCACGTTCACGTAATAGGCCCAGCACGGCACCGGCACCTGCGGCGGCCTTGTCATCATCCCGCCGATCGGCTGGCCGTTATGGGCAAAGATCAGGTATTTGCCCATGTCGCCCATATCCATGGCGTGATCCAGCGCCCACCCGAAAACCTTGCCATAGAAGGCGAGCGCCTCTTGCGCCTCACCCGCATAAAGCTCGTGCCAGCCGAATGTCCCCGGCGTTCCCATGGCAGCCATGGGCGGCGGGTTGTCCATTGGCTTGGGTGTCATGATGCAGATCACCGCCCCGTGCGGATCGGCCACCACGGCAAAGCGACCGACATCGGGAATGTCTTCTGCTGGCCGGCGAACGGAACCGCCTTCGGCTTCGAATTGCCGGACAGTCTCATCCACGTCGTCCACGCCCACATAGCCGGTCCAGTTCGGCGGCATATGGCCTGCCATCTCGGGTGGGATTGTCATGAAGCCCGCAACACCGCAGTCCTCGTCACCTGCGCGCGTATCGAAAATACCGTATTCGAAACTGTCCGCCCCTGGCATGGGCATGCGTTTGGCACTCCAGCCCACGACCTTTGCATAGAAATCGCTGGCGGCCTGCATGTCGGTGGTCATCAATTCGCACCAGATGAATTTTCCATGGGCTGTCGATGGCATGTCATCTCCTCTTGTGGGGCAGGGGAATTTCAGGAAAGGCGGCGGTACTCGGCCCGCATGAACTCATTCCAGCTTCCATCCGGCTGGCGGGCGCTGGAGGTAAAGACACGGGTGTCATCATCCGTGAAGGTAATCTGCTCCCGATAATCCTGCATGACAGCGGGATCACCGAAACTCGGGCCGTTGGTGTAGAGGCTCAGGCTCTGGCCATCGGCGGAAAGCTCCCCTTCATACACCCACATGTGTTCCATCATGCTGCCGATCCAGCTTCCGGTGTATTTACCGGTCCTTCCATCATGCCCGAGCGTCAGCTGGGTGGTCGCTTCCTGCCCGTTGGGCATCCGGCCCTGGCCCTCCGCCAGAAACCATATGCCATGCAGAGAGCGCACGGTCTCGACCCAGTCCGATCCGTCAGACATCTCGGCCGCTGACACCTGCCAGCGTCCGACGAGCCGATTGAGAAACGCGTGTTCCTCGCGGGGTTGCGGCATTTCCATCATGTCGGTCTCCTCCCGTAGTCTGTTAATGGCAGCAGCCACCGGTTTTCGGCGCCGTCTCATATTCGTCATGGCGCTTGATGAAGTTCATCGTTTCGCTTTCATTGCGGCCAAGCGGTGCCGTATCGAGGATCATCATGGTCGCCAGCCATTCCTCGCCGCCGCGCGCATAGGACGAATAGGTATGGAAAATCTGGCCCTGCCCATCACGATAGAAGGCGGATTGACCGGGCAGTTCGTCATGCGCCTGCGGCGTCGGGGTCTCACGGAAATTGTAGAAGACAGAGCCTGATGCGAGCTGTTCGGGTGTGAACGACACGCCGAAATCATAGTTGAAGCGCGATCCGAAGGATGACACCCAGGGGAATTTCCAGCCCATGCGGCGCTTGTAGGCTTCGATCTTCTCCAGCGGCGCGCGCGATACGCACACCAGTGTCACATCATGGTGGTTCAGATGCGCAAGCGTGCCGTCCAGATGATCGGCGAGGAAGGAGCAGCCCTCGCACCCTGCCTCCCAGTCCGGCCCGAACATGAAGTGATAGGTGATCAGCTGGCTGCGTCCGTCGAACAGGTCGCTGAGGCTCTTCTCGCCCGTCGGCGTCTGAAAACGGTAATCCTCCTCCACCTTCACCCAGGGCAGCGCCATCCGCTCGCGGTTGATGGCATCACGCAGACGGGTCATTTCCTTTTCGCGAACCAGAAGCTGCTTGCGCGCCTCCAGCCATTCCTCGCGGCTTGCCACTGCATGCTCCATCGCTGCCTCCTCAGACTGGATCATCTTGACAAATAGGTTGATATCAACATATATAAGCCATGTCAAATGAAGTTGTGATTCCTTTTTCGACAACCATTCATGTTCGCGATACCTGCCTGTGTCTGCATGCGCAGCGGGCGGCACGTGCCCTGGCGCGCCGGTTCGATAATGCCCTGCGGCCCGTCGGTCTCACAAACGGGCAGTTTTCCATGCTGATGTCCCTGAACAGGCCGCAACCGGCAACGATGAGTTCGGTCGCCTCGGTACTGGATATGGACCGCACCACTCTGACGGCAGCCCTGAAACCCTTGCAGCGGCGAGGGCTGATCGATGTCTTGACCGACCCTAAGGATGCCCGCAGCCGGCTGCTGAAATTGACGGAGGAGGGGCTGCTTCTTCTTCAGCGCGCTTTGCCGATCTGGACGGCAACCCACGCACAGGTGGATGAGGATCTGGGTGAGGGCGGCTCCGAGGCGCTGCGGCAGGGAATGGCCAGGATCAGGTGAGGCGGCTGGCGATCCGCGGATCCTGCGCAAAATCATCCAGCCGAAAACCGATGCGCTGGCGCGGGAAGTCGCAAAGCGCCTGCACATGGCGGGCGGAGAAATGAATGCGCCAGCTCTGGCGCTCCACCGGCTCGCGCTTCGCAAAGCCTTTGGCCGTCAGGAGCGCGATGTTCATGCCACGGGCCGGATCGCGCACCGAGCGGTACAAGAGAGCCTCGATGCCTGCCGTTCGTGCGCTATCCGCCAGCGTCTGACAGGCGCTGTACTCTGTCGGATGCGTCCAGAGCAGATCGTCCTCGGACAGTGGCGGCGCTGAAAGGTCGAGACCTGCCTGCGTGCTGATCTCAGCTGCAAAGGCAGTATAATCGGCAGCATTCGCCGGAAGTGGCGTCAGCGGAGATTCGGCAAAGAACAACAGTCGGTAAAATGCCATCTCCGCCACAGCGGTCGATACGGCTTTGGCTGCGTAGAAGACGCCCGGAGTTCGGCCCGCACGGCGAAAGCGGGAGCCATGGGGGTAGATCGCACCGTAGCGAAACGGCGTGGCCAGCAGATAGTCCAGTCCGATTGCCTCCGGCGGAAGAACGGGCTTTGTGGCCTCCAGCAGGCTTTCCAGAAGCGCCTGTTCATCCACCGTATCCACCAGTTTCATGGTCGATACCTGATGCTGCGCTTCCACCAGTCGCCAGAAGCGGCCCTCGATGGGCTGTGCTTCAGACGAGAGCGCGTCGGGCGTCCAGATAGGCAAGGACATCGGTCAAACCTGCAATCGTGAGAATACGGTCGATCGGCACGCCACCGAGCGCGCTGTTTTCGTTGCGCATCCAGGCGCGGGCCACGCCTTCGTCGCCCCCGGTGATGGCATCCAGCGAGCGAAATAGGCGGATGAACAACAGGGCCAGTTCGAACGACTTCTCCTCCGGTGAAAGTGTCAGGTCACCGCGCTTGAGGCGCGAGATCGAGGCCTCGGATAGGCCCAGAATGCGACCCAGCAGACGCCCCCGTATTTCCAGCCGCTCGCAGGCGCGCAGCACCGCTTTTGACACCACGACACTGGCGGTTGACGAGTTTTCTCTTTCTGGCGAAACCATTGTGCTCAATCCTTTCCACTGAAAGGTAGTGTGGCTTCCAATCTTTGGCAAGTCCCATCGTCAGGGGCAATCACCTTGCAACGCCGTTCATCACCCTCTAAGGCGGCGGGGTCATTCTTCGAGGAATTCCCATGCTGCGCAAACTCTACGCCTGGACCATGGCGCTCGCTGCCCGCAAGGCTGCCGCGTGGTGGCTCGCCATCATCGCCTTCGTGGAAAGTTCCTTCTTCCTCGTGCCCGCCGATGTGCTTTTCGTACCCATGGTACTGGCGAGGCCAAAGCGCGCCTATCTCTATGCGGCCATCGCAACGGCGGCATCGGTGCTGGGCGGAATCCTGGGCTGGATGATCGGTCATTACGCGTTCGAGACGATCGCAAAGCCGGTTCTCGCTCTCTACGGCAAGCTCGATACCTTTGATGAACTGGCCGCGTCCGTGAACTGGGAAACGATCCTCCTGCTGCTCGTCACCTCCGGTGCCGCGCATCTGCCACCCATCAAGGTGGTGACCATTCTTTCGGGCGTCGCAAATTTCAGCCTGTTCTGGTTCATCGTCTCGGCCATTGTCGCTCGTGGCGCGCGCTTCTTTGCGCTGGCCTGGCTTCTGAACCGCTATGGCGAGGAAATGCGCCACTTCATCGAAAAACGCCTCAGCCTCATCACCGGCATCGCGGCCGTTCTTCTCATCGCGGTGTACCTGGCCTACCACTTCCTGCGTTGACGTGTTGCCATAATATATGTACAGATTTCTGTACATAAAAAGGTGACCTATGCCTCACGTTCGCTTCACGGAATTCCGACAGAACTTCGCCTCGCATTTTGATGCGGTGCTCGAATCGCGAGCGCCGCTTCTGGTGACGCGTCAGGGAGCGGAATCCGTGGTCGTCATCGCGGAAGGCGAATTTGAGAGCATGCAGGAGACGCTGCATCTTCTCTCCAACCCTGCGAACGCGGATCGCCTGCGTGAGAGCATGGAGCAGTTGGCTGGGGGCAAGGTGATCGAGCGGGATCCGACCGGCGAATGAAACTGGTCTGGACCGAACAGGCCTGGGCTGATTATGAATTCTGGGTTGAGAGTGATCAGGCAGTGGTCCTGCGCATCCATCAACTGATCAAGGACATGAAACGGTCGCCCTTTTCCGGGATAGGTAAGCCGGAACCGTTGAAAGGCAGTCTCTCCGGTTTCTGGTCCCGCCGCATCACTGCGGACCATCGCATTGTTTATAATGTTGCAGGCGCCGGAGAAGACCAGCGCCTGCAAATCATTCAGTGCCGATATCACTACGTGAAGTGAGATCGACCGCTCCCCCGCTCAATCCCAATGGGGCGGGCGCAGGTGACCGGGGTTGACGATGCGGCCGTCGGGCTTGGCAAGCTTTGAAATCTCGCCCATTTCCGCGTCCGTCAGATCGAAATCGAAGATGTCGAAATTCTCCTGAAGGCGCTCCACGGTCGCCGTTTTGGACAGCGCGATGACATCCTTCTGCTGTACGGCCCAGCGCAGCGCCACCTGTGCCGCCGTCTTGCCATGGCGCGAGCCGATGTCTTTCAGCACCTCGTCCTTCGGCACGCGGCCATCCGCCATCAGATAGTAAGCGGTCAGGGAAATGCCGTGTTTGCGGGCCGCTTCCAGCAGTTTCGACTGGTCGAGATAGGGGTGGAGTTCCACCTGGTTGGTGGCGATCGGCGCATCCGAAAGCTTTGCCGCTTCCTCCATCATGGCGATGTTGAAGTTGGAAATGCCGATATTGCGCACCTTGCCCGCCTTTTTGACGGCGTTGAGGCTCTCCATGCGGCTGGCCAGCGGCACATCGCTTTGCGGCCAGTGCAGCAGAAGCAGGTCCACATGGTCCGTCTTCAGCTTCTTCAGGCTTTCATCCACGGATGCGGCAAAGGCATCGGGTGCAAATTTGTCGACCCAGACCTTGGTGGTCAGGAAAATGTCGCCGCGGGCCACGCCGGATTGCTGGATGGCAGCGCCGACCTCGGCCTCGTTGCCATAGATCTGCGCCGTATCGATGTGGCGGAAGCCAAGCTCGATCGCCTTGGGAACGACGCGCATGACATCTTCGCCCGGCATGCGGAAAGTGCCGAAGCCGAGCGCCGGGATGTTGGCGCCATTGGCGGTAACGGTCTCAATCATATGTACCTCGTCAAACATGGTGGTGAAAAAGGGGCCTTTCGGAAGGCCGGAATGGAACCCGTTGTAACTTGGGTTCCAGATCCGTCAGGTCAAGCCGTGGGTCTCGCAACGGCAACCTCGGGCGCATCCTGGCTGCCGCGCATGGCAAGCCACGCAACGATTACGGCAAGCACCGGGAAAACAACCGCGACATAGGGCACGGCGGCCAGACCCGGCCCATGGTCGATGGCATAGCCACCGGCCCAGGCGCCCAGTGCATTGCCCAGATTGAAGGCGGCAATGTTGAAGCTGGACACTAGCACTTCGCCTGCACCCTTCGCCTTGCCCATCACCCACATTTGCAGCGGCGCAACGGTGGCAAAGGCGGCGATGCCGGTCAGGCCAACGATCAGCACGCTGGACCAGCCCGAGGCGAAGAAGAGCGGCATGAGCCCGAGCGACAGGCCAAGCGCGATCAGCGTGACCGTCAATGTCCTGCCGAGATTGCGATCAGCCAGTTTTCCACCCAGAATATTGCCGATGATCATGCCGCCGCCGAATACGAGAAGAATGGGCGAGACGGCGCTGTCCGAAAGACCGGCCACCTGTGTCAGAAGCGGCGCGATATAGGTGAAAACGGTAAAGACACCGGCATAGCCGAACACCGTCGTGGCAAGGCCCAGCAGAACCGGCAGGCGGCCAATGGCACGCAGGTCCGCCCGCCAGTCTGTGACGTCAGGTGCTTGGTCGTCCTTCGGCAACAGGGCGGCGATGACCAGCAACGCGGCGATGCCCACGAGACTTACGGCCCAGAAGGTGGAGCGCCAGCCCAGTGTCTGGCCAAGCCAGGTGCCGAACGGAACGCCCAGGACGTTCGCAACCGTCAGGCCGGTAAACATGACCGCAATGGCGCTGGCACGCTTGTTTTCTGCAACGAGGCTGGTTGCCACCACGGAGCCGACGCCGAAGAAGGTGCCGTGCGCAAGCGCCGTCACCATGCGGGCTACCATCATCAGCGAATAGCTGGGGGCAATGGCGCAGACAATGTTGCCGATGATGAAGATGACCATCAGGCCGAGAAGTACGCGCTTGCGCGGCATGCGCGCAGTCAGGATTGTCATGATAGGCGCACCGAAGACCACGCCAAGAGCGTAGCCGGAAATTAGCAGTCCGGCCTGCGCAATGGATACGCTAAGGTCAGCCCCGATTTCCCGCAGCAATCCCATGATCACGAATTCGGTGACCCCGATTCCGAAGGCGCCCGCAGTCAGGGCGTAGAGAGCGATAGGCATAATCGAACTTCCTATTGTTCGAATGAAAGGATGTCCGGGAGATAGCCTTGCTGGTTCTTGTGAACTAGAATGCCGGATAGAACATCACCTGTGACATAGAGGCACAAATGGCGCGACTGGATGTCAACCGCTCGGCGGAAATGGAGGTCTATGTGGCCGTGGTGGAGCAGGGCGGCTTTTCAGCTGCTGCGCGCGCACTTTCCCTGACGCCGTCTGCCGTCAGCAAGCTGATCTCTCGTCTGGAGAGCCGCCTGAATGTTCGGCTGATCAACCGTTCCACGCGCCAGTTCCGGTTGACGCCGGAGGGCCGGGAGTTCTACGAGCGATCCGCCTCCATTCTCGCCAGTATCGAGGATGCGGAACGTGCCGCGGCTTCTGCCGTGGAAGCGGTGGGCCGCATTCGCCTCAACACCAGTTCCGTCTATCTGGCACACCGGCTCAATCCGCTTCTGCCGAAGTTTTTGGCACGCTTTCCGGGCGTAACGCTCGATATCGCCCAGACCGATACGGTGGTAGACTTGATGGCCGACCACACGGATATCGCGGTTCGCACCGGCCCGCTGAAGAGTTCCAGTCTCATTGCCCGCAAGCTGGGCGAGACCCGTCTCACGGTGGCGGCGTCTCCCGCCTATCTGGAGCGGCATGGAACCCCGCTCCACCCGGATGAGCTCTCCCGGCACAATCTTCTCCGATTCGGCTATAGCCGTAGTGTCCGCGACTGGCCGTTCCGCGAGAGAGATATCGAAATCGCCGTCACCCCATCCGGTCGCGTGCAGGTCAATGATGGCGAAGGCATGCGCCAACTCGCGCTGGCGGGAATAGGCATCGTGCGCATGGGCTCGTTCGTGGTGGCGGACGATATCCGGGCGGGGCGACTCGTGCCTCTGCTGGAGGAGTTCAATCCGGGCGACCGCGAAGAATTCTACGCCGTCTATGTCGGCCAGAAAGGCCCGCTTCCCTCGCGTATCCGCGCACTTCTCGATTTTCTGGCGGAGCATGGCCGCGTCGAATGAGGTGGCATTTGACGCAACGCATGGCAAGCACCGAATTTGTGCCGCATAAGCATGCGAAGACGCGTGTTCGATGAATGAGAAACGAGGCCTATGCGTATTACCTGGTTCCTGTTGCTTGTGGCTCTCATCGCCATTGTCATGAGTATCCCGATGATCGACCGCCAGTTCAGCTCGGCAAGAATATCCGGCCAGAACTCCGGCCAGGATTCTCCACTCCTGCCGCAGCCGCAACAGCATCAGCGCCAGCCGTGATGGTGATCGATCACTCAGGCTGATAGGTCTATGTGTGCGCCTGACCGATGGAGGCGGGAAATGTCCGGATTTTCCGCTTTGGCGCAATTTTCTTTCAATCAAAAAATCAGCGGCAAAAAATTCTTGACCCTCCCGTCTCACGGGCATTCAGTGGCGTGAAAACGGTATCCGAGGAGAAGAAAAATGTCCGTCAACACAGCGCCCCGCAGCACCACCTGGACCTTCGTCGATGGCGAATGGATCAGCGGTAACCCGCCGCTCATCGGCCCGACATCGCATGCCATGTGGCTGGGCTCCACGGTGTTTGACGGCGCGCGTTGGTTCGACGGCATCTCGCCGGATCTCGATCTGCATTGCCAGCGCGTCAATCGCTCCGCCATCAACATGGGCATGAAGCCCACCAAGACGCCGGAAGAAATCGAGCATCTGGCGCTGGAAGGCGTGAAGAAGTTCGATGGAAAGACCGCCATCTACATCAAGCCCATGTATTGGGCCGAGCATGGTTCGCCCTTCTCCGTCGTCGCTGCCGATCCGGAATCCACCCGCTTCGCGCTCTGCCTGTTCGAAGCACCCATGCATACCGCCCAGCCCAGTTCGCTGACGGTATCGCCCTTCCGCCGGCCGAACCCGGAAGTCGCCATGACATCCGCCAAGACCGGCAGCCTCTACCCCAATAGCGGGCGCGCGATCATCGAGGCAAAGAACCGCGGTTTCGACAATGCCCTGATGCGCGACATGAACGGCAATGTGGCGGAAACGGCGTCCTCCAACATCTTCATGGTCAAGGACGGTGTCATCATGACGCCGGTTGCCAATGGCACCTTCCTCTCAGGGATCACCCGTTCGCGCGTCATCGGCCTGTTGCGCGCCGCCGGTCACGATGTGCGCGAATGCACGCTGACGGTGGAGGATTTCAAGGCCGCCGACGAGATCTTCACCTCCGGCAACTATTCCAAGATCGTGCCGATCAACCGCTTGGACGACCAGCAGTTCCAGGAAGGCCCCATCGCTCGCAAGGCACTGGAGCTTTACATGGACTGGGCAAAGTCGGGCAAGAAAGCCGCGGCTTGAGCAAGGGTTTGGAGGCGCCTGCGCGGCGCCTCAGACTGCTGACAATTCTGCCTACCACCCGCGACGTCATCCTCGGCCTTGTGCCGAGGATCTACTGACGTCCAACAAAATCAAGCGTTTGTAGATGCTCGGGACAAGCCCGAGCATGACGGAAACTCGCTGAAAGCCCTTTATGAATAAACTGGCGCTACCACGAGTCGCCTTCCTCGCTTTCAGCATTGACACGCCCAAACATATCCATTAATCCGGATATATGGATGAGAAAAACGTAATTGATGCGCTTGGCGCACTGGCGCAGTCCACGCGGCTGCAAACCTTCCGGCTCCTGGTTTCCAGAGAACCGGAGGGCATGGCGGCGGGTGAAATTGCCAAAGCGCTGGATGTGCCGCAAAACACCATGTCCGCCCATTTGTCCACGCTGTCGCAGGCTGGTCTGGTTCTGGCCGAACGTCAGGGCCGCTCCATCATCTATCGCGCCGATCTCGATGGATTGCGTGCCGTGACATTGTTTCTGCTGAAAGATTGCTGCGGCGGAAACTCCCAGATCTGTGCTCCCATCATCGCCGAACTCACGCCCTGCTGCGCGCCGGGTGCAAACACCAAGACCTGCTAGAGACCGGATATCATGACCGAAAAAATCTATAGCGTGCTGTTCCTCTGCACGGGCAATTCAGCGCGCTCTATTCTGGGCGAGGCCATTCTCCAGAAAGAAGGGCAGGGGCGTTTCCGTGCCTTTTCCGCCGGCAGCCAGCCCAAGGGCGAAGTCCATCCGCTGGCCCTGAAAACGCTTGCGGCGCTGGACTACCCGCATGAAGGGTTTCGCTCGAAAAGCTGGGATGAGTTCGCGGAACAGGGCGCGCCCGTATTCGATTTCATCTTCACTGTCTGTGATAATGCAGCAGGGGAAGCCTGCCCGGTCTGGCTTGGTCATCCGGCAACGGCGCATTGGGGCATCGAGGATCCGGCTGCCGTGGAAGGCACCGAGGTTGAAAAGCTGCAGGCCTTTGCCGAAGCCGCCCGTTTTCTGAAAAATCGCATTGCCGCCTTCGTCAATCTGCCTCTGTCCTCTCTGGATAAGCTCGCGCTTCAGGCGAAGCTGAAGGAAATCGGCGCCCTGGAAGGCGCTACCTCCGGTAACGGTAAAGGCTGAGCATCGTGTCGACCTTCGAAAGATATCTCACCCTCTGGGTCGCCCTGTGCATTGTTGTCGGCGTGGCGCTCGGTCATGCTTTTCCGGCAGTGTTCCAGGCCATCGGTGCGCTGGAAGTGGCAAAGGTCAATCTGCCGGTTGCGGTTCTCATCTGGCTGATGATCATCCCGATGCTGTTAAAAATCGATTTCGCCGCCTTGAGAGAGGTCGGTCAGCACTGGCGTGGTATCGGCGTTACGCTGTTCATCAACTGGGCGATCAAGCCCTTCTCGATGGCGCTGCTCGGTTGGTTCTTCATCGGCTGGCTGTTTCGACCCCTGCTTCCGGAAACGCAGATAGACAGCTATATCGCCGGCCTCATCCTGCTGGCGGCGGCTCCCTGCACAGCCATGGTGTTCGTCTGGTCGAACCTCACCAAAGGTGAGCCGCATTTTACGCTGAGCCAGGTAGCGCTGAATGACGCGATCATGATTGTCGCCTTCGCGCCCATCGTCGCCCTGCTGCTCGGTCTGTCCGCTATCACCGTGCCGTGGGATACGCTGGTCCTGTCGGTCGCGCTCTACATCGTCATTCCGGTTGTCGTTGCGCAGGTTATCCGTCGTGCGTTGCTGGCCGGGGGTTCGGCGGATGCGCTGGACAGGCTGCTGGCACGTCTTGGCCCGCTGTCGCTGGTAGCGCTGCTCGCTACACTCATCCTGCTCTTCGGCTTTCAGGGAGAACAGATCATTGCCCAGCCGGGCGTCATCGCGCTGCTTGCCGTGCCGATCCTCATTCAGGTCTATCTGAACTCGGGTCTCGCTTATCTTCTCAACAGATGGTCGGGCGAGAAGCACTGCGTAGCCGGCCCCTCGGCGCTGATCGGGGCATCGAACTTCTTCGAGCTGGCGGTCGCCGCAGCCATCAGCCTGTTCGGCTTCCACTCAGGGGCCGCTCTTGCAACGGTCGTCGGTGTGCTGATCGAGGTGCCGGTCATGCTGACCATCGTCTGGATCGTCAACCGCTCGAAGGGCTGGTACGAAGCCTCGCCCCGCGTCGCGAGATGAATCTCTTTCCCCGCCTGCCGTCGTGACAGGCGGGGAAATGTTGTTCACTCAGCCGAGCGAGTTCTGGATCGTCTTCAGCATGGCAAGATGCGTTTCGATGGCCGGTACGGCCACCGTCGAAGCACCTCGCGCCATCTCGTCCTTGCCGGAGCGGGCGTAGTCCTTGTGGATCGCCAACAGCTCCTCATGGCCCTTAATCTGGCCTTCGATGTACATCTTGTCGAATTCCGCACCCTTGGCTGCCTGCAGCTTTTGCAGCATGGCCTTGTGCTTGTCGTCGAGGCTGACTGCACCGGGTTTCGAGCCGAACGCTTCGGCGACCGCCGCCTGTTCACGAATCTCAAGCTGGGCGAAAGTTTTGACTGCCGGGGAAGAGGCGTTCTGAGCCGCCAGCTTGCTGGTTTCGGTGGCGAATTCGCCGCCCATCAGCGCCTTCATCTTGTCCTTGCCCATGGCGCTGCCCTTCGCGCCTGCTGCCTGACCTGCGCCCTGCGCAAGCACATGGGTCGCAAGCGGGAAGGCGCTGGCAACTGCCATTCCGGCCAGAATGTTGCGTCTGTTCATGATGTCTCTCCTGAGTTTTCCCGCTTGCGCAACAGGCAGCAGGCCCTAAGAGTTCCATCGGTTTCTGTACGGTAGCAGACGGTATGCCTACCGCTTCGGCGTAACCTTCACCTGGTCTGCAGAAAGCTCCGAGCCCACTTCGGCCTTCTTCGTCTTCTTGTCGAACACGCAGATGGTGGAAATAGTCTGTTTTGCCCCCTTGGCCTTGCCGCTGACGAGCGCCAGGCCATAGCTCTCGCTGCCATAGGGATCCACCACGCTCACCGGTTTCTCGATGAGCCGCGATGCCGCCTTGCCGCAGGCCGCCTCCACCTCCTTCGCAAATCCCGCCCAGGCATCGTCCGAGGAGGCATGAGCTGCAAGCGTCGACGCGCACAGCAGGAGGCCGGTTGCGAAGACGACGGTTGGTTTTGTCATAAGAATCTCCTGAAAATTTTCCGGCGTGACGAAGCCTGAGGAGGGAGCAAAACTTTGCTGGAGTCAAATGGCGGATGTGCCGAATTTTCCCCTCTGGCCGGTTGCCTATGGCCGCGCGGGAACCTATGTTCCCGCTCAACCTGATATCCAAAGGTTCTGCCGAAAAAGGAGTAAGATTATGGCCTTCGAACTTCCTGAACTCCCTTACGACTACGAAGCCCTGCAGCCCTTCATGTCGAAGGAGACGCTGGAATACCACCACGACAAGCACCACAAGGCCTATGTCGACAACGGCAACAAGCTGGCTGCTGAAGCCGGTATGGCAGACCTGTCTGTCGAGGAGGTCGTCAAGAAGTCCTTCGGCACCAATGCCGGTCTCTTCAACAATGCTGCCCAGCACTACAACCACATCCATTTCTGGAAGTGGATGAAGAAGGATGGCGGCGGCAACAAGCTTCCGGGCAAGCTGCAGGCTGCAATCGACAGCGATCTCGGCGGCTACGACAAGTTCAAGGCAGATTTCATCGCTGCCGGCACCACGCAGTTCGGCTCCGGCTGGGCCTGGCTGTCGCTGAAGGATGGCAAGCTCGTCATCTCCAAGACCCCGAACGGCGAAAACCCGCTGGTTCACGGCGCGTCCCCGATCCTCGGCGTCGACGTCTGGGAACACTCCTACTACATCGACTATCGCAATGCGCGTCCGAAGTATCTGGAAGCCTTTGTCGACAGCCTGATCAACTGGGATTACGTGCTGGAAATGTACGAAGCCGCTTCCAAGTAAGCGCGAACCATCGCAGGTTGAAGCCCGGCGGGAGCCATCGCTCTGCCGGGCTTTTTCGCTTTCCGTCATGGTTTACAGCCGGTGAAAACCTGAGCTTTCGCTACATTTTGGCGCAGCGGTTCACAACTTTGTGTGCGCCGAAAAACGCCTTTCTTTCAACGTGCTGGCGTGTAATCTGCGGCTGTTGTCGAGACGCTTCGGGGATGGCCTGTCGCGTCACAAGCGAGAGGGAAAATTCATGAAGTTCCGCACAGCCATTGCCGCCACCATGGCCATCTGTCTTGGCGCCGCTGCAGCCATTGCAGCCGATGAACCGCAGGCCGTCCGCCAGGCGCAGATGAAGCAGATCGGTGCTTCTGTCGGCGCGCTCGGTGCGATTGCCAAGGGTGAAAAGCCTTACGACGCTGAAACGGTGAAGAAGGCACTTTCCACCATTGCCGCTGACGCCAAGGATTTTCCAAACCACTTCCCGGCTGGTTCCGAAACCGGTGGCAACACGGCTGCAGCGCCCGCCATCTGGCAGAACATGGATGACTTCAAGGCGAAGTCTCTGAAGCTTTCCAAGGAAGCTGAAACAATCCTCGCTTCCATGCCGGCTGATCAGGCAGCGGTAGGTGCTGCTCTGAAGACGCTCGGCGGCGAGTGCAGCGCCTGCCACCAGACCTACCGTCTGAAGCGCTGATTGAGTTAATTCGCCATGGCCTGATCGTGATGTTCAGGCCGTGGCAAGCTTGCCTGGCTTTAACCAGGCCAGTTATCGGAAATTGAGAGAGCGTTCATGGCGTCCACCCTGACAAAGATTATTCTCGGCTGTCTGGTCGTGGTGGCAGGCGGCGGTGCCGCGGCCTATGCTCTTACCAAGCCGAAGCCGCATCCGGCCGAATATTGGGCCAATCTGGGCAGCCCGGATGTCGCCAATGGCGAGAAACTGTTCTGGGCAGGCGGCTGTGTCAGCTGTCATGCCGCAACGGGTGCCAAGGGCGAAGATCTCAAGGTCCTGTCCGGCGGTCACGCACTGCCGACGCCGTTTGGCACCTTCAACGTTCCCAATATTTCGCCGGACCCCAAGGCGGGCATCGGCAACTGGACGCTGGCGCAGTTCGGCAATGCCATGACGCGCGGTGTCGGCCCGGAAGGTGAACATCTTTATCCGTCATTCCCCTACAGTTCCTATGCGCGCATGACGCCAAAGGACATCAACGACCTCTTCGGCTATATCAAGACGCTGCCCGCCAGCTCCAATGTCGCGCCCGCGCATGATCTCGGCTTCCCCTTCAACATCCGCCTTTCGCTCGGCGGCTGGAAACTGCTGTTCCTCGATGACAGCCCACGCGTTCAGATCGCCAATGCCAGCGATCAGGTCAAGCGCGGGCAATATCTCGTGGAAGGCCCGGGCCATTGCGGCGAATGCCACACGCCGCGCAATGCGCTGGGCGGTCTGGAAACCGGCAAATGGCTGGCCGGTGGCCCGAACCCGGAAGGGCAGGGCAAGATCCCCAACATCACGCCCGGCTCCACCAGCATGGGCAAATGGAGCGAGGATGAGATTGTCAGCTATCTGGAAACCGGCTTCACGCCGGAATTTGACAGCGTCGGCGGCTCCATGGCGGAAGTGCAGCAGAACATCGCGCATCTGCCCAAGCAGGATATCCAGGCCATCGCCGCCTATCTGAAGGCCGTGCCGAAGCAGTAGCGACAACACGGTATCGGAAGCTTTGAGCAGACGTGCAGAGCACCTGACACTGCTCATTTTCACCTGATCCGTTCAGCCGGGACGCCGTCGGCGGGGCAAAATCAGGAGAATTCAGCCGCAAAACCGTTCAGTTCTGCCTCGGCCTCTTCGGTCCAAAGCCCGAGCGCCTTGAGGACTTCGCGCGCAAAGGTGAAGGGGGAGGTGCCGGGGGCGGTGATGACGCCCTGATCGCTCACCGCCTGCGGTTGGTTCTGATAATGGGCTTCACCGTGATACCCGCCATGGGCCTGATGGGAGGTGAGGCTATTGCCGGTGTGGCGAACGCTGTCAAGAATGCCGCTTCGCGCCAGAACGCTCGCCGCCGCGCAAATGCCTGCCACCACTTTCCCCTGCGCGCGGAACTGGTGGATCAGTTCGTTGAACGCAGGCGCTTCACCTTTTTCCCAGATGAGACCGCCGGGTATGACCAGCGCATCGAAGAGTGCCGGATCGAGGCTGGCATAGTTCGTATCCACCAGTACCCGCAGCCCGCCCATGGAGGTCACCGGGCGGCCATCGGGTGAAGCGGTGACGATCTCGACGCCCAGATAGCCGCGCGCGGCTGCCATCAGCAGCGCTGGCTCCCAATCGGCATAATCTTCCGTCAAGGCAAGGGCGATACGGGTCATCCGGAAATCCTGATTTTCTTAGGCGAGAGCCTGCATATAGCGCATGCCTGTCACCGGGCGCGGCACGAAGTCCATCTGCTCGTAGAAGCGATGGGCGGCGAAATTGCCGGTCGCCGCCGAAACGGAAAGATAATCGCAGCCCTGCGCAATGGCGCAATCGCGCGCGCGGCTCACAAGGTGCTGGCCAATGCCGTGGCCGCGATGACCATCGCGCACGAAGAGGTGGTGCAGGTCCATGCCGCGCTTGCCTTCCTGCGCCCGGTAAAGGGGCACCAGAATGGCGTAGCCGATCAGTTCTTCGCCCGCATCTGCCACAAGCGCCTGGATCCAGGGCATAGGGCCGAAGAGATCGCGCTGCAGCTTGTCGGGCGTCATGGCCGCCGCATCGCCGTGATGGGCTGCGAGAAGCGCAATCATATGGTTGAGCTCGGGCAGATCGCGCGGCTTGGCAACGCGGATATTCACGACGGCGGGGCGGACGAGGGAAATTTCAGTATCTTCGGTCATTGCGGCATCCTCTTCTAGGGTGTGGTGCCGTCAGGTGCCGTTATCTTACAACAAAGCCGCCTGACGGCGGCTTGTTGACATTGTGATCTGTCGAGCCGCCCGTTACCGGTAGGCCCAAAAATACATGGCAGCGATTTGTGCGTGTACGATCATCATGCGAAGATCAGTGCGATACAATCGGTTCAAAGTCAAGCGGCTTTCAGTCTCTCAATGCTCGTGATCGCAAAGACCGTGATCCGACAGCGAGCGAATGACATAGCATTCCTCCACAGTATGCCCGCCGCTGCAATGCGAGACGATGCGCTCCAGCTCACTCTCCAGCTTTTTCAGCCGGGCAATCTTGTCGCGCACATCGTCAAGATGTGCCGCGGCAATCCGGTCTGCCCCTTCGCACGGCGCCTTGGGATGCTCGCTCAGCGCAATCAACTCACGGATCATGGCAATCTCGAAGCCGAGATCGCGCGCATGGCGAATGAAGGCAAGCCGCTCCAGTTCATCGCGCCTGTAGCGGCGCTGATTGCCTTGTGTGCGTTCTCCTTCCGGCATCAGTCCCATCTGCTCATAATAGCGGATGGTCGGAACCTTGACGCCCGTGCGTCTGGACAATTCGCCGATGGAATACATGAGCGCCCAAAACCTCTAGTCTCTAGAGGGTACATAAAGGTTTCCTCACGAAATGCAAGATCGTCCTCGCAAAGTGCACTATGATCTGATAGGGTACCCCCCTACCTTACAGGATTGATCATGTCGCATACTCATCGCAGCAAGGACAAACTGGTTGCCCGCATTCGTCGGCTGAAAGGTCAGATGGAGGCGGTGGAGCGGGCGTTGGAGAGCGAGCAACCCTGCGGGGATGTGTTGCAACTTCTTGCCTCCATTCGTGGCGCTTTATCCGGCCTGACGGTGGAACTGATGCAGGAGCATCTGAGCGAGCATGTGGTGCAGGCTGAAACGGATGCGGAGCGCCGTCAGGCGGCCAGCGAACTGGCAGAGGCACTGCGCACCTATATGCGCGGCGAATAGGAAACGAGAGGCGGACAATGGCTGTTCACTTTGAAGATGCGAAGCACGAACACGTGTTTCTGGGTCAGAACCATGCGCGCAACGAACGCAAGGTATGGTGGGTCATTGCGCTCACGGCCAGCATGATGGTGATCGAAATCGTGGCGGGCAGCTGGTACGGGTCCATGGCGCTGCTGGCCGATGGCTGGCACATGTCCACCCATGCCGGCGCCATGCTGATTGCGGCACTTGCCTATTGGTATGCGCGGCGCGAGGCGCGCAACAGTCGCTACACGTTCGGCACCGGCAAGCTGGGAGATCTCGCCGCCTTTGCAAGCGCCATTGTTCTGGCGCTGATTGCGCTGCTGATCGCTGCAGAGAGCCTCGTTCGACTTGCCAATCCGGTGGAAATCGAATTCACGCAGGCCATCCTGGTTGCTATCGTTGGCCTTGCCGTCAATCTGGCAAGCGCATGGCTGCTGCGCGACGAGCCGCACCATCATGGCCATAGCCATCATCACGAACATGACGGTGGCCATCATCACGATCACCACGATCACCATGGCGATCACGCACATGATAGTCATCACGATCACCATGGCGGCCACGCGCACCATGGTCATGCGCATCACGGCCATGCGGAAGATCATAATCTGCGTGCCGCCTATCTGCATGTTCTGGCCGACGCCCTGACATCCGTCCTTGCCATCGGCGCACTTCTCTTCGGTCGTGCCTATGGCTGGATCTGGCTCGATCCGCTGATGGGAATTGTCGGCGGTCTGGTCATTGCCCGCTGGTCCTACGGGTTGATCCGCGATACCTCTCGCGTCCTTCTCGATGCGGTGCCGGAAAAGACCGAGCTTGCCGAGGAAATTCGCGAGCGGCTGGAAACGGACGGAAACCGCATTGCCGACCTGCATTTGTGGCAGGTGGGGCCGGGGCATCACGCGGCAATCCTCTCGATCGTCGCGCGGGAGCCGGAAGAGCCGATGACCTACAAGGAGCGCCTTCGCGATCTGACGACGCTCTCTCATGTCACGGTGGAAGTGGCGCGCGCCGCTTGAACGGACCGGATATTCCTAACTGCTGACGATCTTGTCTATCCTACGCGACGTCATTCTCGGCCTTGTGCCGAGAATCTACTGACGTCCAATAACATCAGGCGGTCGTAGATGCTCGGGACAGGCCCGAGCATGACGGAAAATAGCTGAAAGCCCTTTGTAAACAATATGAAGACAAGGGCGCAGTGGCCGGGCGTTTGAACTGTGTTGAGCCGCTGATCAGAATTCGGAATAGATATCTTCGATCTGCGAAACCGTGTGCGTGCCGGTCTGGATCAGCGGCGCCGCCGGTGCCTTTGGCGGCTCGTCGCCTGTCTTTGCACCCTCAACTGCCCAGAGTGCATTGGCCAGCGAAGAGGAAAGCAGCGTGCTGCTGCCGGTGATGCCGCTCAAGGAAATCCGGCTCGTTTCCGTGGTTTGAGGTAGGGCTTCCTCGGCCTTCCGCTCTGCCTTGTAGGGGCGAGCTGAATAACCGTAGCCATTCATTCCGCTGTCGATCTGCATCGCGTTGACCTGAAGTATGGTTACCTAAGTTAACCACTTCTTAATACGCGAAGCTTGCGCGAGGCTTGCGTGGTGCGCGCGGAGCAGGTTTGGACGGTTGACTTCTTTTCAGGCTTGCCGGGTGGTGCTTCGGGTCCAGCACTCAGCGCGAAAGCGCAAGGCTCTTCTTGTCCGGCTGCTGCAACCCGGCATAATCGCCGAAGGTTACCATTCGGTTTCGACCGGCGGCCTTTGCGGCGTAAAGGGCGGTATCGGCAGCCTTCACGGCCTCTTCCATGGAGACCTCGTCCATCAGCGCGATGAACAGCCCGCCGGAGAAGGTCAGCGCCAGATCCGTCACGCCGGGGATCTCGGTCGCGGACAGTCGCTCCTGCCAGCGGGCGGCATGGGCAAGCGCCTCCGTCCGCGTGCAATCGGGCAGGATGACCAGAAACTCCTCGCCACCCCAGCGGAATGCCTGCCCTTGTGCACCCAGATCTTCCGTCAGCATGGCGGCAAACAGCTTCAGCACCGTATCGCCTGTCTGGTGGCCATACCGATCGTTGAACAGCTTGAAATGGTCGATATCGACAACGGCGACTGCCACGCGCTCCCGCGCCAGATTGCCCTGGAAGAGGGCGGGCAGAATGTCCTGCGCATGGCGCCGGTTATAGAGCCCGGTCAGGTGGTCGCGGGATGCTTCCTCCTTCAGCAGTGTCTGCAACAGGACGTTTTCGTGCAGGCGCGCTTCAAGATCGCGGGAAAGCGCGGCCATGCGTTCTTCCGCCGCCTTGCGCAGCGAAATATTCCGCATCACGATCATGCGTCCGCCGCGGCGTCCCCAGGGTGTCAGGGAGTGCGCGGAGATCTCGAAAATGCCGTAGCCGCCAAGTGTCAGTTCGCTGCGCTCGCCCTCGCTGGAGGCCGGAGCCTCGAGAATGGCCCGAAACTCCGGTTGCATGGACAGCGAACTGCCGATCGCCTGGCGCGGCATGCCGGGCAGGGCGGAGGCGGCTGGGTTGAGCTCGAGGATACGGTTCTCCGCGTCAAGCACGATCACCGGGTCCGGCAGAACCTCGAAGATCGCGTCACGGCCGATAGGGGGTAGTACGAACAACTGTCCGAACAGTTGCGCGCCCAGCATGAAGGCACCGGTTGCCGCAAAGATGAAGGGTGTCGGGTCGTCGTTGAAAATGGTGAAGCCGTAGGCCGTGTAGGACACGTTGCCGACCAGCGGAAAGAAGGCCGAGGCCAGGAGCGCCCATAACTGCCAACGATGAATGCCGCGGGCGCGGATCGTCAGCGTCAGGCCCAGCACGAAGGCAATGGCCATGGCCGAATAGGCAAAGATCATGGCGGCCGGATAAAGCCAGCCATGTTCGAACAGCATCGTCGTCTCGTCGATCAACCGGATATACATCCAGCTGTGCCAGTCGTTGGTCAGTGCGAGGATGCCGAAAGTGCTGCTGATAAGCCCGATGGCAACGAGCTGCCACACCTTTTCGACGTCCCGCCCGCGCGCATAGGTCAGGAAGCTCAGTGACCAATAGAGCGGCGTACCGATAATGCCGAACCAGGCAAATTTGCAGGCCCAGATCTTGAAATCGAGATCGCTGGAGGAGTGCCGCGCAAGAACAGCCGCCGTCCAGGACAGCGCGAAAAGAATGGAGAGGGTGAATGCCTTGCGGCCGGGTGCATCCGGCGCGCGGATGGCGCCTAGAATGATGAGAACGGCCAGCACCATCACGGAGATGAGTAGCCAGATTGACGTCTCCAAGTGTCCACCTCATGCCGACCGGAGCGCCGGTTCGTGCCGACACTCATGAAATCCGAATCAAACTATAACGCGTTTGCTTAACGACTGGTTGTTGATCGATCAGATCTGGTGCGTTGCGTCATCAGACAATATTACAATAATTACTTCCTAATAAGCTAATCTAAACTTGCGGAAATGCAAATTGTCAACGATTTGCTATTTACATTTATGCGAAGATAAAATGTAATCTATGCGGGGAATGAGTATTAAAACATCATGAAATAATAATCCTAATATAAGGGGGGAGGCCGGATGGCTATGATTTCGCTTAATAATAACGAAGCGAAAGTGTCTTCGCTGCGCACTGAAGAAAAAAAGGAAGAGACCGCGCCAGCGATACAGGAAACACAGCAGCCCCGGAAAATAACTCCGCCCGCCAGCAGCCGTAAATTTATATCGTATGAAGGTTTGAAGCGCCCTGAGGGTTCTTCCAGACAGACCTCATCGGAAACCAAGAAGCCCGAAGCCAAAAAGCCGATCAAACCGGCAGATCTGCAGCCGGATCCTGATCAGCGTACGGTGACGACCGTGGAAGGGCGCGTGCTGGGATATGACGAGAAGTTCAATCCGGTTACCGACGTGTCGATGAAACGCAACATACCGGAAAACAAGCTTGAAAAGCAGAAAGTCGACAACGTCGAAGCGTCAAGTTCTCTATCCAAGATAATTAATACGGTTTCTGGAAACGAGCGTCTGAACCAGGAATTTTTCAACTATCTCGATCAGAAATATGCAAACGCCCAACGTCCGCCTGAAGGGATGGATGTTTATCAGAACCCGCAGAATTACTCTCCGGAACAGAAGCTGGCGAGATATGTCGACCTTGTGAAGGTCAAGGCTCAATTCGAGGCCTACAAGGAAGCGCGCCTGAAACCGCATACCGGTCAGATGCGCACCATCCTCAACCAGCCGGAGGTGGAAAAAGATATCCAGCAGGCCATGGAAACGCTCATGGAGGATCCGACGGTCGCGGGCCTGTTGTCGAGCGAATATCTGCAAGGTAGCCGTGAAATCCTGGAAGGAAAGCGGTTCCAGGAAGACACGAACAAATACGATCAAGCCTATACCGATGCGGTCAACCATCTGCGCACGGACCTTCAGGACCAGTTCAAGAGCCAGATCGTAGATGGGGGTATTTTCCGCGATGGCGTGGCGCGCGGGGTCAATGAGCGCACGATTCTGATCAATTACAATACGGCTCTGCAATCCTTCGGCAGTGTTCTTGGAGCCGACTATATTGCTCCGTTTCAAGACACGATCCAGAAGCACTACACCGAGTTTTACAGCAACAAGGTCGAACCCTTGCTGCCGGATACGGCTGGCAGCCTGAATGCTCTGATCCTCAATGCGACGTCAAACTTCAATGTACCGGAAGCGCAACGGGACAATGTCGGCCTTGTCACACCCACCATCGATGGTCAGGCCTACAAGGAGCTTGGTCTTGCGCTGAAGACAGACGGCTTCATGCAGGTGCTTGGCGGCTTGAAGATCGATCCTCAGACGCAGAAGGATATGAATGCGGCTGGTCTCGATCCCGGCATACCGAAGGATGGATTCACGGCTGCCTTCCTTCCCACGGTAACCAATATTGCCACGCAGGTTTTCGGCACCTCTGCAGCGAAGAAGGCAGACCGAGAGAGCTTTACCAGCACTGTTCTGAAGGAATTGCGGCCCTTGATGGAGCGGCTCGATGGCGGCGTCGATCCCATTACCTTCGGCGGCCTGGCGGAGCGGGTGCGTCTGTCCCTGCGCCGGAGCGGCAGCCCCATGGCGGCCTACGGCAATGAGGTGACGACTGCGCTGAACGGCTTGATGCGTGGCGCCAACCTCACGAGCAACAAGCTGCTGGACGGGATGTATGGCGCGGGCACTGGCTTTGCGTTGAAAGACGTGCAGGCGCTGACCATGCTGGCCGTGGGCTATGAAGGGAAGGGACTGGCTGAGACGAAAAATCCTGAAGGTGTTCTGCGTGATGGAAGCGGAGACAACAGCGGGGTTGCGAAAAAGGTTTTCGGCACCGAAAACCGGATGTGGGATTCCGGCGCGCTTCAGCGGTTCGGGACCGAGGGACTTGAGTATTACGCCAATAAATTCAGCGGTGATGTTCGAACGCTTCTGCCAAATAGTGTGGTTCACAACCCCCTCATCGATGCAACGGCCTATGGCAAGAAGGCTGTCGATGAGGTTCTTCAGAACTATGCGCTTGCCGTTGGAAAAGGGCTGTTCGGCAATGATGAGGCGGCCGTGAAGGAATATGCCACAAATGTCGTGCGCATGACCTACAACCTCAATTCGGCCTTGAAGCCGGGCGGATCCCTGGACAAGACGTACAACCTGGCGATGGAACTCGCCTCCCTGGAAAGAGGCAACTTCTTTGAAGGGTCGGTCAGCGTGGATGATCAGCTGAAGACCATGGCCAAATACTCCACGCTATTCCTGAGTGCCACGCGCACGATCCATGGCGGTGTCATGGGGGCAGGCAGCTTCGATCCCAGCAGTCTCGCGTCCCAGATCCTGACGAGTGCTCAGGGCATGTCTCACGTCATGGACTTTGTCGGCTCCAAGATCAAACCCTCCATAGACGCCAAAATCCTTTTGAACATTGGCGAATACGCGGATGCCGCAAAGCAGCTTGCCCGCACGACCTTCGTAAAGGGCAGTGGTGTCTTGAGTGGCCTCATAGACGTTGCCTGGTTGCCCGTCGATATCTTCACTTTTGTGCGAAACCTGAAGGCTGGCAACCTGGACACTGCGGAGAAGATCTTCAACGGTATCATCATTGGGACAGATGCCGGCGTCGCCGTGGACGGAGCCGTTGCGATAGCCCGCACCGTTATCCCGGCAACCGTTCTGCAGAGTTCACGCTTTGCGTTTCTCTTTACGGGAACCGGGGGCGCAATCATGGCCGGGCTGGGCGCGGCATTCAATCTCATCAATGCTGGCGCTTTGATCGGCCTCGCCATCTGGCAGAACATCAAGGCTGAAAAGGAATATAACAAGGCAGGGGACAGGCTCGATGCAAACCTCAAGCCCCTCACGGATAATACAACGAGTGACAACCTGAAGTTATATCCGGAGGCAGGTGATCCCTGGGGTGGGGATTCCATGCGACAGAGGCTTTATCAGATGCATCTGGATAACATGTACAAGCACGACCTCACGCCCTTCGACTGGGCTGCCGTGCGGGATGCCAACCGCAAGAGATACGAGGCCGCGGCATGATCTCCTGCCAAAAATAGCGCAGGGGAGTTTGACGAGAAAGCGCCGGCGGGATTGCTGGGCAGAAGCCTGACGGCGCTTCTGCTTCCCTGTGCTCTCGTCCTGCAGCTCTTTATCAGGCCCTACTTTCAGTAAAGCATGGTGGTTCAGTCGCTGAACGGCGACTTTACCACCTGTTATAGCCGCCGCAGCCCGCGCAGATCATCCCACCCGCCGCAAAAGTAAAATATCATACTATTGCTATAACAATTTTGTTATTGAATCAGTAAATCACTGAGAATCAATGCATTTTAAATTGATAAACAATAAAAAACGCCAATTGAAAAGGAAAATATATTTAATAAAATTTTTCTTACATAAATAATACAGTAAAGAGGTGGAATACATGCGAATTTCGCCATCGGGGACAGCTGCACAGAAAACAACATTGGAACGTGAAAAGGAAACGGCCACATCGTCTCGGGATACAGTGTCGACCACCCCCCGCAAGATCGATCCGCTGGGCAAGTCCGGGCCGGACGGCAGATCCGGATCTGGTAGTTCCGGATCCGGCAGTTCAAGTTCCGGGGGGACGACAACCGGCTCCTCATCATCGGCAGGCGCCTCGACGTTGAGATCCGGCAGCAGCACCACGGTGCGGACGCTTTCAACGACTGCATCAAGGACGCCGGGTTCGGGGGCTTCGGGCTCGGGCAGTTCAGGCCGCGGACAGGCGTCTACGCTCTCCTCGAACAGTGCATCAGGCGACAGGAGCACTCTTTCCATCGATGCGACCGAGCCGACCTCCGCCTCTGCCAGCCTCACCAGCACGACGTCTGAGGGAGTTGGTACGGAAACTGATTCCGGCGCGGGCGGGGTGACCTCCGGCCGAGTGGTTGGTTATGACGAAAAAGGCAATCCTATTACGGAGGATTGGCTGAAATCGCAGATACAGCCCAGCAAGCTGGAGCAGCAGAAGGTCGATTCCGTCGAGGCCTCGAAATCCATGTCCGAACTCATCGGCAAGGTGACCGGTTCGGAGCGGATCAACAAGGAATTCTTCGCCTATTTGGACGGCAAATATTCAGGCGTGGTGCGCGCGCCCGATGGTATGGACATCTACCAGAACCCGCAAAACTATTCCGCTGAACAAAAGGTCGCCCGTTATATCGATCTGCTGAAGGTCAAGTCCCAGTTCGAGGCCTATCGCGACGCGCGCCAGCAGGAAAACACCGGCAATTCAAAAACGATCCTGAACGAGCCGGAGGTGCTGAAGGATATTCAGCAGGGCATGGAGACATTGCTGGAAGATCCTGCCGTTTCAGGCCTTCTGGCTTCCGAATATTTGCAAGGGACGCGCGAGATCCTGGAAGGGAAGCGCTTTCAGGACGATGAGGCCCAATACGATCAGGCCTATACCGATGCGGTTGAGAAACTTCGCACGGATATAAACGCGCAGTTCAAGGCGGATATCCTCGATGGCGGTATTTTCAATGGAGGGGCTGCGCGCGGCGCCAATGAACTGTCGATATTGACCAATTACAATTCGGCACTGAAGGCCTTCGGTAGCGTGCTGGGTGCTGCGGAAATTGAAAAGCATCAGGATGTAATCAATAACAGCTACAACGAATTCTATACGTCGAAGATCGAGCCGCTGCTGCCAGACTCATCTTCTTCCTATACCTCGATGCTTCTGGCTTCTATTCAGAACCTCAATGTGCCCGAGGCCCTGAAACTGAACATGGGCATGATGACACCGATCATCGATGGGAAAACCCATGTGGACCTCGGTCTTGATCTGAAAACCTCGGGACTTGCCGACAAGCTGGCCGGGATCAAGATGAATCCCGAGACACTGGCAGAACTGAGGGCATTGGGTGTTTCTGCAAATCTTGCGCAGGACGGCTTGACTGCAACCTTCTTGCCCAGTGTGATCCAGATGGCCAATTCGGTTTTCGGAGCCGGGGAGGCAGAAAAGACCAAGCGCGCCCAGTTCACCGAAACAGTCCTTCAGGAACTGCGGCCTCTTATCGGCAGGCTCGATACCGGCATGACCGCCATGGATCTCAATGGTGCGCTTGAACGTGTTCGATTGTCGTTGAAGATGAGAAAC
Source organism: Rhizobium rhizoryzae (assembly GCF_011046895.1). NCBI lineage: Bacteria > Pseudomonadati > Pseudomonadota > Alphaproteobacteria > Hyphomicrobiales > Rhizobiaceae > Affinirhizobium > Affinirhizobium rhizoryzae. Next base: position 3,290,307 of record NZ_CP049250.1, on the reverse strand, counting down.
AACCCGATGGCAGCCTATGCCAACGAAGTCACGACTGCGTTGAACGGGTTGGTGCGCGGCGCCAATCTCACCGGCAATCATCTCATGATGGGTACCTACGGGGCAGGTACGGGCTATGACCTGGCGAAGACGCAGGCACTCATGTCGCTTGGCGTCGGTTATGAAGGCCGCGGCCTCTCGGCGGGCAACGATCCTCAGGGATCGCTCAGAGATACCGGAACCGATAACAGTGCTCTGGCCAAGAAAATCTTTGGCACCGAAGGCCGTCAATGGGAAGCTGGCCTGATCAAGCGCTACGGCATTGCGACTCTGGAGCCGCTTTCTTCCAAAATGGCAGACGACATCCAGGCAATCCTGCCGAATAGCACCGTCCAGAAGCCTATTATAGATGGAGTTGCGCACGGTCGGAAAGCAATTGACAATATCGTGGAAACCTATGCTACCGCCGTGGCGAAAGGTCTCTATGGGCAAGATGCGGAAGGCGTGAAGCAGTTTTCCACCAACATGGTGCGCATGATGTACAACATGTGGGGAATGAACAAGCCGGGCGGCTCGATGCAGAAGCTCTTCGCCACGGCAACGCAGCTGGCGCAATCGGGAGGTTATACCTTCAAAGGGTCCATCAGTGTCGAGGAGCAGCAGAAGGCTCTGGCGAAAATGGGCACAATGTTCATCAGTGGAACCCGCACCATTCATGGGTCCGTCATGCTGGGACAGGGCAGTACGCCGGAAGGCATTGCCAGCCACGTACTCACGGCAGCGGCAACAAGTGGCCACCTGATGGACTTTGTGTCTTCCAAGATGTCGCCGGCCTTCAAGGGATCCAGGCCGCTGTCGGACAAGGCCATTCTGCTTTCGGCAGGTCTTGTCGCCGATCACGCCAAGGAAGTGGCACGCGTTGGTCTTGCCAAGGGCGGTTCCATGATGGGCGGTCTGGTCGATATCGCCTGGCTACCGGTCGATATCTTCACCTTCGTGCAAGGTCTGAAGGCCGGCAGGCTCGATACGGCGGAGAAAATCTTCCACGGCATCATTATCGGCACTGACATCGGCGTTGCCGTCGATGGCGCGATTTCTCTGACCCGAGCCCTGGTGCCCGCGGCCATCCTCAAGGCATCGCGCTTCGCAACCCTGTTCATGGGTACCAGCGGGGCCATCATGGCCTCGCTTGGAGCTGCCTTCAATCTCGTCAACGCCATGGCGCTCGTCGGTCTGGCGATCTGGCAGAATTTCAAAACCGAACAGGCATTCGACAGGGCAGGCGATCGTCTTGATGAAAACCTCCTCAAATATACCAACAACACGACGAATGATTACCTTCAGGAATTTCCGTTTGCGCCCATCTGGAGCGGCAAGAAGGGAGAGGAAGAGGCCTGGCAGAAACATCTCGACAGTATGTACAAGCACGACATCACGCCGTTCGACTGGGCTGCCGTGCGGGATGCCAACCGCAAGAGGTTCGAGGCCGCGGCATGATCCCCTGCCAAAATGTCGCGGGGGAAAACGCCTGAGCATTGGATGACAGCACGCAGAGCCTGTGGCAAAGCTGCACGCCATGGGGATTGAAGAGAAAGCACCGGCGGGTCTGCTGGGCAGGAGCCTGACGGCGCTTCTGCTCTCCTATGCGCTCGTCCTGCAGCTCTTCATCGGTGCCTATTTCCAGCAAAGCATGGTGGTACAGGCGCTGAACGGCGACTTTACCATCTGTTCCACCCACCTGGGCTCCGCTGCCGGAGAAGATCCGGCAGGCTCCGAGGGGAAAGCGCAATGTCTGGCGCTCTGTCAGCTGGCCTGCGGCATTGCGCCCGGTCTGGCCAGCTTCCTGCGCATTCTTCCGCCGCATGAACCCACGGCTCAGACCATTGTCTGGCAGGCTCAGGCAGAAACACCGCTCTCTGCCAAACCCTTCCATGCGCCGCATGCCAGAGGGCCACCACAGCTTTCATGATGCCTTGAACGCGGGGTTTTCCCGCCTCTTTTCAAGCTCATGGAGCAAATCATGTCATCTTTTCCGTCAGGCGGATGTGCCAGTCCGCGCGCGCAGCTCTGCGCCAGTCTCGTTGAAACCATCTCCCTTTCTGCTGGAGGTCAGCCATGACCGCAGCACAGTCAAAAAAGATAACGCAGAAGCCCGTGGCATCTGCCACAGGAGGCGAGCTTCGCGCCTTCCTCACACGCTTGCATTTCTACATCGGGCTCTTCGTCGGGCCGTTCATTCTGGTCGCGGCCTTGTCGGGCACGGCCTATGTGCTGACGCCGCAGCTCGAGAACTACGTCTACAGAAGCTATTTGAACGGCGTCTCCTCCGGCCAGCCGCAAAGCCTTGAGGCGCAGGTCAACGCGGCCCGTGCCTATCATGGTGCGGACAAATCCCTGTTCGCTGTTCGCCCCGCAACCGAAATGGGCAAGACGACCCGCGTGATGTTTGCTGATCCGACGCTCGGCGAATCCGAAACGCGCGCAGTCTTCGTCGATCCGGTCACGCTGGATGTGAAGGGCGACCTCGTCGTCTACGGTACCAGCGGCGTGCTACCGATCCGCTGGGTCATCGATATCTTCCATCGCAATATGCTGCTGGGGGATTTCGGCCGCAACTACAGCGAACTGGCGGCCTCCTGGCTCTGGATTGCGACCCTCGGCGGCTTCCTGCTCTGGTTCTGGCGCCGTAAGACAGACACTGCAAGAACGCAGTCCAAGGAAGGCGCAACCGCCAGCCTCCGTCGGGTTCATTCCACCATCGGGGTCTGGATCGGAATTGGTCTTCTGTTCATTTCCGCAACGGGACTGACCTGGTCGAAATATGCGGGCGATAACATCGATGCGCTTCGCCAGTCGCTGAACTGGGTCACGCCATCGGTTTCGCTGAAGCTGGAATCGGTTGCTGCGCCCGCCGCTGATCACGCAGGCCATACGGATCATTCCGCCCATGCCGATCATGGCAAGGCAAGCACTGCGCCCACCACTTCAGGTCTGCCGGATCCCGCCACGCAGATCGATCAGGTTCTGGCAACGGCAAGATCCTCCGGCATCATCGACAGTCCGCTGGTGGAAATCCGTCCGTCCAAGTCCGCCGACAAGGCCTGGATGGTACGCGAATATGACCGCTCCACGCCTACGCAGGTGGATACGGTTGCCGTGGATCCACGTTCGATGACAGTGACCAGCCGCGCTGACTTCGCCACCTTCACCATCGTGCCGAAGCTCATCCGCTGGGGCATCGATCTGCACATGGGCATCAAGTTTGGACTGGTGAACCAGATCGCGATGGTGATGATCGGCGCGGCCCTCTCGGTCTCCATCGTCTATGGTTACATCCTGTGGTGGAAGCGCCGCCCCGCCGCCGGTGCGCCAGCCCGCACGCTCGCGCAGTCCTGGCTCTATCTCGGCTGGCCTGCAAAACTCGGCGTGCTGGTCGTGGCCACCGCGCTTGGCCTTGCCTTGCCGCTGATGGGGCTTAGCCTGCTCGCTTTCGTGGTGATCGATCTCCTCCGCTGGAGGCTTGATAAGTCCCGCCGCGCGGGTCGCCGCATGCAAGCTGCTCCTGCGGAGTAGGTTGAGGGAAGGGGCTTCATCAAACTGCTGAGGCCCTGATACCCCCCTCTGGTCTGCCGACCATCTCCCCCTTGAAGCGGGGGAGATTGGCTAGCGTAACCCGCTCGACCTATCGCACCTTATCCGTTCTCCGCAATCGGCAGCTTCGCCAGATGCTGAACGAGAGCCACGAGTCGATCTCCCCCCTTGAGGGGGAGATGTCCGGCAGGACAGAGGGGGGTGAAGCTCCGCGCTCCAAGTAAAAAAAGCGGCAGTACTCAAAGCTGAAAATAAGAAAACCCGCACGGGCTGGACAGCAATCGTGCGGGTCAATTTCTTCATCTAAGCGAAACTCTCCCGGCAGTTACCGCTGTCGGGAGAACTCCTGAAGACTAGCGCGGAACGAGTAATTCCGCAAGATACTAGAGAATTCCCAGGAAAAGTGTATTTGCGGTTTTCCGTCCGGGAATTCGTAGAGCAAAGCCTCACATCTTGCCCGCAACCTTGATGGCGAAGGCATATTCGAAGGCGATTTCTTCCAGCCGCTGGAAACGGCCGGATTTACCGCCATGGCCTGCCGCCATGTTGGTTTTCAGGAGATAGGGTCCAGCCTCCGGAGCTGTCGCCCGCAGCCGCGCAACCCATTTTGTCGGTTCCCAGTAGGTCACGCGCGGATCGGTCAGGCCCGAGATTGCGAGGATTGGCGGGTAGGGCTTGTTCGCCACATTGTCGTAAGGGGAATAGGCGGCAATCCAGTTGTATTCCTCTTCCGACTCGATCGGGTTGCCCCATTCCGGCCACTCCGGCGGCGTCAGCGGCAGCGTGTCATCCAGCATGGTGTTCAGCACATCCACGAAGGGAACGGCGGCAATGATGCCGGCGAACTTCTCCGGCGCCATATTGGCAATCGCCCCCATCAGCATGCCGCCGGCCGAACCACCTTCGGCGATGATGTTGTCGAAGCTCGTGAAACCCTCCTTCACCAGATGGTCGGCTGCCGCGATGAAGTCCTTGAACGTGTTCTGCTTCTTCTCCATCTTGCCGTCTTCGTACCAGGCAAAACCCTTGTCCTTGCCGCCACGAATATGCGCAATGGCATAGACGAAACCGCGATCGGCAAGCGACAGCGCATTGGTGGAGAAGGAGGCGGGGATCGTCACGCCATAGGCGCCATAACCGTAGAGCAGGCAGGGCGCGGAGCCATCCAGAACCGTATCCTTCCGGTAGAGCAGCGAGACAGGAACCAGTTCGCCGTCATGGGCAGGCGCCATGACGCGGCGCGTCACATAATCATCCGGGTTGTGGCCGGAGGGAACCTCCTGCGTCTTCAGCAGCACCCGTTCACGCGTCGCCATGTTGTAGTCAAACAACTGGCTCGGCGTCGTCATGGAGGAATAGGAGAAGCGAATGACGTCGGTATCATATTCCGCCGCACCGTGCAGGCCCAGCGAATAGGCCTCTTCGTCGAAGGCAATGGCATGCTCCGCACCCGTTGCCCGCTCGCGCACCACGATGCGCGGCAGCCCGTCGCGCCGTTCCAGCCATACCAGATGACGCGCATAGGCGGCGTGGGAAAGGATGAGGCGACCCGGCTCATGCGGCACGGTCTCGGTCCAATTTTCCTTGCCCGGTGCCGTCACCGGCGCTTCCACGATCTTGAAATCCTTGGCATCGTCGTCATTGGTCAGGATGTAGAACACATCGCCGCCCTCGGTCATCGAATATTCGACGCCTTCCTCGCGCTCCGCCACCAGCATGGGTTCCGCGGTCAAATCCTTGGTGGAAAGCAGCCGGTATTCGGACGTCTCGTGGTCATGAATGTCGATGAAAATGAAATCGTCGAGCAGCGAGCCACCGACGCCCATGAAGAAGCCGGGATCCTTTTCCTCGTAAACAAGTCGATCTGCTGATTGCGGCTGGCCGATGATATGGTGGAACACCTTCGAGGGGCGGTGGTTCTCGTCCTGCAGTGTGTAGAAGAAGCTCTTGCCATCGGGCGCCCAGACACCGCCGCCAGAGGTGTTTTCCACCACATCGGCAAGATCATCCCCGGTTTCGAGGTTGCGCACACGCAGCGTGAAGTATTCCGAACCCTTGTCGTCATAGCCCCAGATGCCGTGGCTGTGGTCGCTGTTCTGCCCAAGGCCGCCCAGACGGAAGTAATCCTTGCCCGCCGCTTCCTTGTCGCCATCCAGCATCACATGGCGTTCGCCGCCGTCGCGAGGTGTTCGAAAGTAATGCGGCTGCTCGCCACCGGTGACGAACAGCGTACCGTAGGCGTATGGCCCGTCCTTCACCGGAACCGAGCTATCGTCTTCCTTGATGCGGCCCTTCATTTCGGCAAACAGCTGCTTCTGAAGCTCTGCCGTATCACCCAGTGCCGCTTCCATATAGGCGTTCTCGGCCTCCAGATGCGAACGAATCTGCGGGTCGAGAATGGAGGTATCCTTGAACATCGCCTGCCAGTTGTCAGCGCGAAACCACGCGTAGTCATCCGTGCGGGTCAGGCCGTGGCGCGTGTCGGTCTGCGGCTTCCTGGCGGCAACGGGGGCTTGCGGAAGGTTGGAAAAGGCTTTGCGGTTATAGGCCAAGGATCATCTCCGGCATCAATGTGAATGTGCCCCAGAGATAGGCGGAACATCGCGTCATAACAAGCGGGCATCCCGCGTGCTTTCAGCCGACGCCTGCGCCAAAACCTGATCACGATTTACATTTTTTCAGTCTGATGGGTAGCCAAGCGGGGGTCGCTTGCCTAGTTTCCGGCCCGTCCGAGTCATATTGGATGGAAACCGACATGATAAAAACCATGACTGCCGCGGCACTGGTTCTGACCGGTGCGGCGGTCCTGCCTGCCTATGCCCTGGATGATAGCATCATTCGCCAACTGGATCGCCTGACCCCGGAAGAGCGGCGGGAACAGCGCTGCGATATCGAAGCCATGAGCCGGATTGCGAAGCAAGGCGAGGGCTACAAGCCCGACAAGGTAATTGCCTACACCTTTGCCGATACGGAGGAGACCGAAGGCCTGCTGAGAGCCCCCGGTGCCGTGTTCCGCAGCGCGGGCGATTGGTATCGCCTGAAATACAAGTGCAAGACAGCGGAGGATGGTCTGACCATCCAGTCCTTCGATTACAAGGTCGGCTCCAAGGTCCCGCGCGAAGAATGGGGCGAGTATTATCTGTATAATTAGGAAAAGCCGGGGTATGTGTGCCCCGGCATTTTCCCATTTACCAATTCATCCCGGCAGCTGCGGCGCCGTTTTGCGTTCGGGGAAGAGTTCCTGCGCAATCGTCATCACGATCAGCGAGAGTGGCAGGGCCAGCATCGCGCCGATCGCGCCCCACATCCAGGTCCAGAACAGGATGGCGATGAAGACGAGGAACGGGTTGATCTCCCATTGCCGACCCATGACGGCCGGAAACAGCAGGTTTTCCATGATCAGGTGAATGGTGAAGAAGGCAAAGGCCGGAAGAAGCCCGATCAGCAGTGTATCATGCGAAAGAACGCCCGCCACAGCAACGGAAAGCGTCATCAGCGTGATGCCGAGATAGGGCACAAAGCTGGAGAGGAAGGCGAAGATGCCCCACAGGATGGGCATGGATAGCCCGCCGAAATAGGCAATCAGGGTCATCACCACGCCGAGGCCGAGATAGATCAGGCTGGCTGTCGCGAAGTAATAGCCAAGCACTTCCTCCACCGCGTTGAGAATGCGGATCGTCAGCAAACGCTGGCGGCGTGAGGGAAAAGCCATGATGATGGCGCGGCGCAGTTTCAGTCGACCGTATAGAAACAGAAGAAGACCGGCGAAGAAGATGAGCGCCTGAATAATGGCCGGTGTGACGCTGGAAGACAGGACCCCTAATATATTGGTGCTGTTTTCCATCAGCTTTTCCATGGACATCGGACCGGTCTCGAAGGTCGCTGGCGTAATGTTCAGCCAGTGATGCTGCTCGAGAAAGGGCGTGATACGCGCCAGCGCCTGCTCCACGATCGTTGGGCCTGACTGGACGAAGGTGGCGACGGGTTCCGCCAGCGCGTTCACGATCAGGAAGATCGACACCATCACGAGGCTGGAGAGAATGAAGGCGATGCCGAAGCGGGGAATGCCATATTGGCCCATGCGCTCGGCCACCATGCCGAGAATCATGCCCACCACGATGGCGAGCGTTACCGGCTTCAGAATGAGCGAAAGGTGCTGCACGACAGCAAAGCCGATGATCAGGAAAATGCCGATCACCGCCCAGGCCTTGGCCACTTCCAGCGCTTCGCGACCAAGCGGGGAGAACTCGGTTGCATCGCTATTGTAGACCGCAAGCTCGTCCTGGCGCGCAGCCTCGTGTTCCAACACCTGACGCTTGTGCCTGGCATTCTGCCGGTTTTGACCGGCGATCGTCGTACCCATGGAAGACCCCCTGAATGATGGCCGACAACGCGCGAACAGGAGACAGGTTCCAACTTGTGGGTGAGGGAGGATTAGGGTGCAGTTTACCTCAATAATCCGCCGAATAACCCCCTCTGTCCTGCCGGACATCTCCCCCTCAAGGGGGAGATTGGCAAGACGCACTCTCTCTTCCCCTCTCACAACCTCAAAGACTGCGCTTTTCTAATTCGTCGAGAAGGGCAGGTCGGTAACCGCGATTCGATCTCCCCCCTTGAGGGGGAGATGTCCGGCAGGACAGAGGGGGGTGTTGAAAGGGATCGATCAAGACTGGGACATGCCATGTCTTGCGGTTACCCTTAAGCCACGAGATTGAGCCCGATGCCCCAAGGGTCTTTCAGCGCCCAGCCGGAGGCCGTCTTCCGGGTGGCAATTTCCAGTTTTTCAAGCGCAGCCAGAGCCTTTGTCAAAGCCGCCTCATCGGCAAAACGCAGGGTGTAATCGGAAAGGCCGCTCATCGCATCCTGTCGAGCCGCCGCCCCTCGGCTGTTCCAGATATTGGCCGCCACATGATGGTGATAGCCACCCGTGGCAAAGAAGCTGGCACCCGGATAGCGCGCCATGATCTTCAGGCCCAGAACGTCGCGGTAGAAGACATCGGCTTCCGGAATATTGCCCACCTGCAGGTGAATGTGGCCAATGGCCGTACCAGCCGCCATGCCGGCGAAACGCTCCTGGGGTGCGCTGTCGTAAAGCGCCTGGAGATCGAGCCGATCGGTTGCCATTTCGACCGTGCCATCGTCGTGATAGGTCCATTCCAACGGCGAGCGATCCCGATAGATCTCGATGCCGTTGCCCTCCGGATCAGACAGATAGATTGCCTCGCTGACGAGATGGTCGGATGCGCCCTCTAAACGGATACCGCTATGAGCGGCATGTGCCAGCCAGGCGGCAAGCTCCCGGCGGTTGGGCACCAGAAAAGCGGTGTGAAAAAGCCCGGCTGCATTGCGTGGCGCAGCCTTCACCTGCCCACCCGTGGAAAGCGTGAGAAGCGGTGTGCCATGGGCACCGAGAACCACGCCGCTCGTGTTCTTCTCCAGCACCGACAGGCCAATTGCCTGCTGGTAATATCCGCTCACAAGGTCCAGATCGCGCACCACCAGATGCGCCGCATCCACATGCGCGGGTCGGGTCAATGCAAAGGGCAGGGTCGTATCGGACATCGGATAAGCCTTGGGCCGTGTTCAAGATGACCTGAATATGCGCGCACGCGTGCGTTCAAGAAAGATGGTTGGTTGGCGAAACTTCGTTCACCAATAACGAACGATGATCGGCTGTCCGGAGTTTGATTTCCATCAAGGCGCCTCCTGCTTTCAGGCCCGAGAATGGGTTCATCAAATCTCGGGAGATCACGCACATGTACGCATCCATCGTCGTCGCCATCGATATCGCCCAGCTGGACCGTGGCGAGCAAATTCTGAAGAAAGCCGTCGCGCTTCTCGATCAGGGTGGCAAGATCGCTCTCATCAACGTGGTGGAAGAACTGCCGAGCTATCTGGCCATTGATGTTCCCACGGATCTTCTGGGGTCGGCGCGGCAGGAAGCAACGGCGAAGCTTCAGGACCTGCGCGAACGTGTGGGCACCTCAGCCAGCATCGATGTGCGCACGGGCGCACCGGCCCACGAAATTCTGGCCGCAGCGCAGGCTTATAGCGCAGATCTCATCGTGCTTGCCTCGCACAAGCCGGACTTCTCCAACTATCTCATCGGTGCGACGGCGGACCGCGTCGTGCGCCATGCCAAGTGCTCGGTTCTCGTAGACCGCTGATCAGGAGGCCCCCAATGGATACGCAACATTACCAGCAGGTGCTCGAAGCGCGCCGCAACGAACTCGACCGCCGTCTGCACAAGATCGAGGCGGACCTCGATCAGCCCGGCAATCCCGATGATGACGACCGGGCAATCGAGCGCAACAATGACGAGGTGCTCGAAGGTCTGGGTGAGGCGGGTCAGAAGGAGCTTGCCTCCATAGAGGCAGCCCTTGCCCGCATCGAGGCTGGAACCTTCGGTGCCTGCGCCAAATGCGGCGAGCCGATCAGCGAGGCGCGCCTTGCAGCGGTTCCGCATGCGGCGCTCTGCTGTACCTGCATGAAAGAGCAGTGAAAAACGGGAACGACGGCCCTGTTTACATCAAGCTGCTTTTAGACGTCTGAACACCCTATTCCGTCATGCTCGGGCTTGTCCCGAGCATCTACAGCCGCGTGATTTTATTGAACGTCAGCAGATCCTCGGCAGAAGGCCGAGGATGGCGCCGTGTGGCAGGGAAGCTTTGTCCAGATGGGGAGAAACTGACGCTACCGTCAGTTTTGACGATGTTTGAACGCGCATGACACAAAGTGATGCGCGTCTTCATATTTCCTCCGTTGCATCATTTTATGCTCTTCGGCATCTTGAGGGCTGATTTGAAGAGTGTTGGGACGATATGACGGAACTGTTCGCCTTCGGGCGCAGATATGATTTTCATGAAATCGTGGCCGATGGCGTGGTGCACGGCATTGGCATCGTGCTGGCCCTGATCGGGGTCACCGCGCTGATTTTCTATGCAACGCTGTGGGCAAGCCATGGCGAACTGGCTGCCGCCTGGGTCTATGGCATCGGCCTGCTGCTCTGTCTGTCCGTGTCCTTCACCTACAATATCTGGCCGCACACGCGCACCAAATGGATATTGCGCCGGTTCGATCACTCAGCAATTTTCGTTTTGATTGCAGCGACTTATACGCCGTTCCTGCAAAAGGGCGCGAATGATCCGCTGATCTTCGGCATGCTGATCTTTGTCTGGGCGGTGGCGGCACTCGGCATCACGCTGAAATGTGTCTTTCCGGGGCGGTATGACCGGCTCGCCATCCTGCTCTATCTCGGCATGGGCTGGAGCGGCATCGTGGTCGTGGCACCCCTGTCTGAGCTTTTGCCGTCCATCACGCTGTGGCTTATCGTCATTGGCGGCGTCATCTATTCGCTCGGCGTCATCTTCCATGTGTGGGAACGCCTGCGTTTCCAGAATGCCATCTGGCACGGCTTCGTCATCTCCGCCGCCATGGTGCATTATTCTGCAGTGCTCACCTGCTTCAGCCTCACGCCCGCAAGCGCGTGAGGCCTTTGCCAAATTTCATTTGATCAGTAATTTTTTGTATGTACAATAATGCTCAAGATAGTTTGGGACGAGCGCAAGCGTCTCGTCAATCTCGAAAAACACGGTCTCGATTTCGAGGACGTTATCGATTTTGAGTGGAGTTCCGCCAAGATCGTGCAAGGGACAACGGACGATTTCGGTCGTCGTCGTCTTAAGGCGATCGGGCGTTTCAGAGACGGTACGACTGTAGTAATTTTTGCACATCTTGGCACGGAGGCGATTTCCATTATCAGCTTTCGGCACGCAGGTTCGCGGGAAAGGGTCTGGTACAATGGTTACGACACCTGATCGATCAAATCACTTCGTCGAAGGGCGAGGGTATAGCCAAGCTGACTGGGACAGTGTCGACTCCGCGCCTCTGACAGAAGAAGAGCTTGAGGCTATGCGTCCTGCACGCGAAGTTCTCCCTGCTCAGTTTTTTGAGGCGCTCGATCTTGCACGCAAACGCAGGGGCCGGCCCGTTTCTGATAGTCCCAAGATCGCCGTGACCCTTCGTGTCGACGCTGATGTTCTTGAAGAATATCGCAAGCAAGGGAAGGGCTGGCAGACGAAGATGAACGAAGTCCTTCGCAAAGCAGCAGGCCTCTGAGATCCGCTGGACGCGTCCCCACATCATCTGATAAGCGAGACGAAACGTTTATCATAGTGGACAACCCCATGAGTGCTGCGCCCGTCATCCGAGAGGCCACCGAGGCCGATATTCCCGCCATCCTTGCCATCTATAACGATGCCGTGGCGAACACGACGGCCATCTGGAACGATAACCTGGTCGATCTCGAAAACCGGCGCCAGTGGTATGCGGTGCGCAAGGCCAAGGGGTTCCCTGTTCTGGTCGCAGACCGTGACGGGGAGGTCGCCGGTTATGCGGCCTATGGCGAATGGCGCGCCTTCGAAGGCTTTCGCCATACGGTCGAACACTCGGTCTACGTGCACAATCAGCATCGCGGCGCGGGCATCGGTCGGCTGCTGATGACGGAACTGGTGGAGCGCGCGAAAGCGGGTGGCATCCACGTCATGGTCGGCTGTATCGAGGCGGAAAACAAGGCCTCCATCCGCCTGCATGAGGCGCTGGGCTTCCGCCATGTCGGAACCTTTGCGCAGGTCGGCGTGAAGTTTGGTCGCTGGCTGGATCTCACCTGCATGGAACTGAGAACCGGCAGCGGCGATCCGGGCTGAGCGTTTGGAACGCAAGGCGGAGGCCCGAGAGTTTGGCGCGATGCTGAACCCGCCTTCTGCCTTGTCAGGCATCTCCCCCTTGAAGCGGGGGAGATCGGCAAAACGGTTGACGCTCGCTCATCATCTCCTGTCGAGGAAATCTTCCTGCATAATCAAAGCAAAGCTTGGGGACGAAGGGCCAACCACGAGTCGATCTCCCCCCTTGAGAGGGAGATGTCCGGCAGGACAGAGGGGGGTTAGGTCTAGGAGAGGTTCGTGCCTTTGAAAAATCGTGAAACGCCTTAATCGCCATCCTGCCGGTCAAGGATATCTCGCGCCCGACGCAGCGCCTCTTCCGGGCTGCTGCCGCGATGATACTCGTCCGTGATGATCCGGCGAAGCCGGGATTTCAGGTCTGATTGTCCGTCCTCGCCCTGGGTTGCTGTAGGCGCGGGAAGAGAGCGAGTTCCGCCGGAACGCAACCCGCTCTGAAGATCGTTGCGCAGATCGATCAATGCGCCGAGCACCTGCTCGCCAACTGGCTCCCCCGGTGCATAGGCCGCAGGCGGTCGATGAATGGCACCTGTGCCCAAGCCTGTGGCCATGCCTATGCCCAAGCCTTTGACCTGAAGACGATACCACAGTTGAAGAGCAAGAATGCCAATCAAGCTTGCGGGCGGCGTGAGGATTGTCAGCGCCTTGATCCAGTCGGATGATGCCTGCCACGTATCCAGCAGGTCGGCCCAGAAATTGTAATCCGGCATTCCCTCTATCTCCCCAAAATCACCTCGCAAGACGAAGCGACCACCGGAGGCGAGAACCTCTGGTGGCCGGGGAGCTAGAAAAATCGTAGTAGAACGACCGCCCTGACCTTTAAGCCGAAGCTCTGGACATAGTCAGAACCTCCCCGACCATAGAGACTGGTGGGAAGTGGATCTTATAGACATAAGACCACCGCCTCAGCCACGAACCTATGGCTGAGGGGTGTCATTTTAACGGTCGACACCGACCGTCTACCACGGAGTTTTCTAGGCTCCGGGAAAGGCCCGTTACCGCCCTTCCTGCCACAACCATAGGATATACGCGCTCAGCGTGAAAATGAATTTTCCTGACAGCGGGTGCTCGCCAGTTGCAGAACACACGGCGGCTCGAGGCGTAAATTTGTCGATCTGCTTGGGGCCGTAGACCGCTTTGTCGAACCGACCGGAAGACCGGTTGCCAGTTTGTTGACCAAGGGCTTGCCCCACATTTCCGTCATGCTCGGGCTTGTCCCGAGCATCTGCCACCGCTTGATTGTATTGGACGTCAGTAGATCCTCGGCACAAGGCCGAGGATGACGTCGCGGGGCGTAGGCAAGATTGTCACCGGTCGAAAGTGACCGGAAGACCGATCGCCAGTTTGTTGACGAAGGGCTTGCCCCACATTTCCGTCATGCTCGGGCTTGTCCCGAGCATCTGCCACCGCTTGATTGTATTGGACGTCAGTAGATCCTCGGCACAAGGCCGAGGATGACGTCGCGGGGCGTAGGCAAGATTGTCACCGGTCGAAAGTGACCGGAAGACCGGTCGCCAGTTTGTTGATGAAGGGCTTGCCCCACATTTCCGTCATGCTCGGGCTTGTCCCGAGCATCTACAACCGTTTGATTGTATTGGACGTCAGCAGATCCTCGGCCCACGGCCGAGGATGACGTCGCGGGGCGTAGGCAAGATTGTCACCGGTCGAAAGTGACCGGAAGACCGATCGCCAGTTTGTTGACGAAGGGCTTGCCCCACATTTCCGTCATGCTCGGGCTTGTCCCGAGCATCTGCAACCGCTTGATCTTATTGGACGTCAGCAGATCCTCGGCACAAGGCCGAGGATGACGTCGCGGGGCGTAGGCAAGATTGTCACCGGTCGAAAGTGACCGGAAGACCGATCGCCAGTTTGTTGACGAAGGGCTTGCCCCACATTTCCGTCATGCTCGGGCTTGTCCCGAGCATCTGCCACCGCTTGATTGTATTGGACGTCAGTAGATCCTCGGCACAAGGCCGAGGATGACGTCGCGGGGCGTAGGCAAGATTGTCACCGGTCGAAAGTGACCGGAAGACCGGTCGCCAGTTTGTTGATGAAGGGCTTGCCCCACATTTCCGTCATGCTCGGGCTTGTCCCGAGCATCTGCCACCGCTTGATTGTATTGGACGTCAGTAGATCCTCGGCACAAGGCCGAGGATGACGTCGCGGGGCGTAGGCAAGATTGTCACCAGCCAAAAGCGCCCGGAAGACCGGTCGCATCGCTATCGAAAATGTCATTCGGCCCAAGTACAGGCAATGGTCGCTCCCGGCACGACCGGTTCACACCGGCTCGAACACCATGGAATGGCCGTTGATGCAGTAGCGCAGGCCGGTCGGTGGCGGACCATCGGGGAAGACATGGCCGAGGTGCCCGTCGCAAGATGCGCAGCGGATCTCGATCCGCACCATGCCATGCGAGGTGTCGCGCAGTTCACGCACGGCATCGGGCTTCACCGGCTCGAAATAGCTCGGCCAGCCGCAGCCGGAATCAAACTTTGTATCGGAGAGAAATAGCGGCTCATCACACCCGGCGCAGCGATAAAGTCCCGTGTCCTTGGAATTCCAGTAGGGGCCGGTAAAGGCGCGTTCTGTACCCTGCTGCCGCAGAATGCGATATTGCTCGGGCGTCAGCTGCTCGCGCCATTCGGCATCGCTCTTTTCGACTTTCGTCTTGACGTCGCTCATGGGTTTCTCCTTCTCTTTGTCCCTAAGATAAGAAGGTAAAGGGCGATCACAAAGACGCCAGACGGGTGTTTTTTGCCTAAAATCATTGAGCCAGCTGTTTTGTTGCCGTAAGAAGTCTGCTCCCGACCCGAGGGATTCTCGTCAATAGTGTGCCGTCCGGCGCATGCATCGCAGCAATTTCCAGAAAGGAAGCACACACAGTGATCACCCTGTTTTGTCTCCTGCTTCCCTTGCTAGCCGCCGTCGTTGCTTCGCCATTGACCCGGAAGTTCGGACACAATTCTGCGTGGATTCTGGCGCTGGCGCCCGCCTGTTCGTTTTTCTACTTCGCCTCCCATCTGCCGGAGATAGCCAATGGTGAGGTCGTCACGGGTGGCTATGCCTGGGTGCCGAGCCTCAACCTGTCCTTTTCGTGGTTCATCGATGGGCTTTCGCTCACCTTCGCGCTGCTGATCACCGGCATCGGCACGCTGATCGTGCTCTATGCGGGCGGTTACATGAAGGGCCATCCGCAGCAGGGGCGCTTCTTTGCCTTCATCCTGCTGTTCATGGGCTCCATGCTGGGCGTGGTCGTGTCGGATAGCTTCCTCATGCTGTTCGTCTATTGGGAGCTGACATCGATCACCTCCTTCCTGCTGATCGGCTTTGATCACACGCGGGAAGCAGCACGGCGTTCGGCCCTGCAGGCGCTGGTCATCACTGGCGGCGGCGGTCTTCTGCTGCTGGCGGGCCTGCTGTTTCTCTGGAACATCAGCGGCATTACCCAGCTGTCGCTCCTCATCCATGGCGGTGATCTGGTGCGCGAAAGCCCGTTTTATCTCGCGGCACTGCTGCTCATTCTGGGCGGCTGCTTCACGAAGTCGGCGCAGTTTCCGTTTCACGCCTGGCTTCCCAATGCCATGGAAGCGCCAACACCGGTTTCCGCCTATCTGCATTCGGCAACCATGGTGAAGGCGGGTGTCTATCTTCTGATGCGGCTCAACCCGGTTCTGGGGCAAACACCCGCCTGGGAAATCCTCTTGCCCTTCTTCGGCGGTATCACGCTGATTGTGGGAACCTTCCTGTCGCTGCGGCAGACGGATCTGAAGCTGATGCTGGCCTATACAACCATGGCCTCGCTCGGCCTTCTGGTCATGCTGACGGGCTTTGATACGGAGCATGCCATTTCCGCCGCCGTGCTGTATCTCGTGGCGCATTCCCTGTTCAAGGGCGCGTTGTTCATGGTGGCGGGTATTGTCGATCACGAGGCAGGCACACGCGATGTCACGCGGCTTGGCGGTCTGCGCTCGGCCATGCCCATTACCTTTGGAGCCGCGCTTCTGGCTGCCCTTTCCATGGGTGGTCTGCCGCTGTTCTTCGGCTTTCTCGCCAAGGAAGAGATCTACTACGCACTTGCGGGCGGCAATCCTCGCGCCATCCTGTTCACCGCTGTTGCCGTTGTCGGCAATGCCCTGATGTTTGCCATTGCCTTCGCCGTGGCGCTGAAACCCTTCCTCGGCAAGCCGGTGAAGACGCCGAAGCACGCGCATGAGGGTCCGGTTCTGCTGTGGCTTGGCCCGGTCGTGCTGGCGGGCCTTGGCCTTCTCGCGGGCCTGTTTTCCTCAACCGCCCATCGCTTCATTTCGTCACCCATGGCCAGCGCCATTGAGGACAAGCCGGTTCAGGTGACGATGTCCACCGTGCCGCATCTGGGCGTGCCGCTTCTGCTCTCCGTCGTCACCGTGGCGCTCGGCGCACTCGTCTTCTGGCGGCTGGCTCAGGCGCGCTTGCTGATGACGAAATTCATCGATGCGCTGGGACCGGGACCGGACCGCGCGTTCGATGCCTTCATTGCCGGTCTGGTGAAATTCTCCGCGGCCGTCACCCGTTTCGTGCAGCCGGGGCGGATGGATGTCTACGTGACGGCCACCTTCGTTCTGGTTGCCGTAACCCTCCTTGTTCCGCCCATCGTCTATGGCGAGCTTCCGGCGCTGCCGGCATGGCCTGCCGATGTCATGCTGCATGAATGGGTCTTTCTTGCCATTGCCGCCATCGGTGTCGTTGCCGTGCTCACGGCCAGCAACCGCCTCACGGCCATCGTCGCGCTCGGCATTCAGGGCTTTGCCGTCGCCGTTCTCTTCCTGCTGTTTGGTGCGCCGGATCTCTCCTTCACCCAGTTCATGGTCGAAACGCTGTCCGTCGTCATTCTTGCGCTGGTCATGGCGCGGTTGCGGCTGATGCCCTCCGATCATCGCCCGCTCCTTCAGAGGCTGGGGGATGGGACGGTCGCCGTCGCCTGCGGTCTGGGCTTCATGCTGTTGTTGCTGAAGGCAACGCAAGGCACGTTCAACAACAGCCTGACGGAATTCTTCAACGCCTATTCCAAGGTCATCGCCCACGGCGCCAATGTGGTTAACGTCATCATCGTCGATTTCCGCGGCACGGATACGCTGGGTGAAATCGCGGTGGTCATGATCACCGGCCTTGCCATCCTGGCGCTGATCCGCATCCGCACCGGTTCCTCCACCCTCAAGCCGCGCGACAACGATCCCGATGCACCGGAAGGAGAAGGCGCATGAACACGCTGATTTTCCGCACTGTCGCCCCATTCCTGACGGCGCTGATGATTGTGTTTTCGATCTTCGTGCTTCTGCGCGGCCATAACGAACCGGGCGGCGGCTTCATCGGCGGGCTCATCGCGGCATCGGCTTTCGCGATCTACGGCATCGCCTATGGCGTGGCGGCGGTGCGTCGCGCGCTGTGGTTCCATCCGCTGTCGATAGCCGGGGCAGGGCTGATGCTTGCGGTCGTCTCGGGCCTTATTTCGGCTTTCGCTGGCGTGCCCTTCATGACGGGTCTGTGGATCTATCCGCATCTCTTCGGCGTGGAAGTGCCGCTCGCCACCGTCATGTCCTTCGATATCGGCGTCTATCTCGTCGTCGTCGGGTCCATCACCTCCATTGCGCTTGCTCTGGAAGAAAAGGATGATGCGTGATGGAAACACTCTTCGCGGTACTTGTCGGCATCCTGTTTTCCGCTGCCATCTATCTCATGCTGTCAAAGCAGTCCGTGCGCGTGCTGCTTGGCATCGCGCTGCTCGGCAATGCGGTCAATCTGCTGCTGTTCACCTCGGGCAGGCTGACGCGGGAAGTGCCGCCCATCATTGCAGCGGGGCTGGATGCGCTGCCGGGTAACACGGCCAATCCGTTGCCGCAGGCGCTCATCCTCACGGCCATCGTGATTTCCTTTTCCTTCTTCGCCTTCCTGCTGGTGTTGACCTACCGCGCCTTTCAGGAACTCGGCACGGACAATACAGACGAGATGCGTCTGGCCGAACCGAAGAACGAACCCATGCCACCAACCGGTTATTGAGGACGGACCATGGCCTCTCCATCCTCTTTGTCTGTCGATCTGTCGCAAGCCTTCGTCATGGCTCCTCCGGGCCTTGGCGAGTGGCTCGTCATCCTGCCGCCCGCGCTGATGATCACCGCAGGCGCTCTTCTGATGATGATGCGCCACCGCGTTGATCGCCACGGCTTCATTGCCATCCCGGCGCTTGTGGCTCTGGTGCTCATTGATGCAGCGCTGCTGTGGAAGGTTTCCACCGGCGGTCCTGTAACCATGATGATGGGGCGCTGGCTGCCACCCTTCGGCATCGCCTTCACGGTGGATGTGCTGGGGGCGCTGATGGCGCTTGTCTCAGCCCTTGCGGGCCTGGCGGCGGGTATTGCGGCACTGACGGATATCAGCGATAGCGGCCGCCGCTACGGCTTCTTCCCGTTCCTGATGCTGCTGATGGCCGGCGTTTCCGGCGCCTTCCTGACCGGAGACATCTTCAACCTCTACGTCTGGTTCGAAGTGCTGCTCATCTCGTCCTTCGGTCTGCTGATTCTGGGGTCTGAAAAGCAGCAGATCGATGGTGCGCTGAAATACGCCGTTCTCAACCTGATCGGCACCACGCTGTTCCTCATCTCGGTCGGCTATCTCTATGCCATCTTCGGCACGCTCAACATGGCGGATATCGCGCTGAAGGCGCGGGAGATCAACGGTGCGCCGCTGATGACGCTGTCGGCCCTGTTCATTCTCGCCTTCGCCATGAAGGCGGCGGCCTTCCCGGTCAATTTCTGGCTGCCCGCCTCCTATCACACGCCGCGCATCACGGTGTCGGCGCTTTTCGGCGGGCTGCTGACGAAGATCGGCATCTATGCGCTGCTGCGCGTCATGGTCATGCTGTTTCCGGTGCAGCGGGAAGAGTTGAGTCTCGTGCTGGCGATTGTTGCGGTCCTCACCATGGTCCTGTCCGGACTTGGCATGCTGGCCCAGAACGATCTTCGCCGCATGGCAGGCTTCGCCGTCATCCTCGGCATCGGCAACATGCTGGCAGGCATAGCAACCGGCACCATGGTCGGCCTGTCCGGTGCCGTGCTCTATGCGCTGCATTCCATTCTGGCCATGACTGCGCTCTATCTCGTAATCGGCCGGGTGAAGGCGCTGACCGGTTCCTGGACGCTGTCGGCGGGCGGCGGTATTTATAGCATGGCGCCCGGCTTTGCCTTCGTATCGCTGGCGCTGTTCCTGGCGGTGGCAGGTTTACCGCCATTCTCCGGTCTCTGGCCGAAGATCATGCTGGTCAAGGCATCGGTGGATATCGGTGCCTGGTGGCTCGCGGCGGGCATTCTCATCTCCGGCTTTCTAGCCACCATCGCGCTTGGCCGCACCTTTCTTCTGGCCTACTGGCGGCCTGCTCCGGAGAGCGCTGCCTCTGTTATCGCTGGACCGCTCACGCAGGACCGGCTGGCCGCTGTCGCCATTCTGGGACTGGCGGCTCTCATCGTGCTGTTCGGCCTGTTTCCCGAAGCGCCATTGTCCCTGTCGCAACAGGCAGCGACCGGTCTACTCGACCCTCAGTCATATGTCCGTTCGGTCTTCCCGCAAGGAGGTGCGCAATGACGGCGCTTGGCCTCAACCTGCTTCTCGCCGTCTTGTGGATTGCCGTCAGCGGCAGCGCCACCTTTGTCAACTTCCTGTTCGGGTTTCTGGTGTCTGCGCTTGCCATCGGCTTGATCCGCGAACAGGCGGAAGGCGTCAGCTATCTGCGGCGTGTTCGCTTCATCCTGTCCTTGACGATCCTCTTCTTCAAGGAACTGGCGCTATCGGCCTGGAAGGTCGCAACCCTCGTCCTGCGGCGGGATATGGACCTGAAGCCCGGCATCTTCGCCTTTCCGCTGACGGTGGATCGCGATTTCGAGATCACGCTGCTTGCCAACCTCATCACGCTGACGCCGGGCACGCTGTCGGTCGATGTGTCGGAGGATCGCCGCACACTCTATGTCCACGCGATTGATTGCTCGGACCCGGAAGGAACGAAGCGGGATATCGCCGAAGGGTTTGAGCGCAAGATCATGGAGGCGTTCCGCTGATGATGGCAGCAACTCTGTTCAATTTCGCAGTATGGCTGGGTCTGGCGATCTTGAGTGTCGCCTTTCTTCTGACGGTCTATCGGGTGGTGAAGGGGCCGACGCTTGCCGACCGCGTTGTCGCACTGGATATGCTGGTTGGCATCGTCATCGGCTTCATCGCCATCATTGCGGTGAAAACCGGCTTCACGCTCTATATCGACATCGCGATTGCACTCGGTCTCGTCGGCTTTCTGGCAACGGTTGCCTTCGCCCGCTTCATCCTGTCGCGCCAGACGGCGGACGAAGAGGGCGACAAGGCAGACGGGGCACGGGCAGAAACGGCCTCGCACACTGATACAAGAAGGGTGCGCTGATGGCCGACCTCATCAACTCCCTGTTTTTGCTGGCTGTTGGGGCCATCGTTGTTGCGGGAAGCCTGTTTTCGCTGATCGCGGCAATCGGTCTCAATCGGTTGCCGGATGTGTTCACGCGCATGCATGCAGCCTCGAAGGCGGGAACGGTGGGCTCCGGTCTTCTGCTGCTTGCGGCAGGCCTTCACGCAGGCGAACTGTCCATCCTCTTTCGCGCGCTTGCCGGGTTCCTGTTTTTCATTCTCACGGCGCCCATTTCGGCACATCTTCTGGCCCGCGCCGCGCATGAGGTTGGCTACAGGTTGCATGAAAAAACAGTGATGGACGAATTGCGGCGCGACAGACCTCTTGAATAACGTTGTTACCGTTCCAAATAGAGGGACCCTTTGCGCTGCATCGCTTTGGTCAGTAAATACTATAGCCTCTTTATTGAGCCAGATCAGAATAAACACATGCAAATTGTATTTGGACTTTGTTCGGAACGGTGTTATTCGCATTGATGCAGAGTACGAATATTGACGTCCGCTTCGCTCACCCGGCAATCTGCCACTTCCAAGATCTGTATTCATGGTTGTGGCCGTTCTAGTGTTTGTTGAGTCTTGCGGAATGCCAAGTAATCCGATCTCGTTCTATGGTTGTCCCTGTCGAGCCTAGGGGTGGGTTCGGATCATCTTGAAGCAGGTGCAACAGTCGGGCGAGGTCGCTGTGTAAATGGCGAGCGGCTTGCCGTTTGCCGAGCCAACAAAAAACAGGAGATCTACGATGACTGAACTTGCAGCAGGCAAGGCGCCCGATTTTCTGGTGGAATTGACCGCCGATATCGTGGCTGCCTATGTCAGCAATCATGTCGTGCCGGTGGGTGATCTTTCGAACCTGATCGCCGACGTGCATTCCGCCCTCAGCAACACCACGTCGCCTGTTCCGCAGCCGGCTGCTGTCGAAAAGCCGAAGCCGCCTGTTCCGATCCGCAAGTCGATCGAAGACGACTATCTGATCTGCCTGGAAGACGGCCAGAAGTTCAAGTCGCTGAAGCGCCACCTGATGACGCACTACAACATGACGCCGGAAGAATATCGCGAAAAGTGGGGCCTGCCAGCCGACTATCCGATGGTTGCTCCGGCCTATGCGGAAGCCCGCTCCCGCCTTGCCAAGGAAATGGGCCTCGGCCAGCGCCGCAAGCGCGCCAAGTAAGTGTCCTGTCCCCGGGCCCGATCCGTCGGGCGCCGGGAGATATGCCTCGGCCCGCGCGACCTGCGCGTTCACCGCCGCCAGTTTTAGAGGGTGAAGATCCGACCATTGTGCGACCCGCGCAGTGGTCGGGTCTTCACCCTTCGTCGTTTAGAGCTGGGTTCGACCTTGCAACTTCCCATCCTGACTCGAAATAGGAAAAAAATCGTATATCTTGCGCAGAGTTGGGCCTGAAATCCCAGAAAGATGTCAGCGGCCTCTTCCCAGTCCGGGGTGGATGGCGATATGGTATATGAATTAATTCCTAGCTCGAGGAGTTGTTCATGTTATTCGACGATTCAATTTCGGCCTCTGCCTCCGCATTTTTGAGCCACGATCGGTCACAGGCCTTTCATTCGGGCAAGATGGCGCGTTCACGTTTACCATCGCCACCGCGCTCCCGTCTTCTGCACCATTGCCTGCAGATGGAACATACGGTTCTCGCCATCGAGGATCTTCTGCCCATCGTCAGCCGGTCCCGTCATCGCGTCCGCGAGCGCAACAGCCGACTGATCACGCTCTATCTCTGCCATGTCGTGCTGGGCCTGTCGCAGGTCGCTATCGCCCGCATCTTTGGCATCTCCCGAACGTCGGTGCGTGAGGCCTGCCAGGCGGTCGAGAACAGTCGCGATGATCACCATCTGGATGTGGTGCTCGAAATCGTCGGTCGTCTTGGCGCTCGTATTGCCCGACAGCAAGAAGTTTCGTTGGAGGTCGATGCAGATGACTGATGGCGTTCAGTTGCTCAGGCTATTGCGTACTCTGCTGGCCGCGCCGGATGGGCTTGCTGCGGCGCTTGGTGCAGACGGACTTGTTTTGACTGTAGGGCAGGGCGGAAATCGCAGTTTTCCCGGAACGGTCTACGACGTTGCGCTTTCCTCCGGCCTCATCGGGTGGTCTGGCTCCATGCTCCAGGCGCGACCCGAGGCTCGCGCCTATCTGCGCCGCGCCATGGCTGAACGGGAAGAGGAAAGCTTTGCCACCCAGCACCGGCAGGAGGTGCGCGGCGAGGTGGAGATCGGCGGCGAAAGACAGGCGGTGATCCGCAATCTGCTGGAATCGCCGCTCGGACATCTTCGTCGCCTGAAGGATCGCACCGGCGCACCGTTCCTGCCGCAGGAGGCGGTGGATGCGGGCGACCGGCTGGCCGCGGATTTCGAGCGCGGACAATTGCAGCCCAGCATCACCTCCACTTGGGAGCCTCGACTGGCAACGCGCAGCGCAGGACAGGGTGGCGGCAAGCAGGATCTGTCCGACAGCGCAATGATGGCGCGCGACCGTCTTTGGCGCGCGGTGGACGCCATCGGGCCGGAACTTGCCGGTGTGGCGCTGGATGTCTGCTGCTTCTACAAGGGGCTGGAACAGGTGGAACGCGAACGCGGCTGGCCCAGCCGTTCCGCCAAGCTCATGCTGCGCACAGCGCTTCTGGCGCTTGCCCGTCACTACGCGCCGCCACCGGCCAATCCCCGCCGTCACCAGTGGGGAGCCCAGGACTACCGGCCTGCGATCGATCGCTGAAAAGTCATGCTGCCGCGCGGGCTGCCTCGTCGCGAATGCGCTTGACCATGGAGCGCAGTCCGTTTGCCCGCTGGGTGGACAGGTTCTCCACCAGACCGATGCGGTTGAAGATGTCGATCACATCGGTCGCGGCGATCTCGGAGGCGCGCTTGCCGGAATAGGCGGCAAGAACGATGGCCACCAGGCCGCGCACGATATGCGCGTCGGAATCGCCCTCGAATGTCATGAGAGGGTCGGCGCCCCCGTCTGTATGCGAGACGAGCCACACCTGGCTGGCACAGCCGTTGACCTTGTTCTCGGCGGTCCGCTTGTCTTCGCTCAGGTCGGGCAGCGCCTTGCCGAGTTCGATCACATAGCGATAGCGATCTTCCCAATCGTCCAGGAACGCAAAATCGTCGATGATCTGGTCGATGCTGGTCATGCTGTCTCCGCCAAGCCTGTGGTCTTTCCATATAGGAACTTACCCTTGCAACGGAAACGGAAAAAAACGCCGCAGGAACAGGATTCTTGCGGCGTCAGCAAAGCTGAAAGTCAGGGGCAGTAACAACCTTCACCGGGAATGCCCGGTGCCGGGATCAGTCAAAATTCGATGTGAGAACCGAGCATTCTACCGGTCTGGCCGCTTCAGCGGCAGGGGAACCACGGTTCCGGTCACGACGGCATCGGGTTTCGGCGGCATCGGCTGCAGGTCAGGTCTGGCAACCGTGTTCGTCACGGTGTTGCCAGGAGGATTGCCAGCGGCGTTGCCAAGGGTGTTGCCAACTGCATTGGCAGCCAGTTTCGGCTGTCCCGCTTTCTCTTCCGCCAATTGCTTGTCCAGGAATTCGAAGGCAACGCGGGCACCTTCCTTTGCGCGAGCGGTCAGGGCAACGAAAGCCTCTCCGCCTTTCTCGCACACCTCGGGTTTTTCGGTGCAGAGCGAACTGATGTAGCTATAGGCGCCGCTCGCTGCCGAGATGGCTTCGGTCAGCTGGAGCTGGTTCGCTCCGGCTTCACCGGCTTCGGGCGTGTGGGTGCTGAAGTAGGATAGCACCACCAGCCCCATGCCGAAAACCACACTCGTCTTGAAGAGGAACCACATTGCTGTTCATCCGCCCGTTTGCTTGCCACCGGCCTGTTCTCGCCGGATCTGTTCTGACACCCACACTAGAACGCAGGCAAAAACGTCCCGTTGCGGTAAAAGCCAGCATTTGGATCAATATTGTCTCGAATTTTAGTGATCACGTCGCAAGGCACCGATTTCGCCAATTTGAAGCGCATTTTAGGCGTCGGTGTTAAGCATAAATGTGGCAAAGGCTCACAGTTCCCGGGCCTTCCACAGGTCATTGGCGCCCCACTGGTTAACGAAACCGTGAAAATTGAGGGAATTCCGATGCTTACCCTCGGTTAACCACGACCGGAATTGCACCGTTCCGAGACATTCAAAACCGCTTTTCGGGCCTCTTAAAGGGGGTTTTCGGGGTCTGCTTTTATAGTTTCCTTAAACCCCCGGGGCCTATGGTCGCTCCATCGAGATTCGCGATTAGGTATTGGTGTGCGCGTATTCAGAAACATCGGCGGCAAGGCTCTCCAGACGGTAGACCGTGCGGCCCGGCATTGGCTGCATCTGGTGGCCGATCGCGATGACGTGCGCGCAGCCGATGTGGTCGCGCTCAGGCTTCTGGCGTTGGTGTGCCTGGTCAGTCTCTTCGTTCTGCCTGTTCTTTCGGTCCTGCTGTTCAGCCCAGCACTGGCTCTGCCGGTAGCAGCGGCGCTGATGCTCGCCTGCCTCGTCTGCGTCACCGCGGCGGGCCTGGTGCTCGTGCGCGACCGCACGCATTATAATGACACTGCCGAAGAAGCCCTGCCGGAATTCTCTGCTTTCGAATGTGGACCGGGCATTTCCTTCCTCTGCGATATGCAGGGCAGGATCAGCCGCACCGGTGGCCGCGACCGGCATCTTCTGCCCGCCTCGCGCGCGGAACCAAAGGGCTTGACCCTTGCCGAACTCGTGCATGTTTCGGATCGCATCGGCGTGGCCCAGGCGCTGGATCGCCTGCGCCAGGGTGCCGAGAGCGCTACCGTGGAAGCGCGGTTGGAGCATGGCCTGGATCAGCAGGGCGGTCGCCAGTTCCTGTCCACCATTCTCGATATGACGGCCGTCTTCAATGGCGATGGCGAGTTGAGCCAGGTCTATGTCCAGATGCGCGACCAGACCGATGCGGTGACGCTGCGCGAACAGGTCGCCTTGCATTCGGCAGAGGCACAGTCGGCCAATGAGGCGAAGTCGCGTTTCCTCGCGGCCGTCAGCCATGAACTGCGCACGCCGCTCAACGCCATTCTCGGTTTCTCGGATGTTCTGATCGGCGAGTATTTCGGCAAGCTGGAAAACGATCGCCAGCGGGAATATGTCGGCCTCATCCGCCAGTCCGGTCACCATCTGCTCGGCGTCGTCAACGCCATGCTGGATATGAGCCGTATCGAGGCAGGACGCTATGAACTGCTGACGGAAAGCTTCGAGCTCGCAGAGGTCGTGGAAAACTGCCGTGCCATGCTGGATCTTCAGGCCCGCAATCGCGGTGTCACGCTCGCAGCGCGCGTCCCCCGCAATCTCGGCGAACTGGTGGCCGATCCGCGCGCCGTGCAGCAGATCCTCATTAATCTTGCCGGCAATGCCATCAAGTTCACCGAAGCAGGCGGCGTCGTCACCATCGATGCCCTGCGTGAAGGGCGTGAGATCAAGCTCGTGGTCAGCGATACGGGCATCGGCATTCCGGCGGAAAAGATTTCGCTGCTGGGCCAGCCTTTCTGCCAAATTCAGGATGGTTACACCCGCAACTTCGAAGGCACGGGTCTCGGGCTTTCGCTGGTCAAGGGGCTGGTTGGCCTGCACGGTGGACAATTCACCATTGAAAGTCGCCTGGGCGAAGGAACCGTGGTAACGGTGGTTCTCCCGGCAGAAGGTTTATCGATGGACGCCAACGCGCCATCTCATGAAAATGCCGCCCGGGCTGCGGTAGAAGAAGCCGTCGAATTTCCTCCCCGTTTGCATGCAAAGGCAAATGTGGCTGTAACGAGTAGACAGGGAATTGCGCATGACCGCGCGGAAGCGAAAAGCGCCTGATCGCAGAAAGGCGCCGGTAAAACAGCCGGGCCTGCTGGTGCAGGCTCTCACGGCAATCAGCCGTGCGCTCACCCGGCATCCGCGTCGCGTGGCGGGTCTTCTCAGTGTCTGCGTGGCGTCCAGCTTCGTGGCGGCCAATGCGCTGTGGTATCAGCCGGAAGGCCACCCCGCGCCCTTCTTCAGAACGCGCGATGCAACGGACCCGAACGGCATTGCCGGTTATCGTCCGCTGTCCCGTCCGCACGATAGCGATGTGACGACCATCCGCATCCAGCGCGCAACGGATGAGGATCTGCGCCAGATCATCCGCGCAGAAGCGCCGGCTCCGGCAAAACAGTCTGCCCCCGCTCAGGCCGCTCAAGCTCCCGCGACACAGGCACCCGCTGCGCAAGCACCCGCCACTCAGCCTGTCGCGCAGCCCATGTCGATTGCCGCAGCCATCCACGCCGCCGAGCCGCAGGCATCTGTCCAAAATGCACAGGTGAATGGAAGCCCAAATGTGGGGCATCCCGTTCCGGAACAGCCGGTCGGCTCCATCAAGGGCCCCATTGCGGTGCCGGTGCAGCGGCCTTCCGGCAGCCTGAAGGGTGAGGATCCCGTGGCCGCCGCCATTCGTACCGCAGAACGTGGCGCCCCTGCAGCGCAGGCCATGCCGCGACCACCGGCGGACATTCCAGCCGCGTCAAAGGCCGCGAAGCCGGATCAGGCGCCGCTGAAG
Organism: Rhizobium rhizoryzae; assembly: GCF_011046895.1. Lineage (NCBI taxonomy): Bacteria > Pseudomonadati > Pseudomonadota > Alphaproteobacteria > Hyphomicrobiales > Rhizobiaceae > Affinirhizobium > Affinirhizobium rhizoryzae. The sequence continues at coordinate 3,263,002 of NZ_CP049250.1, read as the reverse complement.
CCGCAACCGGTCTCAGCCACGCCGCGTGTTCCGGCAGCCAACGGCCTGCCTCCGGCCACGGTGCAATCCCCGGCCAAGCAGGCGGCCAGCGCCCAAAGTCTCGCAGCCCAAACCCAAGCAGGCCAGATGCCCGCATCCCTGCCTGCGGGCGAAAACGCCAATCTTATCATGCAGATCCAGCGTGGCTTGCTGAACATTGCCTATACGGATGTCACGGTGGATGGCGTAGCGGGAGCGCAGACGAAAGCCGCTATCCGGCATTTCCAGAAGCATTACCGCCTGCCGGAAAATGGCGAGCCCTCCGAGCTTGTTCTGCGCAAGCTCAAATCCATCGGCGCGCTTTGAAGTATTTCGTGCAAACTATCCGGTGATCAGGTCTTACTTCGGATGCTCCTGCGCAAACACCAGCAGGTTCCATGTCACAGGGCCGAGTACGATGTGTTCATGATGATGGGTCGGAATAGATTGTCCCTTGCCAAGGGCAATCTCGTTGCCGCAGGCCTTGCAGCGATAGATGCCGCTGTTGAACACGATTTGTCCGGGCTTGTAGGTCTGGTCAAACGCCCCGACATCGCTCTGGCACATGTGGTGGGCATATTTGTACTTCGCCATTGGGTCTCCGTCATGGATTGCGCTCGCCGGTGACAGAAGCTTAAGCGTGTATTTCTTAAGCCTTTTCAAAATCATCCGCTCAATTGCCCCGGATTGGTGCGAATTTACGCTTCCTGAAGCGGAAACCGCCGCGCATTGTCTCATTCCGCGTCGGTGGTATAGAAAGCACCCATGAGACTGAAATCGGAAATCTTCATCGCGGCCTTGACCCGGCGCGTCTTCGGGCAGGGTGGTTTTGCCGCCATCGAGCAGCGGGGCGCGGACGAGGCGGGCGCCATCTTCATTCGCCAGCGCCATCGCGATGGCCGGGAAACGCTCTATGCGCCAGCACCGCAGATGATGGTGGAAGAGCCAGGCGAGCGCCGGTTCGAAAAGCGTCTGGAGAAGGTTGATCCCGCGACGGTCGACGATGCTCTCGCCCGCGAACGCCGCTTCGACAGCGATCTCTGGCTGGTAGAGCTTGAAATAGACGAGATCGGCGATGTCATTTCGTTTGTCGATGGTTCGTAGAACCGTTTATGCCGCGTCCTTTTTCTCATCGAGATAGGGCTTGGCGAGAATGGCCTGCGGTGCGCTGGTGGTCTCGCCGGTCTCTTGCTGCGCACTATCCAGAACCAGCGTTTTCACCACATCTGCCATGGCCTTCAGCTTCACCGCTTCCGGGTCTGGCGTTTCCGCTGCTTCCTTGGCGGCAATGGCGTCATCATAGGCCTTCTGCTTGGCTGCCACATCCTCGGCAAAGCGTGCGAGCTTTACATCCTCGGCGGAAGGTATTGTAACGTGCATCGATGCGCCGTCAGGCAAATTTGTATGGATTTCAAATTCCCCTGGCGGAAAAGCATCTCGATTAGCCATAATGACTTCAATGAGAGCATTATGGCTCGCATTATTGGGATGGATGTGGCTGCCATCCGGGGCAGTCCATTCCATCTGCTTCTTGAACTCCTTGTTGAATTGCTCAACAAAGTTGGGGTTCTCGGCAAAGGCAGTGAGAATGCCTTTGAACACGGCGGGCGAACTCGCCTTGAAACTCGATGAGCCGAGAAGCCCCTCGACGGATGATGCATTCTGCCCCGACCGCAAAACAGTCAGCGCAGCAGTATTATTGACAGTTGAAATGGATGTCATTCTTGTCCCTCCCGGAAGCGCCATGCGCCATTCATGGCAAGACGCCCGAGCTGGGGGAGCGAGCCTCATGCCTCTCCGGTTTTAACCAGACGAGAGTAATAGAGATTCGGATTCGATACAACCGATGAGATGCATCAATAAATTTGAATACTCTATAAGTAGAAACTCATCAAGCGCGGAATGCAAGACACCGCGCGTCAGGCTCGTCTGACTTTGGCAGCCACCTGTTCGGCACCATCGTTGGCGGCTGCCGTGGTGTGTTCGGTCTCCGACATCTCATGCTTGTCCGCATAGGTGTAGCGGTCGGCGCGGCACCAGGCTTCCAGGCGGCGAATGCATTCGTCGTCCTGCAGACTGTCCCACAGGATTTCGCCGCGGGAAACGCCACCGACGGATTCCTTCAGGTGTCCATAAAGCCGTTCGAGAATGAAGAAGGCCTCCTGCGCATCCATGCCCAGCGCCTTCAGCGTCGTCGCCAGTTGCAGGCCGGAAATATCCATCATGATGCGCTCTGCCAGCCAGCGGCTGGCGCTCAGCGTATCGGCAAGGCAGGTGGCGAAGGCATCCGCATCCCGGCTGCGGGCAAAGCGCACCATCAGCGCCTCCTGCACATCGGTTGCCGTGCGAAGCCCCAGCCTGTCGCTCGTCGGGCGCGCCTGCATGGCCGCCAACTGCTTGATCTTCTGGCGCAGCGCCTCATCGCGCTGTGCCGCTTCCGCCGCCTCTGTGGAAAGCGGTTGCTGTGTCGAAGGCACAGCAGCGGGCGTCGCGGGCTGTTCGGCGATCGGTGCCTTGTCCACCGCCACCGGTGTCTTGTCCGCTTTCGCAGGCAGGCGGGCATGGCGCATGCTGACCAGCGCATCGATCACGGCGGGCGAAAGGGCAGGGCGGCGCACGATGGCGCGCGCGTGTTCGGCACCCTGGCAGCGGGCGATCGCGATCAACTGGTCATCGTCGAGACAGGGCGATGCCATCAGAAAGGGCGCGGCAATCGCAATCGGCTGGCTGGCGATGAAAAAGGCAACGCTGGACGGCACCTGCTCGCATTGCGAAAGGGCGGAAACGGCCTGACGCCGCGCCTCTTCGCTGGAGGCGGTGTAGAGCGGCGAGAAAAGCTCGGCGAACTGGCGCAGCTCCGATTTCGTCGGATGTTTCAGGTCCTCGAAACTGGTGACCGTAGCCATCAGCACCACATCCTTTTTACGCAAAGCCTGCGGCTTCTCAAGTTCCCGATAGCGGTCCACGCTCATATCCACCGACGCATGACTAACAACAGACGTTTCAAGCTTATGCCGCAGCGCTTCATGCGCCGGGAAAGTCTCAGGAAGGGCAGGGAAAGGTCGTTGCTCCACCCGCTTCATGGTTAAGGCATCGTAGGGCCAACGGGGTTAATGGCTGGTGAAGATTAGCAAACTGTGCCGAACTGTTGCACATCTGTCTCGCGTTCCCTGTGCGCGAGCGGACACAAGGTCTTGCAACCTGTGGAGGGAAAGTTTCGCACAAGCTGGCAGCCAAATGCTTCTCTACGCTTGTGTATTAACGGAACGTCAACAATCTTATGTCTGAAATGAGACTAGACCGCATGAACCGCCCCTCGGTTGCAGGGGATCGAAAATGTAATTCCGGTTTGAACCCGGCCTTGGCATTTCGGAAAGGTGAAGAAAACCACCTGCGGATTTCCTGCGTAGAAAATATGTCGGTGCCCCGTGAATATGTCAGGCCGACACTGAACAGCTTTGCCGGACGGACCGGCCAAACGGCTCTTTCCGGCAGAACAGAGAACGGCGCAAATGCCTCGCAAGAGGTTGCGTCAGCCCCGATCAGGGGCAGGGTGAAACTGTCTGGTCCTTCATCCGTCTCATCCCCTCAATGGAGACGAGCATGGCAGAGATAGTCGTACTGAAGAAATGGCGTGAAACCCACCCGGGCAAGGCCCCGCTGCGCATGCAGCCGGCGGGTCTGGCTCAAAGCCCGGCGCAACTGGTCTTCTTCATGGGCGTGCGTTACGAGCGTATCGAAGACCTGACCCACCGCAAGATGGACGAGATGGCGCTGGCCTTCGACAAACATTGAAGCGGTCATACGAGCGAAACGGAGCAGCCTCCCGCAAAAGCATGGCGCGCAAAAGTGTGCAGCGGTTTTGCGATAACGACATGCGACAAGAAAACTTAAAGCGTTAGGAGCGAACTTGAAAGATCGCGACGCGCTTTACAGGTCTTCTGTTGCTCGTCCATGAGATGGAATTGTCTATTCCCATTCCATCGGGCTGCAATCAGCCTTGGTCAGGAATTGAAGGGCCGCCTCGCGAAAACTCTGCTGAGGCACAAGTGCGCGCAGCACGGCATAGCCCTCCACCTGCGCCGTCTCCACGATGATTGGCTGAACCTGCGTCGACGCCAGCGCCTTTCGAAGCGCCGTCGCCTGTACGGGCGTTGCCACGATCACATCCAGCGTCCGGTCGGCGGCCGTGCGGTCATTGATGCTGAAGGTCTCGTTGGAGGCACTGTCGAAGGTCGCCATGGACCAAAACGGCACGCCATTGGCAGAGGTCAGGCGAACGGGCTGATCCGTGATGTCGAAAGCGCAGACGGCGATTTCCAGAAACGGATCCTGTTTGGCAAGGCCTGCCCGATCCGGCTTGGCGCCCACGATGTGAAAGCGAAATTCCGGCCCCTCGTTCATCACCTGGCTATGGGCATCCCGCTCGCTGAAACTGGGCAGCGAGAAGATGATGACGAGGTGCAGCAGTGCCGCACCGACAAGTCCGGTCAGGATCGCCAGGAGTACTCTAAGCATGGCTGCAACCGGTCTTTGTCAGCTTCGGCATGGTGAGATCGATCAAGCCCGAGCTTCCCGCCGTTGGCGTGTCCAGAAGCGTCAGCACAAGGCGAAACGGCTGGTTGGGCGTGGTGGAAAGCCAGTTGCCGGGAAAGGCGGACGGCGCAACTGTGACCTCGAAACTGCCATCGGCCCGTCTCAGAACGATGCGCGAATTCAGCGCCTGCGGCCGCTCGGCATCCGGGGAGGGTGGCAGGCGGTCTTCGCCGGTCACGAAAAGCGTCCAGGCACGGGTGGGCGGCGTCTGGCCGGAAATCACATAGGTGCAGTTGCCGTCCAGGCGCGCGCCTGCATCATCCACGCTGGCCGTAAAGCTCAGGCCCTCGGCGCTGCCCAAAAGCAGCTTCCCGCCATTGGCCCGGTGCGCCTTCGCGTAAGGATCGGCATTGATGGTCTGCGCCTGCGGAAAGGCTTCCCACGCGCCAAGCTTGATCGCGCCGAAGCCCACGGTCGCATCAAGCGCGACGAGGGTCGACCATATGCCGCCGCCGAAGGCGATCAAAAGGCTCAATGCGACAAGGAGAGGGAGGCGAAACAAGCGGAAGGCAACCTTTGAATTTCAGGCCTGCATCCTACCACCCATCGCGGGTGAACAAAATGCCTTTTTGGCCGCTGCCCAGGACGGGATGCAGACCCCGATCACGAAATATTGAATGCTACACATTGCCGCCGTTCGAGTGAAGGAGGGCGTCAAGCAAGAGAAAGTCATACATTTTAACACGCGTATAAAGTGTATTTCTTATGTGTTCAAGTATAATTCCTGTGCATGTGGTCACGCCCCTTTTTTCTCAATCCCTTGGTTCTAAAGGTTTGCACGTGACATCTAACGTCAAATATAAAAATATGCTTTTGGATATAATTGATATATAACCGTTTTTACGAAAAATATAACCGTCTATATTTTGGTATACAGATCGTTCACTTTGCGCCTATTGTGCGATTAATACTTATACGATTAGCAGAATTTATTTTTTAAAAAGACCTTAAGGAGAAAGTAATGGCAGACCTTATGTCGCGTCCTGCTTCCGCAGAAGTTGTATTCGAGGGCCTTCAGCCCGTCCTTGGCCGGGGGGATGTTGCAAGCACCTCACTCCTGGCCTCCCTCAACCGGCAGGATCGGCAGCGTTTCCTGTCCTTTGGCTGGGGCGAGGCGGCGTCCCCGCGTTTTCATACGGTGCTGGACGCCATCGCGTTCCAGTTCGCCCACCAGCCGCATGAACGTGCCGTGATGTGGCAGGGACGCGCCATGACCTATGGCGAGCTGGATCACGCCTCGAACACACTGGCTGCGGCGCTGCAGGCAAAGGGCGTCGGTCCCGGCAGTGTTGTCGGTCTTTATCTCAAGCGCTCCATTCCCATGGTGGTCGGCATCGTGGCTGTGATGAAGCTGGGAGCGGCCTATGCTCCGCAGCATGTCGGCGTAGCACCAGATGAAATCCTCACCCACGTCGCAGCCGTTTCGGCAGCCCCGGTCGTACTCACCATGCGCGATTGCTTCGCAGCACTTCCCCCCTTCGAGACGGCAAGCGTCCTTGTCATCGAGGATGTTCTCGAGGCGGAAGCTCTCGCATCTGTTCCGGATCTGGCCCTTCGTCCGAAGCCCGAGGACCGTTGCATCCTCCTGTTTACCTCCGGCACGACGGGACAGCCGAACGGCGTACAGGTCACTCATGCCAATCTGGCCAATGTTCTGTTCACTGCTCCGGGCGATCTCGGCATTCGTCCGGGCCAGAAGGTGGGGCAGATCCTGTCCATCGCCTTCGATATGGCGGCCTGGGAAACGTTGGGCGCGTTGGGCAATGGCGCAACGCTGGTCATTCGCGGCTCTTCCATTCAGGAAACGGCGGAACAGGTGGATGTGCTCATCGCAACACCCTCCATCCTTGGCAAGCTGGATGTGGACCGCTGCCGCCAGATAAAGACTGTGGCCGTGGCCGGCGAGCCATGCCCGCGTCCGCTGGCCGATCTCTGGGGCAGCTTCTGCACCTTCATCAACAGCTGCGGCCCGACGGAAACGACCATCATCAATACCGCCGCCGTGCATCGCCCGGAAAAGCCGGTGCTTTCCATCGGCAAGCCCACGCCCAACAACACGGTCTATGTTCTCGACGAAAACCTCATGCCGCTGCCGATCGGCGAGGTGGGGGAAATGTGGGCGGGCGGCGCGTGCGTCAGCCTCGGCTATCTTGCAAACGAGGCGCTGACGTCAGAGCGCTATCGGCCTGATCCCTTCCGCCCCGGCCATATGATGTTCCGCACCCGCGATCTGGGACGCTGGACGGAAGATGGCGAGCTGGAGCATTTCGGCCGCGTGGACGACATGGTCAAGATCCGCGGCTTCCGGGTGGAGCTGGATGGTGTCTCCCGCGTCATCGAAACGACGCAAGGCTGCCAACAGGCTGTTACCCTCAAATATGATGACCGCAGCCTTGTCGCCTTTGTCACGCCCGCCAGCGTGGATGTCGAGGCCGCGTCCCGCGCGGTTGGCGATCATCTGCCTTACTACTGCGTTCCTGCCGCCATTCTCCCGCTTCCCTCGCTGCCGCTCACTCCTCGCGGCAAACTCGACAAGCGCCTGCTGCTCTCCATGGCACGGGATCATATCGAAGCACAGGCTTCGGAGCTGAACTGATGACCCTCGAACTCTCTGAATCGCCTGCGGCCAGCTTCAACCTGCGCCGCATTACCCGGCATCCGCTGGCCATGGAGTACCACCGCCTCTATGCGCTGGTTGCAATCGTCAATCTCGTCCTCGCCGTTCTCTGGTGGCAGGATGGAAGCCTCCTGCAGAGCGGGGTGGCCAACCTCGAACTGCTGGCGAATATGGCGCTGGTCAATTTCAGCCTCGGTATCCTCATCCGCCAGCAGCGCGTGGTGAACCTCCTCTTCTGGCTCGCCACCCGCATTCCCACCAGCTGGCCGCTATGGATCCGCTGGCGCGCCGCCAAGGTGTTCCACTTCGGCGGCCTGCATTCCGGTGGCAATACGGCCGGCAGCCTGTGGTTTTCCCTGCTTCTGGCGGGCATGGGTTTCAACCGCTTTCAGGGGCAAAGCCTGCCGTCGGATCTGACGCTTGGCCTCACCGGGGTCATGCTGGCGCTCATCGCGCTGATCGTCACCTGCGCATTGCCATCCATGCGCGCCCGCTATCACAACCTGTTCGAAAAAACACATCGCTTTGCGGGCTGGACGCTTCTGGCCCTCTTCTGGGCGCAGACGCTCTCGCTTCTCCACGATCAGGGGCAGCCGGTTCTTCAGCAGCCGTCGATCTGGGCGCTTACCGTCATCACGCTGTCGGTCGTCTCGCCATGGCTCACGCTGAAACGGGTGAAGATCGAGGTGGTGAAGCCCTCGAACCACGCCGTCACGGCGCGCTTCGATTATGGGGATACGCCTTTCCCGGGCTCATCGAATGCCATCAGCCACACGCCCTTCGGTGAATATCATGCCTTCGCAAACGCACCGAAACCGGGTGAGAGCGGCTATCGCCTCGTCATCAGCCGTGCAGGCGACTGGACGGGCCGGTTCATCGATAATCCGCCGAGCCATGTCTGGGTCAAGGGCATCACCACCTCCGGCGTGGCGCGCATCGAAGTGCTGTTCAAGAAGGTCGTCTATGTCGGCACCGGGTCCGGCATCGGCCCCATCCTGCCGCATCTCTTCGCAGGAGAGGTTCCGAACCGGCTGATCTGGTCCACCCGCTCGCCGCGCAAGACCTATGGTGCGCTGGTGGATGAGGTGGAGGCCTCGACCGAAAACCCCCTGATCTGGGATACGGACCTGCGCGGTAAACCCGATCTCGCAGCGCTCGCCCTGCAGGCTGTGCAGGAAACCGGTGCGGAAGCCGTCATCGTCATCGCCAACCAGAAGGTTACCAGACAGGTTGTCTATGCCATGGAATGCCAGGGCATTCCGGCCTACGGCGCCATCTGGGACAGCTGACAGGAGAGAATGCGAACACTGCCGCCGGAGCCAGAACTCCGGCGGATTTTTTCAGATCAATCCATTTTATTGAGGATAAGCCCATGAATGCCCCCCATGTGCCTAACCATGCGCCTAACCATGCTTTGAAACTGAATGGCCAGACGCAACAGCAGCCGGAAGACGACCTGATCGTGTCCGTGGAAGGCCGCGTTGCCACCATCCGCATCAACCGTCCGCAAGTCTTGAACGCCCTGAACAGCCAGTTGATGCACCGCATTCTGGAGCTTGCCACGGGCTTCGATCGTGACCCGTGCATTCGCGCCCTCATCATTGCCGGCAGCCGCAAGGCCTTTGCCGCCGGGGCCGATATTGCCGAACTATCCGAACACACTCACGCAACCATGTATGAGGCCGATGTCTTCCACGAATGGGACCGTTTCGCGGATCTGCGCCTTCCCAAGATTGCAGCCGTCAGCGGCTATGCGCTGGGCGGCGGCTGCGAGCTGGCCATGATGTGCGATATCGTTCTGGCGTCGGAAACCGCAAAGTTCGGCCAGCCGGAAGTCAAGATCGGCTGCATTCCGGGCATGGGCGGCTCCCAGCGTCTGACCCGTCTGGTGGGCCGTGCCTGCGCCATGGACATGATCCTCACCGGCCGCATGGTGGATGCGAACGAGGCGCTGCGCATGGGGCTGGTCAGCCGCGTTCTGCCGGTTGATGAGTTGGAACGGGAAGCAGCGACCGTTGCCGCCACCATAGCGTCTTACGCCCATGACATCGTGATGATGGCGCGTCAGGCAGTAAACGCCGCCGAGGAAACCACGCTTTCGGCGGGACTGCGCTACGAGCGGCAGATCTATCACGGTCTCTATGGCAGCGCCGCCCAGCGCGAAGGCATGGCCGCTTTCCGCGAAAAGCGTGCTCCGAACTTCTGAGGCGGAAAGAAACCAACGGTCCGGAAAGGCGCGGCAATTACTTCCTTAGCGAAGCCGGGAGCCTGTCCGGTATGCGCCGGAAAGGCTCGGAGAATGTTCAGCCTTACGGCAGTCTCTTCACCGTCTGGTTCGGCTTGTCCTCTATGCTTCCGCGAACGCTCGCTTCTGCCACTTTCTGCGCAGAGGGCAGGGGTGCAGCGTCGCTCAAATCCTTCGAGATCCGTCGCAGGATACGGGTGCTGTCGGCAGAAAGCGAACGGGGGCGCACCAGCTGCGCCATGCCGTTCGGCGTCGCGTTCGCGCCGTCCTTGGCACTCGCCAGCGGCAAGCCAGGGGCATGGTTGCCACGCGGAAGCGGGTTGTCGATACCGGGAATAGGCTTCAGTTCGATGCCCTGATGGGCGTAATCCATCAGCTTCTTGAAGGTCATGGCCGGAAGCGACCCGCCGGTCATGTTGTTCATGGAGGTGAAGTCGTCGTTTCCGAACCAGACAGCAGCCGTGTAATTGCCTGTGAAGCCGATGAACCAGGCATCGCGGTAGCTTTGGGATGTTCCCGTCTTGCCGCCGGTCACGATGCCGCCCTCAAGAGCGGCGCGCTTGGCGGTGCCGATCACCGGAATCTGCGTCAGGATGCGGTTCATGGAAGAGACCGCCTGTTCCGAAACAATGCGCTTTGCGGCAGGCTCGTCGCGGTTGAAATCATAGAGGATTTCGCCCTCGTAGTCGCTGACCTGCGCAATGGCATGGCGGCGCGCTTCCACGCCCCCGGCGGGCATCACTGCATAGCCGGTTGCCTGGTCGAGTACCGTGACTTCCGATGTGCCGAGCGGCACGGTCTTGTCGCTGCGCAGGGGCGTTGCAACACCCATGGTTTTCGCCAGTTCGACGATGGGTTTGACGCCCAGCTTCTCCTTGGCAAGGCGAACGGGCACGGTGTTCAGGGATTGCGCCATGGCAGAGAGCATGGTCACGCGGCCCTTGTAGGAGCGGGCATAGTTCTGCGGCGACCAGTTGTTCCAGGTAATCGGCGCATCCGAAATCATGGTATCAGGCGTGAAACCGTTCTCCATGGCAAGCGTATAGGTGTAGAGCTTGAAGGATGAACCGGGCTGGCGCAGTGCCTTGGTGGCGCGGTTGAACTGGCTTTCGCCATAGTCACGCCCGCCGACCATGGCGCGCACATCGCCGCCATTCTCGATCATCACCAGCGCGCCCTGCTTGACCTTGTAGCTCTCGCCATATTCACGAAGCGAACTTTCCACCGCCTCCTGCGCCGCCTGTTGCAGGCCCATGTCGATTGTGGTGCGCACGATGAGCGAGCGTTTCTTGATCTTGCCTTCATCCGCCAGCCGCTGCACTTCGTCAAACGCCCAGTCGAGGAAATAGTCAGGTGCGGCCAGTTCCGCGCGGTCGATCACGCTGGCCGGGTTGCGCCGTGCCGCCACCACCTGTCCCTCGGTCATCATGCCGCTCTGCACCAGATTGGTCAGAACTTCGTTTGCACGGCCGCGGGCGGCAGGCAGGTTCACATGCGGGGCATATTTGGCAGGTGCCTTGAAGAGGCCGGCCAGCATGGCCGCCTCCGCGAGATTCACATCTGTAATGCTCTTGCCGAAATAGAACTGGGCCGCCGCCGCCGCACCAAACGTACCGGCGCCCATATAGGCGCGGTCCAGGTACAGCCGCAGGATCTCCTTCTTGGAAAGGTTTGCCTCCAGCCACAGCGCCAGGAAGGCTTCCTTGATCTTGCGTTCCAGCGAGCGCTCATTGGTGAGAAACAGGTTTTTCGCCAGCTGCTGCGTCAGCGTGGAGCCGCCCTGAACCACGCCGCCTGCACGGGCGTTTTCGCTCATGGCGCGGGCGAGACCAAAGAAATCGATGCCGAAATGGTCGAAGAAGCGCCGGTCTTCGGTGGCCAGAACCGCCTTCACCAGATGATCCGGCAACTGGTCTATCGGAACCGCGTCTTCGTGAATGATGCCGCGATGGCCCACCACATTGCCGTAGCGATCAAGAAAGGTGACGGCAAAATCGCCGCGCGAGCGCCAGTCTTCCTTGGTTTCCTCGAAGGCGGGCATGGCCAGCGCCAGAAGCAGCACAAAGCCTGCGGTGCCGAAGGTCAGGCCCTCATCGGCAATCTCGACAACGACGCGCTTCCAGCCGCGAACCCGGAAACGGCGCGAAAAGATGGTGATCTCTTCCCAGATTTCGCCAAGCTTGAAGCCCAGGTTCCAGACAGTGGAATCGATCCAGCTGTCTATGCGCAGCAGAAGGTGGCGTCTGCGGCGACGCTTCTCTTCTCGCACATCTGGCTGTCTCGGATCGGGATCGTCCTGCACGTCGGAATTCCTGTTGAGCAACCGTTTTGCTTGACGCCTTCCTCATGAAGGACCAAAAGCCAAGGGCAACGCCTTTCGCCAGCAATGGCCGACAAATGGTGAATGCACCCTTAACTCGCCTGTCAAACCGATCCTTATCGGCTAAATTATGCCCGTCGTGGCCAAGAAAAGACAAGATGGAAAATCCTTTCTGGAAAGTGAAATCGCTGGATCAGTTAACGCAAGGCGAGTGGGAAAGCCTCTGCGATGGCTGTGGTCTCTGTTGCCTCAACAAGCTGGAGGACTGGGACACCGGCGAGGTGGCCTTCACCTCCGTCGCCTGTCGCCTGCTGGATGGCGACAGCTGTCGTTGCTCGGACTATGAAAACCGTCAGGCGACCGTGCCGGACTGTATTCAGCTCACACCCCAGAGCGTGCGCGAAATCCACTGGCTGCCACCCACCTGCGGCTATCGGCTCGTGCGCGACGGGCTGGATCTCTACTGGTGGCACCCGCTCGTCTCCGGCGATCCGGAAACGGTGCATCAAGCTGGCATTTCTGCTCAAGGCCGCACCATTTCCGAGGAGGACGTGGATGTGGACGATTTCGAGGACTACCTCGTGGAATGGCCGCTGACTGTGGGCGAACACGCCAAGACGAATTGAGGGGGAGAGGGGGCTTGCGTCAAGCCGTGGCCCCACCAGACCGCAACCATGTTATGATAGAGACGGGTACGCTGCACCCTGTGCAAGGCGCCGTTAAAAAGGCGCGTCTGAAGGACGCCACCGGAGTCAGATTTCGGTTGACGTGAGTGAAAATCAGGTTGTACTCATTACGTGAGAAAATCAACCTTTAGTTTAAATTCTCATTGATTAGCATGTCTGAAAAACCTGAGAAAACTTTCGCAGGGTGTATCTCAAATGGCTTTGGCAGCATCGATCTACCTCGCGACACACATCCTGTTGCAGGCTTCGGCTTCTCCATCCGCATTGCTCGGCGAGGGGGCAGCGCAGACCCTTATGGAGACATCAGGTGGAAGCCCGGTTGCACCTGCACCGCCCCCCGGGAGTGGTTTACCCTCAGCGCCGGTCCAGCCGATCCAGATTGCGCAGGTTCAGCCCCAGCAACAGGCCGAGACGCATGTGCAGGCCCCCGCGCCGCGCGATCTCTTCATTGAGGATTGTTACGAGATCGATGCCGAAGGCCGTGGCCACATCGACTGGTATGGTTTGGGAAGCGAAGCCGAAGCCGAAGAGTGTTTCAAGCAACTGGCCACAAAAGCGGGCACTCCAGATGCATTTGCAGAGATACTGCGCAGTAATGGGTTAAAAGTTTATGCAGGAGAATTCTTGCAAGGTCCTGTTGTAGAAGGCTATAAATTCATACCCAATTATATCGAAGCTGGGCAATATTTCGGCTACTTCTCTTATCTTGCACTTAGAATGTTTCATCCGGTCGCGCTTATCGCTACTTGGCTTACTGGCCATAAGTGGACTCTCCGGGTGCAAGTTAGCTACAAAGTATCGCCGGAGGTTAAGCCTGATGAAGTCAATTTCAGGTACGATATATCATTTAAATAGCATAATAAATTAGGAGAGGAAGGAATGGGTAAAGTATTTCTTGCAGCAAATTACGTTAGCGCCAGTGGTAGCTTGTTTACGCCAGCAGAACTCGAAAATTCCGGTCACCTGCAGATTGTTTATCTTCAGGACTCTGGTGTCTATGAAGAGATAGAGGTCCAGGCGCGCATGATTTCTAAGGAAGAGGTGGGCGAATACGCCAAGACGAATTAAGGTGGACCTGAGAGTTGTCCTAAAATATTTTGTAGCATCAGGACTCTGCTAGAACTCAGTGCTAGTTACCAACGCACGGAATGATTCTGAATGGGTCTGTCCATCCGTGAACCACGCCCTGAATCGCAATAGCTTGTTTATTTGCCTGTTTCAGTTTCAAAACCAATGGCCTATCCGGTGTGATGGCTCCACCCATCGGCGCTATTGAGAATCCGTTTGCTTCTATTGCGGGGAACGGCCGTTTGTAAAATCCATTCAACATTGACTGCCCACCATTTAGTTCGAACCTGACGTCAGGTTCGTCATTAGCTAGCATTATTACAAAATTCGGGTTGGGTTCCATTAGATGTGACGCTTGGATTTGAATCGTGATTTCTTCCTTACCGGCTTTCAAGAACTTCCAAGTAAGATTACTGAAGCCTTCATGTGAAGGAGTAAAAGAACTGTTACCTTGGACTACATTGACGATCTGGTTGAGGCCAGCTTCAATTCCAACGGAATAGAGATCAATATAAAGATTTTGTTTCAATACTTCTGGCATAGGGACGTTGCCAATTCGAACAGGAACAAGTCGAGTTTCTCCTCGGCTTGATTTTAAGAGTGCGTTCTGCCATTCCATTCTTACAAGGCCACTTTGCAAGGCCAGTTCGGAAACAAAGAAAAAAACAAATTTTGGAGCTGTCAGGCCTTCATTCATCTTTTCGATGATGCCGTCACCGGGTTTTATTGACCAGGAGTCATAAAAAATGGCCTCCTCGCCAAAGATTTCTTTGAGGCGGATTGCTACCGGCTCAACAACCGGCTTGTCCTCATGTTTATGGCTAAGAAAAATTTGATGAGCCATGATCTCTTGGTTGCTAGATGATTGAGAATGCCTCCATTAGATGCATTCTAATCGAATTTGCAATCTATTTCATTGCGGTCACGTTTTACTAAAACAGGTGCTTTTGCGTCGAGCAGAAGCACAGTTGGAATAACAAGGCAGAATAACATTCGGTCGTTTTTGCAATCCCACCCCCGCCACAACTTCGCCCATAAACCTGATCACTGCTCCCATCGCAAATGGGAGTATGAAACATGCACATAAGTCGTCTGGCGTCGGTCACTCTTGCCGTGGCCTTTACCTCGGCGCCTTTCGCACAAGCCGATGACTTCAAGGCAAAGGCGGCAGCTGCGTTCCAGCCGGTCGTGAAGCAGTATGATATCCCCGGCCTCATCGTCGGGATTACCCGCAACGGCACTCACGAATTCTACGCGACCGGTCTTGCCTCCAAGGCCGACCGCCGCGACGTGACGCCGGAAACACTGTTCGAGCTCGGCTCCATCAGCAAGCTGTTCAATGTCACGCTGGCGGCTCTGGCGGAGCAGCGCGGCACGTTGAAGCTGGAGGATAAGGTCGCGCATCATCTCTGCGCCGATAAATGCCGGATCGGCGATGATCTGACGCTGATGGATCTCGCCACGCACCACACCGGCGGCATGCCCTTGCAGGTGCCGGATTCGGTTTCCGATGTGAACGGCCTTGTGGACTGGATGAAGGACTGGAAGCCAACCAACCCCGGCGCGCGCAGCTATTCCAATGTCAGCATCGGCATGCTGGGCCATATCAGCGCGAAAGCCATGGGCATGCCTTATGCGAAAGCCGCCGAAGGCACGCTCTTTCCCGCATTGGGGCTGAAGAACACCTTCGTCACTGTTCCGAAGAGTGAGATGAAGCTCTATGCCTACGGGTACAACAAGGCAAATGAACCGATCCGGGTCGGCAAAGGTGTGCTTGATGCAGAAGCCTATGGCGTAAAGTCGAGCGCGAGCGACATGCTGGCCTTTCTGGATGCGGAACTCGGCACCCGCTCCGTTTCCGGCGAGCTGCAAAAGGCGTTCGAGCGCACCAGGACCGGGCAGTTCAAGACAGCCTATTTCTCGCAGGCCATGGTCTGGGAAGAATATCCCTGGCCGGTGAAGCTCGATCAGATGGTTGCGGGCAACAGCCCCGATTTCATCCTGAAGCCGCAGCCGGTCGAGAAGATCGCTGAGCCCGCAAAGCCGGGTGAAAGCACTATCCTCAACAAGACCGGTTCCACCAATGGCTTTGGCGGCTATGTGGCCATGATCCCGCAGAAGAAGCTGGGCATCGTGGTGCTCGCCAATCGCAACTATCCGAACGAGGCCCGGATCCGCGCAACCTATGCGCTGATCACGTCGCTGGGCGAGTAGCCGCACCCTCGGCAGCGGGCACCGCAATCCTTAAGGACCGCAAGGCGTTGAGGATTGTCGCAACGTCGATTGCCTCCTGCAACAAGGCACCCTGAACCGGCCGGAGATAGCCGAAACCGGCGGCCAGCATGGCCAGAACGGAAAGGCCTATGCCCACCACCACGCTTTGCAGCGCAATGGCGCGGGCGCGTCTTGCAATCACAAAGCCGGTGCGCAAGCGGTCTATCCGGTCCACCAGCAGCACCACGTCCGCGGCTTCGGCAGAGGCTGCGGCACCCCGCGCGCCCATGGCAACCCCCACCTCCGCAACGGCAAGGGCGGGCGCATCATTCACGCCATCGCCCACCATCATCACCGGACCCAGCTTGCGCTCTTCCAGCACCACGTGAACCTTCCGATCAGGCGAAAGCTCCGCGTGAATGGCGTCGAGCCCCAATCCGCCTGCAATGCGCTCAGCCACGGCGGCGCGGTCTCCGGTCGCGAGAACCAGCCGCTTCACACCGTCGCGCCGAAGGCCCGCCAGCATCTCGCCCACATCGGCCCGCACCGGATCGGCCATCAGAATAGATCCGGCGAACTGTTTTTCCACACCCACGGCTACCAGAACGGAACCCGCTTCCGTTGCCGCAATGGCAGAGCCCGCATCCCCCGTTCGCGCCGTCACGAAACCATGGCCGCCTACGAAAACGGTTCTGCCTGCCAGCATGCCCGCTACGCCTTCGCCCGGCACTTCCTCCGTCTGCGCGGGCAGGTGAAGCGCCAGTCCGCGTGCCTCAGCGGCCGCCACCAGCGCCTGCGCCATCGGGTGTTTTGAAAGCTGATCCACCGACGCGGCAAGCTCAAGGAGCTCGGCCTCGCTGAACCCCGGTTCTGCATGAATACGCGTAATCTGCGGGCGCCCGTCGGTCAGCGTGCCGGTCTTGTCCAGCACCAGCGTGTGAATGCGCGCCATGCTTTCCAGGGGTTTCGCGCCCTTGATGAGGACGCCGAACTGCGCCGCGCGCGAAAGCCCCGCCACCAGCGCCACCGGAACCGCGAGAATGAGCGGGCAGGGCGTGGCGACAACCAGCACGGCGACGGCGCGAATGGGGTCTCCCGTGGCCCACCAGGCGGCAAATGCAATCAGAACCGTCACCGCCAGAAAGCCGATGGAGAACCGGTCGGCCAGACGCGACATCGGCGCCTTCGAGCGCTGGGCCTGTTCCACCAGCCGCACAATGCCCGCATAGGTGCTGTCCTTTGCGGCCTCTGTCGCCAGCATGTCGAAGGCATCGCCCGCATTGGTGGAACCGCTCAACACCTCGGCACCCGGTTCAAGCGAAACAGGCAGCGATTCCCCGGTCAGCGCGGCCATGTTGAGATAAGCCGAGCCTGTCTCCAGCCGTCCATCGACGGGCACCACATCGCCCTGGCGGATCAGCAGCCGGTCTCCGGGGGTCACCTCCTCGACGGGAAGCTCCTGCAGGCCGCCATCGCGGTGGCGGGTTGCCGTGCGGGGTGCGCGTGAGAGAAGACCGCGCATCTCGCGCCGCGCCCGTCCTTCGGCAAAAGCCTCCAGAAACGTGCCGCCCGTATACATGATGGCGACAATAGTGGCCGCCAGCGCCTCATCGAACAAAAGCGCCGCCGACATGGAAAGGGCTGCCACCACATCCAGCCCCACTTCGCCGCGGGCAAGGCTGCGGGTGATTTCCACCACAAGCGCCGCCAGCACCGGAAGCGTGGCGGCGCTCCAACAGAGCCGCGCCAGATCCGCTCGGCCCAGCAGGAACTGCAAGGCCAACCCGCCGATCAGGCCCGCCACCGCCACGCACAGCAGCAACACCTTCATGCGGTCTTCTGTTGTGCTCTCCATGCGCCTTGGTCCCCTCATCTATGCTGAGGCTCACCCTAGCGGCCATGCGAACCAAAGCACATTGATTTCCGTCATGTGGGGCGCGGTTGCTGATATCATCCCTCGCAGGAGACGATGTAGAATAAATCCGCAGATCACCCCCCTCTGCCTTGCCAGGCATCTCCCCCTCAAGGGGGGAGATTGGCAGAGCGGCTAGCCGCTCGACCTCCTACTCAAGGTGGTCAATTAGGATTCAGACGGTGCGGCAGGTCGATCTCCCCCTTGAGGGGGAGATGGTCGGCAGACCAGAGGGGGGTCTAAAGCGCTACACAATCTGACTAACACCCCCATTCCAATTCCGCCCGCCACACCCTATCTCTGTCCCCGCATATCAGCGGAGGATTACTTATGGGCAAGCGGATCATCTTCACCGGCGGCAGTGGCAAGGCGGGGCGGCATGCCATTCCCTATCTGCTTGAGCAGGGCCATACTGTTCTGAACCTCGATCTGAAGCCATTTCCGGACGGCTCCGTGCCGACGCTGATCACCGATCTCACCAATTCCGGCGAGGTGTTCAACGCGCTGTCGCAACATTTCGGCTTCGAGGGGCTGGAGACGGGTGAGGGCGTGCCGAAGGTGGATGCGGTGGTGCATTTCGCCGCGGTCCCTCGCATTCTCATCCAGCCGGATAACACGACATTTTCGGCCAATGCCGTTTCCACCTACAATGTCATTGAAGCGGCCATGAAGCTCGGCATTCGCAAGGTCGTGGTCGCCTCCAGCGAAACCACCTATGGCGTCTGCTTTGCGGAGGGTGACAAGGATTACCACGAGTTTCCGCTGACCGAAGGCTATGACGTAGACCCGATGGATAGCTACGGCCTCTCCAAGGTGGTCAACGAAAAGACGGCTCGCGCCTTCGCCATGAGATTCAAGGCGGATGTCTATGCGCTTCGTATCGGCAATGTCGTTTCGCCAGAAGATTATGCCAAGTTCCCGGAATATCTCGCCAATCCGCCCATGCGCAAACGCAATGCCTGGAGTTATATCGATGCGCGCGATCTCGGCCAGATCGTGCATCTGTGCATCGAGAAGGACGGCCTGGGCTTTCAGGTCTTCAACGCCGTCAACGATACGATCACCGCCAACGAGCCGACACGGGAATTCTTGCGCAAATACGCGCCCGGAACGCCCATCACCGGCGAGTTGGAAGAATTCGGCGCGCCCATCAGCAACAAGAAGATCCGCGATCTGCTGGGCTTCAAGGAGCAACATGACTGGCGCAAGTATGTGAAGGTCTGAGGTCTAGCCTTGCCGCCTTACGCCGCACCCCGCTCCAGAACCTGCCAGCTTTTCTCATCCGCCATCTGCGCCACGTTGAAGCGCATGAAGCGGCTGGCGGTCTGCGCCGCGCTGAACACATTGCCCGGCGCCATCACCACGCCTTCAGCCATCGCTGCCTGCGCGAGGGCCGTAGATGAAACACCTTCCGGCAATTGGCACCAGAGGTAAAAGCCGCCGCGTGGTTCAAGCCATGGCTCGATGCCGAGCGTCGTCAGTCTGGCGATGACACTGCGGCGGGTGCGGTTCAGGCGGCGGCGCACCTCTTCCATGTGTTTGCGATAGCTTCCGCCGGTCAGAACCTCGCCGATGACATGGGTGACGATAGGGCTCGGGCCGCCAAATTGCGCCGCGATCTGCAGGTCCACCAGCCCTTCGATCCACTCAGCACGCGCCGCAATATAGCCGCAACGCAAGGAGGCAGACAGCGTCTTCGAAAAGCTGCCGATGCGGATGACCCGGTTCAGCCCGTCCAGCGCCGCCAGCCTGACGGAAGGTTCCGGTTCGAAATCGGTGAAGATGTCGTCTTCCAGGATGAGCAGATTATGGGCTTCCGCCAGTTTCAGCAGCCTGTGCGCTACAGGCGGCGAAAGCGTGGCCCCGGTCGGGTTATGCAGAGCGGAATTGGTGAGGTAGAGCCGCGGCGCGCTTGCCTCAAGTGCGTTTTCGAATGCGGTGAGATCCGGACCCGTGGGCGTCATGGCGACGCTGATCACCTGCACCTGATGCGCCTTCAGCAGAGCGCGGAAATTGAAATAGCACGGGTCGTCGACGAGAACCGTATCGCCGGGTTTCAGCAGCAGCCGGCAGATGAGATCGATCGACTGGCTGCCGGAGCCGGTCAGCATGATATTGGCAGGGTCGAGCGCCAGCCCTTCCTCCGCCGCGCGCCGTGCCAGAAGCCGCCGCAGATCGAAATCGCCCTGCGTGCGGCCATAGTTCAGGAGCACGGCATCCTCCGCGCGCGCCACATTGCGAAGAGCACGCCGCAGTGCCGCCTGCGGCATCCAGTCGGCAGGCAGCCAGCCGCATCCGGGCTTCGGGCTTTCGTCATCGGCATCGAGAGACTGGCGCGAAACCCAGAAAGGATCCACCTCCCGCGGGCCGGGCAGGGTAGCCCGCGCGCCAAGCGGCAGGGATGCAACCGAACTTGCCTGCACGAAAAAGCCGGACCCGGCACGCGCCCGGATCAGCCCCTCTGCCGCCAGCCGGTCATAGGCTTCCACCACGGTGGATGGCGATACGCCAAGGCTTGCGGCAAACCCGCGAATGGAGGGCAGGCGGTCGCCATTGGTGAGCGCGCCAGAAGCGATGCGGCTGCGGATCTGCGCCATGACATGCGCGGTGCGGCCTGAAGCTCGGGCGTGTGTTTCAGCGGTCATCGGTTCATCCGTATGGGTGACGCATTCAGTACAGTTTGGTTGAATTGTATGGCTGTGTGCCTGTCTGCGCCAGCCCCGCCGACCTATGATCCAAGCAAAAAGGATGAGATGATGAAAGCAGCAGCGCAGACAATTCGAACTGGAAGCATGGATGGCCTCGTCAGCGGGCTGATCGGCGTCATCATTTTCAGCGGCTCCCTGCCTGCCACCCGTCTTGCAGTGCTGGGCCTGCCGCCGCTCTTTGTCACCTCGGCGCGTGCCGCCATGGCAGCCGTGCTGGCGGCGGTACTTTTGCTGATATTGCGGCAGAAGCGGCCGCAACGTTCGGATCTCCTGTCGCTTGCCGTCATCGCGCTCGGTGTCGTGATCGGCTTTCCGCTGCTGACCGCGATGGCACTGCGCTCCATTTCCTCGGCCCATTCCATTGTCTTCATTGGCCTTCTGCCGCTCGCCACCGCCGCCTTCGGCGTACTTCGCGGGGGAGAAAGGCCAAAGCCTCTGTTCTGGCTGTTCTCCGTGCTCGGCAGTCTCCTTGTGGTGGGCTTTGCCCTGTCGAATGGCGGGCAGGCTTCTCTGCAAGGCGATCTTCTGATGATCGCCGCCGTCATTGTCTGTGGCCTTGGCTATGCGGAAGGCGGCAAGCTGGCCCGCAGCCTGGGCGGCTGGCAGGTCATCTGCTGGGCGCTGGTGCTATCCATGCCGCCCATGGCTTTGCTTTGCCTTTTCACCTGGCCGCAAGAGCTGGCAGCCGTACCCGTCACGGCCTGGGCCGGGCTCTCCTATGTCACCGTGTTCAGCATGCTGGTTGGCTTTATCTTCTGGTATCACGGGCTGGCGAAGGGCGGCACAGCCTCCGTCGGTCAATTGCAACTTCTGCAACCCTTCTTCGGGCTTCTTCTGGCGGCACTGCTGCTGGGCGAGGCGGTGTCCTGGTCCATGCTTGCAGCAACCACCGGTGTGATTTTGTGTGTTGCAGCAGCACGTTATTTCGCCCGGCCGCAAAAGCTTCCAAAAAGATGAGCTCAATCAAGGGTATAAAGGCAGGAGCGCGATCCGGAAGATCTTTCTTATTTTATGTTATATAACAGGTAGATATCCTAGACGAAAAGTGAGACTATTCGAATTAATGGAAAATTTAAAATGCGCTGCAACTTTGAGGTATTCCCTGGAGGTTGGTAATGCGCTTTTCTGATTTGTCCATCGCGGTTCGACTTTGCATCTGTGCGTTGATCCCGCTTGTCGCCGTCACGGCCTTGGCATGGCATCTTGTGGTTGATCAATATCAATCTTATCTGCTGTCGAAACAGATTGCCGCAGCGACGATCGACATCGAAATCATCAGTCGCAATGTACAAAAGCTCCAGGTGGAGCGGGGCCAGACAGCCGGCTTCCTGGGCTCCAAGGGCAAATCCAACCGCGATGAGGTTGCGGAGGCCCGTCGCGGCACGGATCTGGAACTGCCCAGGCTTGCGGAAATTGCCGGAAACCTCGGCGCCTTTGGCGTCAAGGCAGAGACGGTCTCGCAGATCAGCCGGGCGATTGGCGAGATCCACACGTTTCGCAGCGGCATCGATCAATTGACGACGGCACCGCCGCAATCCTTTGCCTTCTATACGGGGTTCATCACCAACCTTCTGGATGTAACCCGCCGACTGTCACTCTCCGGATCGCAGGGCAGTCTCGTCAGCCGTCTTCAGGCATCGCTCAATCTTGCACTGGCGAAGGAACTCGCCGGTCAGGAGCGCGGCATGGGCAATGGCTTCATTGCCGCAGGCAAGATTCCGCCTGAGCAATATATGACCTTCGTTCGCTTTTCCGGCGCGGGTGACATTCTTCTGCAGGAATTTGCAAAGCTCGATCCGGATCTTGCCAGCTCGGCGCTGACGACATTCCGGGAGAGCGCTGATGGGGCGCAGATCGAGCGCTTCCGCCAGCAGATGCTGCAGGCCAACGGCGAAAACGTGCTGAATGGCCTTGATGCCAAGCTCTGGTTCGGAAAGACGACTGCC
The DNA here is from genome assembly GCF_011046895.1 of Rhizobium rhizoryzae. Taxonomy (NCBI): domain Bacteria; kingdom Pseudomonadati; phylum Pseudomonadota; class Alphaproteobacteria; order Hyphomicrobiales; family Rhizobiaceae; genus Affinirhizobium; species Affinirhizobium rhizoryzae. The sequence goes on along the minus strand of NZ_CP049250.1, from coordinate 3,240,672 downwards.
CGCATTCAGGTGATCCACGATGCCGAGATTGCGGAACTGGCGGTCATCCGCAAGATGGCCGAAGAGGCGGCGTCCACCGATCTTTCGGAACTCAGAGTGGCGAGTGCCATCGCCATTGGTTCTGTGGCGCTGACCCTCGGTCTGGGTGGCGTGACGCTGGTCAGCGTGGTTCGCCCCTTGCGCAACATGGTGAGGGTTGTCGAGCGCCACGCGCGCGATGAAGATGGCGAGATGCTGCAACCGACCCAGGGTCGCGACGAGATTGGCCAGCTGAGCCGTGCGATCGTCATCAGCATGGAAAATCATGCCCGCAAGGCAAGGGAGGATGCGCAGGAGCGCCAGCGTCAGGCCGAGCAGCGCTGGAAGGAAGATCAGGAACGCCATGCCATCGATGCAGAGCGCGCCAAGGCGGTGGATTTCGCCGTGTCGGAACTCGGCCGCGCGCTGAACGAGCTCTCCGCCGGCAATCTGACCTATCAGATTTCGGCCCGGTTTGCTGCGGAACTTCAGCCGCTCAGTGACGCCTATAATCGCTCGGTGCAGGCGCTGGGGGCCACAATGCATGGTGTCGGTTCAACCGTTCTAACGGTGTCCAACGGCGTCAGCGAGCTGCGCTCCGGTGCAGAAGAGCTGGCGGAGCGCACGCAGCGCCAGGCGGCCTCCCTTGAAGAAGCCTCTGCCGCTCTGAGCGAGGTCACCACGACACTGGAGGAAACCACCAATCGCATGCGCACCGTCACAGGCATGACGACCGGTGCCCGCAAGAGTGCCGAAATGTCGGAAACCATCATGCAGGATACGGTCAACGCCATGCAGCACATCGAGGCCTCTTCCGGCCAGATCGTGCAGATCATCGGCGTTATCGACAATATCGCGTTTCAGACCAACCTTCTGGCCCTGAATGCAGGTGTCGAGGCGGCACGTGCGGGTGAGGCGGGCAAGGGCTTTGCGGTCGTGGCACAGGAAGTGCGCGAACTGGCCCAGCGTTCGGCGGCCGCCGCCAGCGAGATCAAGGGGCTCATCCAGAATTCGGCAGATGCTATCCAGCGCGGGGTCGATCTGGTGCAGAGTTCCGGTCGCTACATGACGGAGATCCGCAGCCATATCCAGACGATCGATCAGGAAATCGGCACGATCACCGAAGGCGCACGTCAGCAGGCCACCGCGATTTCGGAAATTTCCGTCGCCGTCCACGACATGGATCAGCTGACGCAGCGCAATGCGGCCATGGTGGAGGAAAGCAATGCCGCCACCTACGCCATCGAACAGGAAAGCCATGCCCTGCGCGAAACGGTCAGCCAGTTTCGGGTGAGCGCGAATGAGGAAGGTTTCCGGCGCACCTCCCGCGCTGCCTGAACCATCACACCCCGATATGGCGGATGACGATGAAATTCATAGCCGCATGGAAAAAGATGGGCAGCCCGATGCCGCCGCTGAAATAGCGGATGAGGCTGAAAGAAAGGCCCATCATCAGGTAATGCGTAAATAGAATGAAATTGTCCGGTGTATGAGCTGCGGCAAAAAGGAGGGCTGTGCATATGGTGACGAGTCCATCGCCATATCCTCGCGCCTGAAGCCTTGCCCAGAGATAGCCACGCCAGAACAATTCTTCGACAATCGGAGCGGTCAGGCAGATATCCACGGTCACTAAAATGGCGCTGAGGGAGAGATCCAGTCCGACATAGGATCTGCCTTGCACCGCCGCAAATTTCATCACCAGCCATAGGCCGCCAATCGTTAAAGCAGCAATCATCGAGCGAGGAGAGCGAATTGATTGTTTGATTGGCTGAAGACGTATCAGGCACGCGGCCAGCATCGCAGAATAGGCTACAACACCGACAGTTACGGACGCGCCGCGCTTGCTGACCACGGGCCCCAGCTTCTCGCCGGTGAGAATGATACCCATGAATGCACCCAGCGTTTGGGCGACAACCGCAACGATGACGATGAACACAATCGGCACCGCGCAATCGATGAAGATCATGCGCAGAAGCGTCAGCATATTGCGGGGAATGCTTTTCAGGGCGGGGAAAAGGTACTGCATCGCGTCTCTACCGCTGTACCGCTTCACACGCCGATATGACGGATAACGATGAAATTCATTGCTGCATGGAAAAAGATGGGCAGCCCGATGCCACCGCTGAAATAGCGGATAAGGCTGAAGGAGAAGCCCATTCGCAGATAGTTGAAGAGCGAAGCGAAGTTATCGGGCAAATGTATCGCTGCAAACAGAAGCGCGGTGCAGATTATGATCGAAACCTCGCCGTATCCCCGCGCTTGAAGCCTTGCCCAGAGATAGCCGCGAAAGAACAGCTCCTCGACAACAGGCGCAAGAACGCAAGTAGCGACGATTTTTAGGATTGCGCTTAGTGAAAACTCAAGACCGACATCGCTTACTCCGAGTTGTGCAAGCAAGTTCACACCAAGCAGGCAGACGCCGATTGCTAGGGCTATTTTTATTGATCGGGCGGAGCGAAATGACTGCACGATGGCCAAGCGGCGGCTGAGGCATATTGACAGAAGCGGAAGCTTTGCTGCCGCCATGGCAACTGTGTAGCCAATTCGATGATTAACTACCGTCTCAAAGCTCCATCCAGCGAGTATGATAGCCGTTAATACCTTGGCAATTTGTGCAATGAAATCCATCGCAAACAAAAACAGGATCGGCACCGTGCAATCGATGAAGATCATGCGCAGGAGCGTCAGCGCAGATGATAGGAAGTATTTTAAGGAGTAAATCATTATTTATATTCAACATACGATAACCAGATATAAATGGACATAGCCTCCGAATAGCATTGGAGGCTATGGTTGTTTCAGTTTTGGCTTAATTTTCAGTCGTACCGCTGACCGGGCTGGCCGCCGTAATCACCCATTGCTGTATAATTATCGTAGTCTGGATGAATGCCGCTGTTCATGCTGTTATTCCAAGCATCCTCAGCAGCGCGACCCGCAGCAGCCCCGACCTCACGGGCCGCCGCGCCTGCGATGGGGCCACCTAATCTTGTTGCGGCGTAATCGAAGACATCCGCGCCAATTCTTTCTCCCCAGCCGCTATTCCCGGAATCGCTAGAACCACCCATAAAACACTTTGAAAAAATAAACTGCGGTAGACCGCGAGTTGCATTTACGCAAAAATTTTCAGTGACGCAATTTAAAAGTGTATATTAGATGAAAAATCCATCTGTGGGTGAAAAGCCCGCTGCTTTTTCGTGGTTTACCCAGACAACAGGCCGGTACACCGGGCATATTGCCGAAATCGCAGTCATATCAGTGGTTCTGCGTCTTCTTGGTTTGGTGCAGCCTTTCGTTTTTCAAGCACTCATAGATCGAATCCTGCCATATCAACGGCAGGAAAGTCTATATATTGTTGTCGGGCTTCTGACTCTGGTAGCTATATTTCAAGGATCTTTCAAAGCTATTTCAGTTTATCTTGGAGGCGATTTGGTAAACCGGCTGACCCGCGAGTTCAGCAATCGAATATATCAGCATGTACTTCACCTGCCTCTGCGTACATTGCAGACATGGCAGGCTGGCGAATTGTTCGCACGCATGCGAGAAATCGAAGTGGTTCGGCGGTTCCTGACCGGTACGGTTTCCGGCGTCGTGATTGATATCCTGTTTTCATTCATTTATCTCGCCGCGCTCTTTTCGATCAGCCCGTCACTGACGTTGATTATCATTATTCTACTACCCAGCCAGATGGCGGCCATGGCTGTTGTCGGCCCCTTTCTGCGCCACCGTCTCAAGCAGTCTTTCGTCGCAAACTCGGCGCATCAATCGCGACTGATCGAGACCTTCCGCAACGTGGAAACCGTGAAGGCGCAAGCCGGAGAGCATCGCTATGTCCGAAGGCTGGACGCCACTATGGCCGCCTCATTGGCCCTGAGTTTCAAGATTACCAGACTGCATGTTGTCAATGGCTTGATTCGCGATGCATTCAGCAATGCCTTCGACATCATGATTCTGTTTTTCGGTGCGATGCTGGTTCTCGAAAACAGCATCACGCTTGGCCAGTTGGTGGCTTTTCATCTTCTGGCGGGGCATGTCTCTGGCCCGATCCTGGGCCTCGCGTCCCTGTGGGAGCATTGGCAGGGCATCCAGGTATCTCGCATGCGGCTTGGTGATGTGCTGAATGCTGCGTCCGAGAATGAAGCGGGCAAGCAGACGCTCTCGCTGATGAAGCCAGCCGTTCTGCGCATGGAGGCCGTGTCCTTTGGATATTCCGCTGACCGACAGGTCATTCATAAGTTGAGCCTGATGGTTTGTCCCGGTCAGCCTACGGTGATTGTCGGGCGATCCGGCTTCGGCAAGTCCACGGTCGCGAAGGTTTTAGCAGGACTTTATCCACCGGATGCCGGAAGCGTTCTGATCGATGATCAGCCGATGACGAATTTTTCACCTGGCAGTGTCAGGGCCGCCATTTGCTATCTTCCGCAGGAGCCTGCTCTTTTTAGCGGGACGATCCGGGAAAATCTCCTTCTGGCTAATGAGAATGCGACAGAAGACGAGATAGAACGGGCGCTGGAGAATAGTGCCAGCGTCGACATCATCAAGCGCCTTCCAGAGGGGCTCGATACGCAAATCGGTGAACACGGCTCATCCCTTTCGGGCGGCCAAAGACAGAGATTGGCTCTCGCTCGTCTGCTGCTTTGCAATCCGAATGTTTTGATTGTCGATGAACCGACAAGCGCCCTGGATGAGGTTTCTGCATCCATCGTCACGCACACATTGATGCGGCTTGCTCAGTCCCGGGCCGTTGCGATCATCACGCACCGACCAGACGTGTTCGGCCCTGACGCGCGCATCCTTGATCTTGAACAACTGCAGGGACAGAAATGACCTCTACAATACCTGCGAATGAAAGCGCGGTTTCGCCCACACTACGCATCACTGTCTGGCTTCTCCTGCTTCTCTTTGCTGCCATTCTTGGCGGTAGCATTCTAGCGAAGACTGAGGTGGTTGCTCGCGGTGCCGGAAAGTTGGTGCCGGTCGCGCGCGTTCAAATCGTGCAGCCGCTTGCTGATGGCAAAGTCGTCGAGTTGGCCGTAGCCGAGGGGCAGTCTGTGGCCAAAGGCGACATTCTGGTGCGCCTTGACCCCACATCTGCGCAGAGCGACATCCAGCGTATACAGGCCGAAATTGATCAGCAATCACTCGATGCCAACGTTGCAGCAGCCGTTTTCTCGTCGCTGATGGCGCGTGATCCTGCTGCGGCAGGGTTCATGGAGTATGGGATCGCGGAGTTCCGGGGAAGACGCGGTATCAATCCGGACGGAAGTGCAGTCGGCGAAGATCTGGTGCGCGCTGCGCTAGGGTCAAAACTCAATCAGGTTTCGGGCGTGGCGCGAGCGGATTTTGTTGGCGAACAGGAGAAGAGGCTGCCGTGGAGCACTACTCCACAAAGCCTTTTCGACGCCTTCGCAGAGAAAATCCGCCGCGTCCCGAAGGGATATGGCGAAAATCGCTCATTTCTGCGTCGCGAAACCTTGATGGATATCAGATCCACCTTCGGCTTCGCTTCTATAACTGAACGATTTTCTCTCATACCACGCTCCAAATCCTGATTGAGTTTTGACCCTAGCATCCCTGCGCGACCAGGTGCTGCAGCTCGACGCCAAGCAAAAGCAACTGGAGTTTCAGCAGCAGGCACAAGGAGCGCGGGTAGACAAGGCAAAAGTTGACCGCGATATCGTTTCGCAAAACCTCGCAACTGCTGAAAGTCTGATGAGCCAAGGCATTCTCAGTCGAACCGCTCATCTTGAAAGGCTGCGCGAGCTTAGATCCATTGATGGAGACGCGGAGGTCAGCGCGCGCGAATTGTCGGCACTTGTAGCGTCGGGAGAAGCCACCAGGCGCCAACGTATCTCAATCATTTCCGACAACCTTGCAACACAAAGTCGGCGGCTGCGTGAGGCGGAGATTGCCTTGAGTAGTTCACATGCTTCGCTGAGAGCGGCAGAAGACAAGTTGCGGAATCTCACGCTCCGTTCTCCTGTCCATGGTCGGATCGAAAACCTCAGCATTCACACCATTGGTGGATTCGTATCAGCAGGAGCAAGTCTGATGACTGTTGTCCCGACCAACGGAGGTCTGGAGATCGAAGCATTTTTCGATAATCGAGACATAGGCTTCCTCAGAAACGGACAAAGCGCCTACGCGAAGCTAGACGCGTTTCCCTCTGAGCGTTTCGGGGTTATTCCCGCTACCGTGATAAATTTGGGAGCGGACGCGCGCCAAAGCGGCGGCACGAACTGGGTATATGCGGTTCGGCTGAAGGCAAACAGATCCCACATGCTGGTTGATGAAGCGCCGGTGCCATTTTCTCCCGGCATGACTGCCACAGTTGACGTGGTTACATCCGAGCGACGCCTGATATCATACTTTTTTGAACCGATCACCAAAGCATTTCAAAATGGTCTCAAGGAGCGATGAAGCATTATGAACGACACATTGGCCGTAAAGAAGCTCGGTGCCATGGAGGCCCTCGGGAGCATGACAGCTCTGGCGCTCCAGTCTCCGCTGCATCGATATTGGCGCATTAGTGATATCCAAGCTAATTTTCTGCCTGCGCTAAAATCGGGGCAGTGCAAAATCTACTTTGATGGACCGAATGACCCAATTGCCTTCGTCACCTGGGCGCTTCTGGATGATGCTGCACATGAGAAATTACTAAGCGATGGGGTAACCCCCAATGCCGGGCAATGGTCATCGGGGAGTTATCTTTGGTTCATTGATATCGTAGCGCCATACGGTGACGCAGCTAAGGTGATCAGAGATATGCGTGAGAACTACTTTAGCGGGAAAAATGGCTACTCTATAAAGCGTAATCTCGATGGCTCGATCAACCGTATTAAGCAATGGCGAAACATCCGCTGATTGGGCCTGCCCCTTCAAGCGCATAGCAGCGAAATAACCGTAGCTCACCTCTTGACCTTCCCATGATGGGAAGCCCTATCTGTGGATGGAAGACAAGGATTCCATCCCATGAACCAGACCGTCAGAACCGACCATCTCCATGAGCCGCTCATCATTCCGGTAGAGGGCATGAGCTGCGCTTCCTGCGTGAAGCGCGTGGAAAAGGCTGCGGCAAAGGTGCCGGGCGTGGCGACGAGTGCCGTGAACTTCGCGACCGAAAGCCTGACGGTGGAGCCATCGGAGGGCTTTTCCGCAGCAACGCTGGCCGAGGCGATCCGCAAGGCAGGCTATGAGCCTAAGGCGGATATGTTTGCCTTCACGCTGGAAAAGCCACTGAAGGAAGGGGATGCGGAGCGCCTCAACGCGGCGCTCTCACATGTTGCCGGGGTCGTGTCCGTCACGACAAGTGAGGGCGAAAGGCATGTGAGTGTGGAAGCCTTCGGACGCGATGCGAAGCGGCTGGTTTCCGCTGCCATCCGCTCTGCAGGCTTTGTGCTGGAAAAGCCGAAGCCTTCCACGGGGCATGATCATGAGGGTCACGAAACCCATAATCATCATGAGGAGGATGCGGGCGTCCTGAAGCGCGATCTGGCGATTGCCGCGGTGCTGACGTTGCCGCTCTTCGTGCTGGAAATGGGCGGTCACATCTACGCACCTTTCCATCACTGGCTGATGGGCGCGGTGGATATGCAGTGGCTTTACTATGGTTACTTCGCGCTTGCGACGGCGGTGATCTTCGGCCCCGGTTTCCGCTTCCTGAAAACGGGTCTACCAGCGCTTTTGCGCGGCCACCCGGAAATGAATGCGCTGGTCGCCATCGGCGTTCTGGCCGCCTATTCCTATTCCACCGTCACCACCTTTGCGCCGCAGCTTTTGCCGGAAGCCGCCCGCTTCGTCTACTTCGAAGCCGCCACGGTGATCGTCACATTGATCCTGCTGGGCCGCCTGCTGGAAGCCCGCGCACGGGGGCGAACGGGAGCGGCCATTCGCCGCCTGCTGAACCTTCAGGCCAAGACCGCACGGGTGGAACGTGGCGGCCAAGCCATTGATATTCCGACCGATGAGGTGGAAGTGGGTGATGTGCTGATCGTGCGTCCCGGCGAGCGTATCGCAGTGGATGGTGTGGTGCTCGACGGCTCTTCCAACGTGGATGAGTCGATGATGTCCGGCGAGCCTCTGCCCGTGGAAAAGCATGCGGGGTCTCAGGTCGTGGGCGGCACCATCAATGGCAGCGGCAGCTTCCGGTTCCGGGCGGAGAAGGTGGGTGCCGATACCATGCTCTCGCAGATCATCCGGCTGGTGGAACAGGCGCAGGGCGCAAAACTGCCCATCCAGGCCGTGGTGGATCGTGTGACCGGCTGGTTCGTGCCCGCCGTCATGGGGGTCGCGCTGCTCACTTTCCTTGTCTGGTATGTTGTCGGGCCTGAGCCGGTTCTGCCGCATGCTCTGGTGGCAGCGGTTGCGGTTCTCATCATTGCCTGCCCCTGCGCCATGGGGCTGGCAACGCCCACCTCCATCATGGTCGGCACCGGTCGCGCGGCAGATCTGGGCGTGCTGTTTCGGAAAGGCGATGCGCTGCAGGCCCTTCGCGATGTGAAGACGGTGGTGCTGGACAAAACCGGCACCGTGACCAAAGGCCAGCCGGAACTCACCGATGTGCTGACCGCGCAAGGCTTTGACGAAACGGAGCTTCTGCCGCTCGTAGCCGCCCTGGAGGCGCGCTCGGAACACCCGGTGGCGGAAGCCATCGTGACATCCGTGAAGGCGCGGGGGCTTTCCATTCCCGCCGCCGAGAGCTTCGCGGCTCGCGTGGGTTACGGCATCGAAGGCAAGGTGAATGGCAGGACAATTGCTGTCGGCGCAGACCGGCTGATGGTGGAACTTGGCCTGTCGGTCGAAACCTTCGCGGGCGATGCGGCACGGCTGGCGGATGAGGGCAAGACCCCGCTTTACGTGGCACTCGATGGCAGGCTTGCCGCCATTCTGGCCGTCGCCGATCCGCTGAAGGAAACGAGTCGGGACGCGATCCGGCAGTTGAAGGCCATGGGCCTCAAGGTGGCCATGGTGACGGGCGACAATGCCCGCACGGCAAAAGCCATTGCCGCGCAGGTGGGCATTGACGAAGTGGTGGCCGAAGTGCTGCCGCACGGCAAGGTGGAAGCGCTGGAACGGTTGAGAGCGGCGGGACCGGTAGCCTTTGTCGGCGATGGCATCAATGATGCACCGGCACTGGCAAGCGCTGATATTGGCATCGCCATTGGCACGGGCACCGATGTGGCGATTGAAAGCGCCGATGTGGTTCTCTCTTCCGGCGCGCTGACAGGCGTTGCAGATGCCATCGCGGTGAGCCATGCGACAATGAACAATATTCGCCAGAACCTGTTCTGGGCCTTCGGCTATAACGTGGCGCTCATCCCGCTGGCGGCCGGCGCGCTTTATCCCGCATTTGGCATTCAGCTTTCGCCAATGATCGGGGCGGGCGCCATGGCGCTGTCCAGTGTTTTCGTTCTGACCAATGCGCTGCGGCTGCGCAGCATGAAGCTGGGAGCAGTCTGATGAACATTGGCGAAGCGTCCAAGGCGTCCGGCGTCTCATCCAAGATGATCCGCTACTATGAGCAGATCGGCCTGATCCATCCGACCGCCCGTTCGGACAACAATTACCGGCTTTACACGGAGGACGAGGTGCATGTGCTGCGCTTCATCCGCCGCGCCCGTTCACTCGGCTTTTCGCTGGAGGAAACGCAAAAACTGCTGGCGCTCTGGCAGGACAAGGCACGCGAAAGCGCTGCCGTGAAGGAGGTTGCCACCCAGCACATCGCGGATCTTGAGCGACGCATTGCCGAAATGCAGGGCATGGTGAAGACGCTGAAGCATCTTTCCCATTGCTGTTCCGGCGATGGCAGGCCCGATTGCCCCATTCTGGAGGATCTGGCGACAAGCGCTGCGCCGCCGGTGAAACCAAACCGTCGAAGACACTGAATTATCAGCATAAGGAGACTGACCATGACCACATTCCACGTTCCCGACATGACCTGCGGCCATTGCGAAAAGACCGTGAGTTCCGCGCTTAGCAAAGCGCTGCCCGGTGTGCCGGTCGCCATAGATCTTGCCAACCACCGCGTCACGCTGGATGGCGGCGATGCGGCAAAGGCGGAAGAGGCCATTCGCGATGCAGGCTATTCGCCGGAGAAGCTCGGCCTGGCGTGAGGGCTTGCATTGGCGAAGGCTGTGCTTGACGGATTCTTTTCGAGTGAGGAGTCTGTCAAGTCTTCGGATGCGCCGGTACTTGATCGGCCAGCGTTCGCAGTCCATAATGGGTTGCAAGGAGACATCGGATGGTTCAGCGTAAAATTGATACTGCGTTTGCATACGCTGCGGGACTTTCTGCGACGCGGAAGGCGCAAAAGCGCGCTCCGGGTCCATCTGCGTGCGACGAAGATTTCGTATCTGCCGATGTCCAGCGCGCCAACAGCTTTGGACCCGACTATGATCCGGCCTATTTCGCGAAGCTTGACGCCTTGATCGAAGAGCATTACGGGCCGATTGTGGACTACAAGATCGTCAATAATTGATCTCGCGGGCAAGCGTGAAACTGCTGCCTCCGTATGACCTTGACGAGTTGCCGCTTCCTCTGAAGTGGGATTTTGTCTGGTGCAATTTTCCCCACGCGGAAACACCTTTTAAGCCGGGGCCCTATTTCAGGCCCGGTCTTGTGCGTAATGCGGGATTTGTGCGGACACAGGATGATCGAGAATTTCCATTTGTCAGCGTTGTTTACTGTACAACGCAACTCGATCTTTTGAACGATAAGAGTTTCATTATCGACAATCCGGCGCACCTGCAGCAATGCGGGCTGTTTCTTGAAACCCTGGTTGTAACGAACCGCATCATTCGTCTGCCCTGGTCTCCCTCGTTCTTTACGCGTCGGCAAAGAGATAATAGGGGCCCTGTGGTAGGGCAGTTGCCGGAAGAACTGAAGCCAAGGGTCTTGGGACTCGTTTCCGAGTTCTGAGCAATGAAAACAAAAACCCCCTCCCGTTGCCGGGGGAGGGTTTCTTCAGGCAGCCAAAACTGTCGATGATCAGAACTTCACGCCGATGCCGACATTGACGACGTGCTGGTCGAAATCGGCATTGATGCCGCCGATCGTCTTGTCGCCGTAATCGTTGTAGCGATATTCCAGACGGCCAAACACGTTGTCTGTGAAGGCATAGTCGACGCCAGCGCCGAGCGTCCAGCCATGGAAGGTCTTGCTGGTATCGCCAATCGGCGTATCGACGTAACCGTTTGTGCCGGTATAACCGCCTGCCGCAAACAGCAGGGCGCGGTCGAAGGCATAGCCGACGCGGCCACGAACGGAACCAGACCAATCGGTTCCGGCATCGATGCCACCCGCATAGGAATTCTCATTCCAGTCATAGTTTACATCGCCTTCGATACCGACGACGAAGCCGCTCGCCATGGCCCAGTTATAGCCGACGAAGGCGCCCATGCGGCCACCATCGAAATCATCGCTGGCGCTGATGCCCGGTGCGGACGCATCCGCATTGCCCCAGCCGTAACCGCCGAGCAGACCGACATAACCACCCGTCCAGGTGAAGGACGGTACGGCAGCCTCAACGGCCATGGGCGCTTCCGGAATTTGCTCCACGGCATCTGCAGCAAGCGCCGCAGAAGAGCCTGCGAAGCCCAGAGCGGCGGCGAGAAGAAGAACTTTTTTCATGGATGCACTCCTTTAATTCAGTAGAAGCTCAGTTAGCTAGTGCGCCGCGCTGGGAAGGCTGTAGCGGAAATGCAACAAAGTATCGCATTTTCAGGAGCGCTTGCCGGTGACACGTCAGACTGCGCCCATAACGCACGAGACCGGTTCTGGTTCATCCCTTGCGAATAAAGCTTTTCACCCCATTTGCGATGGAAGACATTGGGTGCGGCGCAGCGTATGCCGCCGACGTGATTTCGGGAGTTAAGATATTGTTTCCATTTGATAATAGCTACGCACGTCTGCCGGAGCGATTCCATGCTTCCGTCTACCCGGAAGCGGTGTCGGGGCCTGTTCTCATCAAATTCAACGAGGCGCTTGCGAAAAATTTATCCCTCGACCTTGACCCGAAGGACACCAATCGGCTGGCCGCGATCTTTGCAGGCAATGTTTTGCCACCGGGAGCGGAGCCGCTGGCCATGGCCTATGCCGGTCATCAGTTCGGCAACTTCGTTCCACAATTGGGCGATGGCCGCGCCATCCTGCTGGGCGAGGTGGTGGATGTGGAAGGCGTGCGCCGGGATATCCAGCTGAAAGGGGCAGGGCCGACACCGTTTTCACGGCGGGGCGATGGGCGTGCCGCCCTGGGGCCGGTTCTGCGCGAATACATCATCTCGGAAGCCTTTGCCGCACTTGGCATTCCCGCCACACGGGCGCTGGCTGCCGTGCTGAGCGGCGAGCCGGTCTATCGCGAGCAACCGGTGCCCGGTGCCGTGTTCACCCGCGTTGCTGCAAGCCATGTGCGCGTCGGCACTTTTCAATATTTCGCGGCGCGGGAAGACCAGGAGGCGATCCGCCTATTGGCGGATTACGTGATCGACCGGCACTATCCGGATCTGAAGCAGGAGCCAGAACCCTATCTGGCGCTGCTGCAGCGGGTTTCCGACCGGCAGGCTGCGCTGATTGCCCGCTGGCTGAGCATCGGCTTCATCCATGGCGTGATGAACACCGATAACATGACCATCTCGGGCGAAAGCATCGATTTCGGCCCTTGCGCTTTCCTTGATGAGTATGACCCGATGAAGGTGTTTTCCTCCATCGACCGGCAGGGTCGCTATGCCTATCGCAACCAGCCTGGCATCGGCCAGTGGAACATTGCGCGTCTGGCGGAATGCCTTCTGCCGCTTTTGGATGCGGACGAGGAAAAGGCCGTTGCCAAGGCGAACGAGGTACTGAAAAGCTTCGGCGAAACCTTCCAGTCGCACTGGATTGCCGCATTCCGCCGCAAGCTGGGGCTGGGTCTGGAGGAGACGGGTGACGCTGAACTGGTGCAGGATCTGCTGACGGCCATGCACGAGGGCAAGGCGGATTTCACGCTGACCTTCCGGCGCCTGACGGATCTGGCTGCGGCGGAAGAAGGGCAGAAGGCGCTTGCCGCAGAGGCCGCGTTTACGGAAGGTTTCATGCCATGGGAAAAGGCTGAACAATGGCTGCCGCGCTGGCGGGCAAGGCTGGTGCGCGAGCCGGAGCGCCATGATGCAGCATCGCTCATGCGCAGCGTCAACCCGGCCATCATTCCACGCAACCACCGCATCGAGCAGGTAATCCGCGCCGCGATGGAAGGCGACCTCAAACCCTTCGAGCGCCTGCTGGAGGCTCTGGCCGAGCCTTATGCTGATCGTGCCGAATTCGATGAGTATCGCGAAGCGCCGCTGGATGAGCAGAAGGTGCGGCTGACGTTTTGCGGAACGTGAGCGATTGCGATCCAGTAAAACTGGAAGCCGGTTTTCGGCAAACCCGATGCGCTGGGAGCCTTCTCTTGTGAGGATATCCTTCCGAGGATATATTCATATCCAACAAAGGATATCCCATGGCGCTCTACATCAAAGACCCCGAAGTCGATAGGCTCGCAAATGAGCTTGTCAGCCTGACAAAGACCTCCAAGGTCGACGCGGTAAAGGCCGCTTTGAAGCGGGAAATCGCTACCCGAAAGGGTAGCTTGCCCATTCGTGAGCGACTTGCGAAATCCCTCAAGATGGCGCGCGAGGCAGGTCCCTACGCGCCAGGCGACCACAAGCAGGAAGCAGACGAAATGTGGGGCGAGGCCTGATGCTGTTTATCGATGCCTCTGTGGTTGTTGCCATCCTTGCGGGGGAAGAGGATCGTGATGACTTGCTGGACCTTCTTGCTGAGCATGAAGGCCCTTTCTACGTTTCACCGATAGTACGTCTTGAAGCATGCTTTGCACTGACGCGCCGCAAAGCGGAAGCGACCGGCCGCGACAAGCCGGCAACACCTGAAATGCTGGAAGAGTCGCGGCGGTTGGTCGATCAGTTTTTCCTGGATCTTGAGGCGAAGGAGATCCTGATTTCGGCGGATGTGGGCGCAAAGGCGCTTGATGCGGCGCAGCAATTCGGCAAGATCGTCAATCATCCGGCCAAGCTGAACATGGGTGACTGCCTGTCTTACGCATGCGCCAAAGCCTATCGCACCCGGTTAGCCTATAAGGGCAACGATTTCGCTTTTACCGATATCGGTTGGTAAAAAACCTACGACTAGGAAAACACCAAAATAGGAAAATAATCCTAATATTATCTTTGACAAACCCAAACGCGTGTGAGATAACAAACTCAATAAGTTAGGTTTGTTGGGTTAATTCCATGTCGGTTCTGTCGAGAGAATATTTTCACAATGAAGCAGCGGCTTTCGAGCACGTTGAAAGCATCATGTGGCCGGAAGGCCCTGTATGCCCTCATTGCGGATGCGTGGGCCGCGTCTACAAGCTTGAAGGTGTTTATTCAAAGCCATCCAAAAAGAACCCGGAAGGCGTTGAGCGCCACGGCTTGAAGAAATGCGGCGAATGCCGGAAGCAGTTCACGGTTCGCATCGGTACGATTTTCGAAGAAAGTCATATCCCGCTTCACAAGTGGCTCCAGGCAATTCACCTGATGTGCTCCAGCAAAAAGGGCATCAGCTCTAACCAGCTTCATCGGGTTCTGGAGATCACGCTCAAGTCGGCATGGTTTCTTTCGCACCGCATCCGTGAAGCAATGCGTTCTGGCGATCTTGGCCCAATGGGTGGCAACGGTAAGATTGTTGAGGCAGATGAAACATACTTTGGCAAAAAGTCCGGTCCTGCTCCTACGGTAACGACGAGCGGTCGCCCATTCACAAAGTCCGGTAAGACAGGCCCCGCCCACAAGCGTGCGGTTCTCGGTCTTGTTGAGCGTGGGGGTATGGTCCGCACGTTCCATGTTGAGAAGGCAAACAAGGATAACGTTGCGCACCTCGTCAGCGAGAATGTCAGCAAGGAAAGCGTCCTGATGACCGACGAAAGCCGCCTGTATGAAACGGTTGGCGCTTCTTTCGTTGACCATCAGACGACGAAGCATTCTGCCAAGGAATACGTTCGCTACGAGGGCGATATGGTTATCCATTCGAACACGATTGAAAACTACTTCTCGATCTTCAAGCGCGGCATGAAAGGCGTGTATCAGCATTGCGCTGAGAAGCACCTGCACCGTTATCTGGCTGAATTTGATTTCCGCTATAACAACCGCATCGGCCTTGGCGTGGATGATAGCGCCCGCTCGTTGAACGCCTTGTTTGGTGCAAGAGGTAAGCGCCTGACATATAACCAAACTGGTATGTAAGAAGCCTTATAGAGGCTTTTCTAGACAACTATCGCTAGAATTTCTTGACAAATCGTGATGACTCAATTATGAGTTAGTCAACCCGATGCTAACGCGATCGGTGAACGGATGGTACATAATCCATCAGGCGGGGCGAAAGCCCCGCTTTTGTTTTATGGGAGCCACTTATAGCCATAACCCCGAACGAAGCCGGACTGCGATCTGTCGTACTTATGTTGTACGAGAACTGGCGTAACTCGGTTGCAATAATCCCCTGGTGTCACGGCATGGCCCATGCGCTGCCTAATGTAAATGTGGCTTGGGTGGGCCAAAAGATCGCAAAGTTGCAATCCGGCTATATTGTTAGGCTTGTATCTAATTTTCAGGGTTTGGCTAGATATCCGCTCGTTCATTCTAGTTCGCGAAACATAGTATGTGCCCCGCGAAAGAACACCTGTGAAAGCCTTCTGGAGTTCAGCGTCTTTCTTGCCTTTTCTGCCTTCCGGCATGATATCACCAATGTCGTTCTTTCGTTCTAAAAACTGAACGAATTTTTCTACAAGTATCTCCATGAGGTAGTGGTATGGGTGCTGATTTCGCCAGTTTGGTTGGTTGACCATGCCATGCTTGTCAATCAGGGCAGTTATGACAGTATACGGCACGTCCGACATCGCCCCGAGTACGTGCGCGTCAAATGTCGCTCGTTTCGTATCGTCGTTCAGCACCCCAAAAGCTCGTTTCCGTTGAACGATATCTGATCGATGGAATATCAAAGGGTCATCTGGATCATGATCAAAGACATTAGCTTTGATCCAATCGAAGCGTGGCGTAAGATCGTCACGAGCATCAGTGACCTTCATCGCTATGCCGGTTAGGCTGAGATAACGATAATTGTCTTCTTCAAGGTTGGTTAAGTCGTCATGTCCGACTTCATCGACGTACAATCTATACATGAGGCGAAATTGGCAGAAAAACCCGCGAAAGTGGAGTCTCAAATTGACAAATTCCGCGAAGCCGCTCGTCAACTGGAAACAGACGACAATGAAGCACGCTTCAACGAAAGACTAGGCAAGTTGGCAAAAGCGCCGCCTGCAAAAGATCACAAATCAGACGACAGCAAACCCGCCAAGTAGGCGGGTTTCTTTCTAGGGTCATGCGAGTGCTAGTTCAACGTATTAGACGCAGCTTGTTGCGGTATGGACGCCTGCTCAAGCATTTGCAGACTATTGTTAATGGCGTCCCTCAAAGCCAAGGCTGCCGCAGGGCTGCATCTCAAGTGGCCGTTAATCAGAAACTCGATTTTGGGGTCGGGGTCGCCAGGAATAATTATGCGGCTAGCCAATTCGATCTGAATTGCACCGTTAAAAATTCCATTTGTTGGGACGACATCAAAGTAAATGAACGGAGCGCCGCCGTCACGAGAGAATGGTGGAACACTTGATTGGTCTGACATTGCACGTCTCCAGTTGTAGCTACCATGATGACGGGAATTGCGATTGCGGCTGTCTAGATTTGACAGCGTATCCATTGCATAGCTGGGTCGCCACGTTTGTACCCGTGACGGGCCGCTTCGGATTTTTCATCGGTGATGTGGGCAGAGAATGCTTCATCGATCCGCATTATCTTCCAGCCAGATCGCTCGCCGCTGTTGCTACCGCCGCGAACCTGCCAGACGCGCATAACTTCGTTGCCGTCCTTAGTTGTCCCGACAGCGTGGACTTCGACAACGCGAGAGAAGCCGTCATATCGCAGCTCAAGGCAAAGACCATTAGCGAGGGCATCACAAGCGGTTTGTGTGTGCAATGGCAAATTCCTGCTTCAACCATAACGACTCGCAGCATACCACAAACTCGCGTGGGTGTGTGAAAGATAATGTTAGGAAAATAATCCTTGACGGCGTGACGGTCGTTTGATAGGGTTTGGGCATAGTCGAAGAATTGCGACTGGCGCGATGGTTCGCAGAGGCTCGTTAAAGAGCGCTGGGAACGGTTGGGGCGCTGGGTCGCACTATCAGTTTTATGAAGAGCTTCCAGTCGGCGGCCTCGGTTTTACAAAAACCGGGGCCGTTTCTTTTTGGCTGGCAGCATGAGGGGTTTTCGCGGGGTGGCGGATATGGATGCGCTGGATGAAATCGATCTGTCACTGTTTGGTTTTCCAGGGGCAGGCAGCGGCCTGCCGGACGCAATGCGCGCGCAGGCGGATGCGGTTTTGCTGGAGCTGAAAAGCGCCGATGCGGCAGCGGGGGCAGAGGAGCAGCGCGCACTTCTGGCCGAGATGATGCGCGAGATGCGAGCGCAATTCATTGCCTTTCGTGATCTTCGTGCCAAAGCGGCAGAGCTTTGCGATGGTGGCGACGAGGCAGTCCAGAAGCTGGCGCGAGCCGACCTGAAGGCCGCCACCGATGCCATGAGCCTGATTGTCCGCACGATCGAGAAGGTCGACAGCCTGCAACGTCAGCTGATGCTGGACCTCGAGCGCGAAGAGGAGCGGGCGGCGAGCGAAAACGGCTATCCGGAGGCAGTCCATGAAGTTGCCAAGCTTATCGAAGACCGCGCCCGCGAACTGTTTGACGACTGGAAGCGCCGCGAATGCGCTGGTACTGGCGAGGGGAGTGCGGCTGGCGCCGATCCGCCCGCCGATGATGCAGCAGGCCGTGGAGATTGCGCAGACATTCGAGCAGGACATGAACCGCATTCTGGATGAGCGTACGGCGGGTCTTCGTTTTGGCCGTTACCTGTTGGGACACATGCAGGCTTCGCAGGCCACTATTTTGCAACGATCCATGCCGGATCGACGCGATGAAATGGCGGAAGATGGACCCTTATGGCAGCGACACGCCCTTCGTATGCGCCACAGCTGGGCGCTGCAGGGGCGGCTGGACCAGCAGCCGCCGACGGGTGACTGGCGCACCTGGCTGATCATGGGCGGACGAGGGTCCGGCAAGACACGCGCCGGGGCCGAATGGGTGCATGCGCTGGCCAGTGCCGGGCAGCGAAGCGAGCTTCGGATTGCGCTGGTGGCGGAAACGCTGGGCGATGCCCGTGAGGTTATGATCGATGGCGTTTCCGGTATCTGCCGGATTGCCCGCAGACAAAGGCCGGATTTCGAACCATCGCGGCGCAGGCTGATCTGGCCGAACGGCGCGATGGCGCAGGTCTTCTCCTCCGAGGATCCGGAAAGCCTGCGCGGGCCACAGTTTCATTTTGCCTGGTGCGATGAACTGGCCAAGTGGAAATATGCCGACGACACGTTCGACATGCTGCAATTCGGTCTGCGACTGGGCGACGATCCGCGCCAGCTGGTGACGACGACGCCAAGGCCGGTGCCGATTTTGAAGCGGCTGATCGCCGAGGAAGGCACGCGTCTGGTGAAGATTTCCACCCGCGACAATGCGGCCAATCTTGCGCCCGCTTTCGTGAAAGGGCTGGAGGCGCGCTATGGCGGCAGCCGTCTGGGTCGTCAGGAACTGGACGGCGAGTTGATCGACGACAGGCCAGACGCGCTGTGGAAGCGGGCCGACCTCGACGCGCTGCGCATTCGTTTCACCGGCGCGCTGCGGCGGATCGTGGTGGCGGTGGACCCGCCGAGCGGTTCCGGTTCAAACTCCGTCTGCGGCATTGTGGTGGCGGGCGTGGAACAGACAGGCCGCGCCGTGGTGCTGGCCGATTGTTCTGCCGAGGGCCTGAGCCCCGCCGGATGGGCGCAGGAAGTGGTGAAGGCTTATCGCCGCTTTTCCGCCGATCGGGTGGTGGCGGAGGTAAACCAGGGCGGCGAGATGGTGGCGGCCATGCTGAGAAGCATAGACCAGACACTGCCGCTGACTGAGGTGCGGGCAACACGAGGCAAGTTTACCCGCGCCGAACCGGTGGCCGCACTCTATGAACAGGGGCGGGTGGCCCATGCCGGACGGTTCTCAGCACTCGAAGACCAGATGTGCGATTTCGGCCCGGACGGGCTTTCCGGCGGGCGCTCTCCCGACCGGCTGGATGCATTGGTCTGGGCGCTGACGGCGCTGATGCTGGAGGGAAGCAGTGAGCCAAGGGTGCGGGGGTTGTGAGGTCGCAAGTTGCCATTTGGCAAAATGAGGTTATATTTATGCCAGAAGGAGAAGGTATCATGCAGCTTCAGCCGATAGCCTCCACACCTGCCGATGCGATGTCTGCCGAGATTACCGATGCGGAAGCGGCAGCCTTGGCGCGCACCACAGTGAACCTGTTCAAGGTCTGGGATATAACGGATGCGCAAGCCTGCACGTTGCTGGGCGGAGTTTCCGCACGCACCTGGGCGCGGTGGAAAGAAGGGAACACGGGGCGGATTCCGCGTGATCTGAAGATGCGGATGGCGCATCTGATGGGTATTCACAAAGGTCTGCGTTACCTTTTCAAGGAGCCTGCGCGGGGCTATGCCTGGATCAAGACGCCGAACGCAGCCTTTGGCGGACAATCGGCACTCGATCTGATGCTCCGTGGCGAGCTCTCCGATCTCTCCGCCATGCGGAAATGGCTGGATGCGGAGCGGGGTGCCTGGTGAGCGGTGACGCCGTGCTTTGCCATGTCGAATGGCCGCAGACTTTCCGGATCATACGCTCCATCTACCCGCCGATCGATCTGTTTGAAGACATTGCCGACCCGCGCGACTGGGAGGCGCTGGTGGCGGTGGAGGCGAAGACCAACCCTCGCATTCGCTTCGAGGTGGGTGATCTGGGCAAAGTGCCCGCGCACAGGCGGGTGAGCGGACCGGGCGCAAGCCTTGTGATGGCGCCCTTCGTGCATTGCTCCACGGCAAGGCCGGGGCGTTTCTCCGACGGACGCTATGGCATCTATTACGCAGGCGACAGGGAGGACGTGGCGCTGGCGGAAACGATCCATCACCACCAGAACTTCATGGCGGCGACGAACCAGTCTGCCGGATGGACTTCGGATTTCCGGGTGCTGGTGGGAAGCGTGGACCGGTATCTGCACGATGTAAACGCCGTGCCTGACGTTCTGAACGAAGCGGATTATGCGGCTTCGCAGATTGAGGGCCGCAGGCTTCGCGATGCGGGCAGTGACGGACTGTTGTGGGATAGCGTGCGGATGCCGGGCGGCCAATGCATCGGCCTATTCTGGCCCGATGTCATCCCCATCCCCACGCAAGGACGGCATTATTGCTACCACTGGAACGGTGCGCGCGTGGATTTCGTGCGGCAATACGATACCGGCCAGGTGCTGGCGGTGAGTTGAGGTGAGGGGGCATCTTGCCGATGGTGGAGGTTGGGATTATATTGAGAGCTGGAGTGGAGACAGGGCGCTAACCCCGCCTCCGTTGCTCTTAGATTATGAAGTTAACCCGCACGTCAGCCTGCCAGCCCGTGCGGGTTTTTCTTATTCTATGAGTGAAGCTGAATGGAAATAACCACATAGCTCACCTCCAGTTGATGACGAGGCCTTCGCCTTGGCTCGGGTGGCCGATCCTCCCGAGTATGCATGGCAGTGCATATCTGCTTTCGTCACCAAATCTATGAGCGCCCTTTGTATGGGACGCTGAACGTATCAAAAAAGCCGCGCCTCCGAGGTCGGGGAGGCAGCGGCTTCAAATCTGGATCTTGTGCATCAGTCTGCCTTGAAGGCCAGCTTTCTTCTCAAAGCGGCGCAGCCGATGTTCTTGATGTAAACGGGATTAGCGCTTGACCGGGATAGAGATGACCGGTGCGGAAGCGGTTTCGCGCATCTGGCGCCATTCGGATTCGAGGCGATCGACCAAATGCTGCGGAATCTGTTGCTTTGGTGTGGTCACAGCGGGTTGAACCGGTGCTGGCTGCTGCATCATCATGATCTCCTTCCGAACAGTCGCAGGCCCAATAACTGCCGCGCTGGCCGTTGGTTCCATACAGTTATCGGGAAGTAAATAGGGTGCTAACCACCTAAACCGATTAGCAATTTTTAAAATCGATTGAAACATTTGCATAAGTTCTGCCAAGAAGATGCCGTTACGGTTAATCCCGGCGCTGCAGCTTCAACGCGCAGACGCTGACGGAGAGATTCGCATGAGAGTTGAACGGGCGCGCTATTTCGATCAGGTGCGGGCAAGGCTGCATGAAGGGAAGCTAACGGATGCGGCAAGGGCAGGGCACGAGGTGCTCTTAAGCGCCTGGGAGGCGAAGTATGCAAAGCACGATCCGCGGTTTCTGGCCTATTGCCTCGCCACCGCCTTTCACGAGACGGGAGGGGCCATGCAGCCGGTGGAGGAGAACCTCAACTATTCCGCCGAGGGTCTTCGAAGAGTCTTTCCGAAATACTTCCTGCCGGGTGAGGAACATGAGTTTGCCAGGAAGCCGGAGCGCATTGCCAACCGTGTCTACTCAAACCGCATGGGCAATGGGCGCGGCGAGAGCGGCGATGGCTGGCGCTTTCGCGGGAGGGGTCTGGTGCAGATTACCGGGCGGGACAACTACCGCACCTATGGCATAGACGATGCGCCGGAAAAGGCCATGGAGCCGGAGAGGGCAGTGAAAATCCTGTTCGACGGCATGATTGCCGGCAAGTTTACTGGCCATGCACTGTGCGATTTCTTCAACGACCACGCCAGCGACTGGGTGGGTGCACGGCGTGTGGTGAATGGCCTGAACCGTGCCGAAGAGATCGGCCTGTTCGGCGTGATCTTCGCGACCGCCATCGGTCTGCGCCTGGGTTGATTTCCCATTGGGCTGATTTCCCACTGAACTGAATTTAGGGATACATCAATGAACCTGTTTCGATGGCCGTGGGCTTCCACGGACAAAGGCAAAGCCGTGGCCGCTTCCGAGCGAAAGGCGCAAGGAGTGGTCGCAGGACTGGGAGCAGGCGGGGCTCTGGCGCTGCTGACCGGCGAGAGGGGAAATCCGGGTGGTGGGCGAAGCTATGCGAGCCTTGCCCGCCATGGCCTGATGCGAAACCCCGTGGCCTATCGCGCCGTGCGCATGGTGGCAGAGGCGGCGGCAAGCGCCCCCTAGCTTGTTTATTCCGGCGAGCGGGAACTGAAGGAGCATCCCGTCCTGACCCTTCTGGCGCGGCCCAATGCACGGCAGGCGGGGCCGGAATTTCTGGAAATGCTGTTCGGGCACCTGCTTCTGTCCGGCAGTTCCTACCTGGAACCTCTGATGCTGGCCGGAACGCCGCGCGAACTGCATCTGCTGCGGCCCGACCGCGTGAGCGTGGTGGCAGGCAGCGATGGCTGGCCGGTTGCCTATGACTACCGGGTGGGGCCACGAACACGGCGCATTCCTGCCTTCTCGGAGGACGGGGCAGGGCTTCTGCATCTGAAGCTGTTTCATCCGCTGGACGATCACGGCGGGCTTTCGCCGCTGGGTTCCGCAGGCTCTGCCATCGACCTGCACAATGCCTGTGCCCGCTGGAGCAAGGGGCTGCTGGACAACTCGGCGCGCCCATCCGGTGCGCTGGTCTATCAGCCGAAAGAGGGCGGCAATCTTTCGCCCGACGCCTACGACCGGCTGAAGGCGGAACTGGAGGCGGGCTATCAGGGGGCTGTGAATGCCGGGCGTCCGCTGCTTCTGGAGGGCGGGCTGGACTGGAAGGCGATGGGGCTTTCCCCGAAAGACATGGATTTCGAGGCCGCCCGCAACGGGGCCGCGCGCGACATTGCCTTGGCACTGGGTGTGCCGCCGATGCTGATGGGCATTCCGGGTGACATCACCTATGCCAATTATCAGGAGGCGAACCGTTCGCTCTTCCGTCTGACGGTGGTGCCGCTGCTGACGCGAACCGCGGCGAGCCTTTCCGCCTGGTTCTCCGATCTCTATGGCGAGCCCCTGCGCCTGCAGCCGGACCTCGACCAACTGCCGGGTCTTTCTGCCGAGCGCGACGCGCTGTGGAGCCGGATCGGGGGCGCGAGCTTTCTCAGCGACGAGGAAAAGCGGCAGGCCGTCGGCTATTGAATCAATCTGTGAAGCGGCTGAATCAGAGTGTGAGGGGCTGGGGGTAAGGGGTTGGCGCGACTGAGGTTTCGCCGACTTCTGTTGCCGCTTTACCCCCCTCTGTCCTGCCGGACATCTCCCCCTCAAGGGGGGAGATCGACTCGTGGCTCGCTCTTTGCACCTGACGAAGCTACCGATCGCGGTGCGCTTAGAGATGAGAGAGATCGAGCGCTTGCCTCCTGCCAATCTCCCCCCTTGAGGGGGAGATGGTCGGTAGACCAGAGGGGGTTGCTTTATCCTCCAATATCCAATCCCAAAAATTCCAATTGAGGTGAACGACGATGGCTGACCTTGGCCACGATGGCGGCATGCTGGCCGCGCGCATGGTGGGAGCGACGGCGGGGGCATGGGTGTCGCTCGTCTATCTTCTGCCCGAAAGCTGGAAGGAGGCGGTGAGCCGCTTTCTGACCGGCGCCTGCTGCGGCGTGATGTTTGGCGCGCCGGTTGGCATATGGCTTTCCGAACGGCTGGGGCTGGTGGGCCAGCTGACAGCGTTGGAAACCGCCCTTTCCGGTTCTGCCGCGGCCAGCCTTTCCGCCTGGTGGGTGCTGGGCGCTCTGGTGCGCGTGGCCGGACGGTTCGGTGCGAAGCCGGACGGCGAAAAACAATCCTGAAGCGATTTCATTTTTGCAGGAGACCTTCATGCACGCTTATCGCGGGCCACGCCCGACCGTGCGCAAATTTGCGAGCCTGACGCTGTCCGAACTCGGCGGTGATGGCAGCTTTTCCGGCTATGCCAGCGTGTTTGGCGAGGTGGACCTCGGCAAGGACGTGATCGAGCGCGGAGCCTTTCTCAACAGTCTTGTGGAGCGCGGCGCAAAGGGTGTGCGCATGCTCTACCAGCACGACCCGAACGAGCCGATCGGCGCGTGGGAAAGCATTCGCGAGGACAGTCGAGGCCTTTACGTGGAGGGCAAGCTTGCCCCCGGCGTGGCCCGCGCCCGCGAGGTACACGCGCTGATGAAGACCGGCGCGCTGGACGGGCTTTCCATCGGCTTTCGTACCATACGCGCGAGACAGGACGCGAAGACGGGCGTTCGCCGTATTCTGGAGGCGGACCTCTGGGAAATTTCCGTTGTGACCTTTCCGATGCTGCCATCGGCCAGGATTTCCAACGTGAAGCAGGCGCGGTTCTTCCGCGACCGTGACACCGAGCTTGTGCGCGCCCTGCGCCGGGCCAGCAAGACCATGTTGACCAGCCATATGAGAGGATAAATTTGATGCAGGATATTGCCCTCAACGCTTCACTGAGCGCTTCACCGGAAACCAAGGCGCTGCCGGAAATCAAGGCCGTGCCAGATACGATGATGGCGGCCTTCGAAGAGTTCATGGAGGCTTTCGAAAGCTTCAAGGACGTGAACGACCGCCGCCTTTCCGAGATCGAGCAGAAACTGACCGCCGATGTTGTGACGCGGGAGAAGCTGGAGCGCATCAACCGCAGCATGGACGAGCAGAAGCGGGTTATCGACCAGCTGGCGCTGAAGAAGGCGCGACCTGCGCTGGGTGGCGCTCGCGAGGCGGGGCCTGAAGCTGCCGAGCACAAGGCAGCCTTCGAGGCCTATGTGCGCCGTGGCGACGAGGGTGCGTTGCGCGAGCTGGAGGCCAAGGCGATGAGCGCAGGCTCGACCAGCGATGGCGGCTATCTGGTGCCGGACGAGACGGACACCGAGATTGGCCGCCGCCTGAGCGTGGTTTCCCCCATGCGCGCACTTTCCACCGTGCGCACCGTTTCCACCACGGTGCTGAAGAAGCCGTTTGCCCTGAGTGGCCCGGCGACGGGTTGGGTTTCCGAAACGGCGGCCCGCCCGCAGACGACATCGCCGCAGCTGGCGGAACTGAGCTTTCCCACCATGGAGCTCTACGCCATGCCCGCCGCCAGCCAAACGCTGCTGGACGATGCGGCGGTGGACATCGAGAGCTGGCTGGCAAGCGAGGTGGACACGGTGTTTGCCGAGCAGGAGGGCGATGCCTTCATTCGCGGCGACGGCGTGAACAAGCCGAAGGGCTTTCTGGCCTATGACACCGCAGCCGACAGCGCCTGGGCCTGGGGCAAGCTCGGCTACGTGGCAACGGGGCAGGCGGGAGCCTTTGCCTCGTCCGGTGCATCGGATGTGCTGGTGAACGCCATTTATGCGCTGAAGGCCGGACACCGCCAGAACGCGACCTTCCTGATGAACCGGCGCACACAAGGCGAAATCCGCAAGCTGAAGGATGCCGATGGTAACTACCTGTGGCGTCCACCGGCAACGGCAGGCCAAGCCGCGACGCTGATGGGCTTTCCCGTGGCGGAAGGCGAGGAAATGCCGGACATTGCCGCCGGTTCGCTTTCCATCGCCATCGGTGATTTCAAAGCCGGATATCTGGTGGTGGACCGCGCGGGCGTACGCATTCTTCGCGATCCCTATTCCGCCAAACCCTATGTGCTGTTCTACACCACCAAGCGCGTGGGCGGCGGCGTGCAGAATTTCGAGGCGATCAAGCTGGTGAAGTTCTCCGCGAGTTAAGGTGGGGTGGGGGAGCTTCTTCCGCTTCAATCCTTGGCTTACCCCCCTCTGCCTTGCCAGGCATCTCCCCCTTGAAGCGGGGGAGATCGGCAAGACGCACTCACACATTCTCTCGCAGCTTCAGTGATTGCCGCACTCTGTGACGTTGCGATGTATGGCGAGCCAACCACGGGTCGATCTCCCCCCTTGAGGGGGAGATGTCCGGCAGGACAGAGGGGGGTACTCCCTCTCGACACATCAGGCGGCTCATACCTTTCCCAAAAAGGAATTTTCCATGACCTATGCATTGATCGATCCGCCAGCCGCGGAGGCGCTGACGCTTGGCGAGGTGAAGGCGCATCTGCGGCTGGATGGAGCGCAAGAAGATGCGCTTCTGGCGCAACTGATTGCGATTGCCCGCGAGCATCTGGAGCGGGAGACGGGGCTTTGCCTGATCGAGCAGACGCTGCGGCTCTATCTCGACCAATGGCCGAAGGACGGCGTGATTCAGATTGCGAGAGGACCGGTGCAAGCCATTGAGGGAGTAACGGTTTACGCCGAAGACGGAACGGCCTCTCATCCATCGCTTGAAGACCATCTGCTGGATGGACAGGCGCGCCCGGCCAGACTGTGGCTGCGTGATCCGCTTCCGCCGGGACGCGCAATCAATGGCATCGAGATCGATTTCACCGCCGGTTTCGGCGAGGCGGGCACGGATGTGCCGGACCCGCTGAAGCGCGCCATGCTGATCCATATCGCGCTGATGTTTGCCCATCGCGGTGTCCTGTCCCCCGATCAGCAGCCGGGGGCGATGCCGGATGGCTATGACCGGCTGGTGGCGCCCTTCCGCATGAGGAGGCTTTGAAATGAGCGCCCTGCCTCTGGACCCCGGCCAGTTGACCCACCGCCTGGCACTGGAAGCGCCGAACGACGAGAGCGACGGACAAGGCGGCAGCCTTGGCGGCTGGGTTCAGGCGGGTGAGGTGTGGGCGCGCATCGAACCGATTGCCAGCCCCTCCTTCACCGACATGGCAGGGGGCGAACGGGCCGTGGTGACCCACCGGATTCTGCTTCGTCATCGCCACGGCATCGGCGCCGGTCAGCGGTTTCGGGAAGGCGAACGGCTCTTCCGAATTCGCCTTGTGCGCGATCCTGACGAAACCAGACGCATGCTTTCGTGCCTCTGTGAGGAGGAAGCACAATGAGAGGTGGACAGGCACTTCTGAAGGCAATCCACGAGCGCCTCGCAAACGATGTACAACTGCGTTCAACCGTAGGAATCCAAGGCTTCAGGGACCGGATTGCAGGGCGTGTAAGCCTTCCTGCAATTACCTATGGGGCCCTTGAGAGCCGCGACTATTCCACCGGGACTGAAATTGCGGAGGAGCACCTCCTGACGGTGGAAATCTGGTCTGATGGGAAGGGACGCGCTGAAGCACAAAGGCTGGCCGCTCAGGTGGCGATATTGCTGGACCGCACGGAACTGGCGCTGGGAGAGAACCAGCATCTGGTGAACCTGACGGTGACAGGCATACGCCACAGGCAGGACGCGAAAACCCAGGCGCAGGTGGCGGAGGTGAACCTGAGGGGCGTGACGGAAGAGACGTGAGACTTTTTTCAGGACCAGATTTTTCAACAGGGATTTATTAGAATGGTGGCACAGGCAGGACGTGACCTTCTGTTGAAGGTGGAAAATGGCGCAGGCTGGCAGACGGTGGCGGGTTTGCGTTCCAAACGCTTGGCATTCAATGCCGAAACTGTGGACATTACCGATGCCGAAAGCGCCGGACGCTGGCGTGAGCTTCTTGGTGGGGCAGGCATTCAGCGCGCCTCGTTGAACGGGGCGGGCCTCTTCAAGGACCAGACCTCCGATGCGCTTGTCCGCAGCGCCTTCTTCGCCGGCAGTATTCTGAATTTTCAGGTGGCGATCCCGTCCTTTGGCACGATCAGCGGACCCTTCCAGATGACCTCGCTGGAATATTCCGGGGAGCACACTGGCGAAGTGCGCTTCGAGATCGCGCTGGAATCCGCCGGTCAGCTGACGTTCGGAGCGATCTGATGCAGACGACCGAGACGACGGGCAAGGGACTGGGATTGCATCGCCGTGCCAACCGGCAACGCGGCGAGGTGGAGGCGATGATCGATGGCGAGCGGCGCATTCTGTGCCTGACGCTGGGCGCGCTGGCCGAACTGGAAACCGCTTTCGGCGTGGCCGATCTTTCCGAGCTGGCGGCCTATTTTGCCAGCGGACGGTTGAAGGCGGCCGATCTGGTGCGGGTTATCGGCGCCGGACTGCGCGGCGGCGGCAACCTGTTTCCCGACGAGGAAGTGGCCGATATGAATGTGGAAGGCGGCGTGACCGCCTGCGCCCGCATTGCCACCGAACTGCTGGAGGCGGCCTTTAGTGACGGAATGACGACTGGCGCGCGAGGGAACCAAATTCCCCGCCCTTGAGCGCCGCAACGGGCGCCCCGCATGACGGCGCGACGGCTGGATGGCCGGGCGTGCTGCATGTGGGGCTGTGCCTGTTGCGGCTTCCTCCCGACATCTTCTGGCAGCTTTCGCCACGTGAGTTCATGGGGATGGCAGGGGCCTACCGTCCCCACCCGCCCGGACTGGACCGCGCAGGGCTTGCGGCGCTGATGGCTGCCTTTCCCGACTTGCCACTTTCTTCCGACTGAGGTGACCGATGACCGACAGTGTTTCCACGGGCCGTGGACTGGATGACGCGCTTTCCACCAGTGAGGCGCTTTCCCGCTCGATGCAGGATCTGCAGGCGCGTTCGCAAAGCTTCGGCTCAGCGCTTTCCGGTGCTTTGCAGGGAGCGGCTCTCAACGGCAAAGGCCTGGACACTGTGCTGCGCGGGTTGGGACGACGCCTGAGCGACATTGCCCTTGCCGCTGCGCTGAAGCCGCTGGAGAACGCCATGTCCGGCATCGCGGGAAGCCTGCTCGGCTCCCTCGGTTCGGGCGTAGCCGGAAAGGTGACGCCCTTTGCCGATGGTGGTGTGGTGAGAAGCCCGAGCTTCTTTTCCATGGGGGCAGGCGCAACCGGCCTGATGGGCGAGGCGGGGGCGGAAGCCATTCTGCCGCTGAAGCGCGGTGCCGATGGCGCGTTGGGCGTGGCGATGTCCGGCGGCTCCGGTGCGGGCTCCGGGCAGATCGTGTTCAACGTGACGGCGACGGACGCGGCCAGCTTCAAGCGCAGCGAGGGACAGATTACCGCCATGCTGGCCCGTAGCGTGGCGCGCGGACGGCGGGGTGTGTGAGGGCCGTTTTGACGTTTAAAATGATACCCCCCTCTGCCTTGCCAGGCATCTCCCCCTCAAGGGGGGAGATCGACTCGTGGCGGGCTCTCGGTCCCCAGTAGGGTTACCCTTTGCGGCAACCGCTATTGGTAAGGAATGCGAGCGGATGCGTCTTGCCGATCTCTCCCGCTTCAAGGGGGAGATGGTCGGCAGACCAGAGGGGGGGTGAGTTCCCGCATGAAGCTTTTCAAGAATAGAAGAGACTTAAACCATGACCGGATTTCATGAGGTGCGCTTTCCGCTGCGGCTGGCGCTGGGAACGAGCGGTGGGCCGGTGCGGCGTACCGACATCGTGAACCTGTCCAACGGGCGCGAGAACCGCAACGCCCGCTGGCGCAATGCAAGGCGGGTCTACGATGCCGGTTCCGGTGTCCGCTCGATTGCCGATCTCTACGAGGTGCTGGAATTCTTCGAGGCGCGGATGGGCGAGCTTTACGGCTTCCGCTTTCGCGATCCGCTGGACTGGAAATCCTGCGGGCCGACGGGAAATGTGAGCGCCGACGACCAGTGGATCGGCACCGGTGACGGCGTGCAGCGCACATTCCAGCTGATCAAGACCTATGGCGACAACGGCGGTGAAGCGCGACGGACCATTGCCAAGCCGGTGGCGGGAACCGTGCGGGTGAGCGTGGACGGGGAGGAGATCTCCTCCGACCGCTTCACGCTTCAAGCCGCAACGGGAACGGTGACTTTCGAGGCCACCCATGTGCCGCCGGAGGGGGCCGAAATCCGCGCAGGCTACGAGTTCGACGTGCCGGTGCGCTTCGACACCGACCGCATCGACGTAAACCTTTCCGCCTTCAATGCCGGTCGAATTCCGGCCATTCCGATCAAGGAGATCCTGCCGTGAGACACATACCGGCGGAACTGGCGGCCCATCTGGCGAGCGATGTCACGACGACCTGCCATGCCTGGCGGGTGACACGGGCCGATGGCCTGGTGCTGGGCTTTACCGACCATGACGACGACCTGGCGGTGGATGGTACGCTCTGCCGCGCGGCAAGCGGCTTTTCCGCCAGCGACAACGAGGCCGAAAGCGGCATGGCGGCCAATGCGGGCGAGGTGCAGGGCGGCTTTTCCAGCGACACCATTGCTGAAGAAGAGCTTGCCGCAGGCCGGTTCGACCATGCGCGGGTGGAGCTTTTTCTGGTGAACTGGGCAGACCCTTCGCAGTTCACGCGGCTTGATGTGCGGGAAATCGGCGAGGTGACGCGGGCAGGCGGCGCCTTTACCGCAGAACTGCGCAGCATGGCGCATCGTCTCGACCAGCCGCAGGGCCGCGTTTATGGCCGTCGCTGCGATGCAAGCCTTGGCGACGGCCGTTGCCGGGTTTCACTCAGCGCGTTGCAGTCTGCCGCGATGGTGAGCGCACAGCGCGACCGCAGCCATCTGACCGTGACAGGGTTGGTCGAGCGCGAGAGCGGCTTCTTCGATCAGGGGAGTTTGCGTTTTGCCGATGGCTCGACCGCCATGATCGAGCGGCATGTGGCGGAAGAAGGCGGCGTTGGGCGGCTGACGTTGTGGTTGCCGTTGGAGCGCGACGTGGCCGAGAGCGAGGCGGTGCTGCTGACGGCTGGCTGCGACAAGAGCTTTGCGACCTGCCGCGCCCGCTTCGCCAATGGCCTGAACTTTCGCGGCTTTCCCCACATGCCCGGAAGCGATTTCAGCTATTCCTATGCAGATGGAGACGGCCAGCACGATGGCGGCGTGCTGTTTCCATGATGGGGCAGCTTGTGGTGGCGCTGGCGGAAAGCTGGATCGGCACACCCTATCGGCATCAGGGTGCGACGAAGGGTGTGGCATGCGATTGCATCGGTCTCATCCGCGGGGTCTGGCGCGAGCTTTACGGCTGCGAACCACCGCTGGCCGTGCCGCCCTATGCGCCGGACTGGGCCGAGCGGGCGGGCGAGGAGCGGCTGCTCAAGGCGGCGTTGGCGCTGTTCGGTGCCCCGGTGCCGGGCAGTGACATGCAGGCGGGCGATGTGCTGCTGTTTCGCTGGCAGGCGGGATGTGCGGCCAAACATGCGGGCATTCTGGCCGATGAGACGAGTTTCATCCACGCTTACGAACAGGCGGCGGTGACCCGCTCCAGTCTCGTTCCTGCATGGCGACGGCGGATCGTGGCCGTGCATCGCTTTGGGGTGGGTGTTTAGGGACCTGTCACCCCGGCCAAGCGTGCCAGGCGTGAAGCACCCCCCTCTGCCTTGCCAGGCATCTCCCCCTTGAAGCGGGGGGAGATCGGCAGGAAACATTCGCTCGCCTTCTCTCAGCTGCAGTGATTGCCGCGATCTGTCACCCCACCCGGCGCTCTGCGCCGACCTCCCCCTCAAGGGGAGGTGGGTGAGCGCGGCATCTGCTTGTCTATCTCCTGTCCACTGCGGCTGGTGGAAAAGACGGCAAAGGAGCGGCCAGTTCCCACCTCCCCTTGAGGGGGAGGTCGATGCGTTAGCATCGGGTGGGGTGATACTGACATTCTCTGAAGCCTCCCAATAAACCCAAGGACTTCACAACCATGGCTACCATTCTGTTTCAGGCGGCGGGGGCGGCGCTCGGCTCCGTCTTCGGTCCTGTGGGCGCGATGCTGGGGCGTGCGGCAGGCGGGCTGGCCGGCGCGGCGGTGGACCGGGCGCTGCTTGGTTCGCCCACTGTCACGGGCCCACGCCTTGCCACAGCGCGACTGGCCGGAGCGGATGAAGGCACGGCCATCCCCCGGCTTTACGGCACGATGAGGATTGGCGGCACGCTGATCTGGGCAACGCGCTTCGAGGAAGAGGTGCGCACAGAGCGCAGCGGCGGCAAGGCGACCGGCGGGCAGAAGGTGAAGAGCTTCGCCTACTATGCCAACATCGCGCTTGGGCTCTGTGAGGGCGAGGTGGCGCATGTGCGGCGCGTGTGGGCCGATGGCCGCGAACTGGACCTGACGACAATTCAGATGCGGTTCTACCCTGGCAGCGAGGACCAGCTGCCTGATCCGCTGATCGAAGCGAAGCAGGGAGCAGGAAACGCGCCTGCCTTTCGGGGCCTTGCCTATGTCGTGTTCGAGCGATTGCCGCTCGGCGATTTCGGCAACCGTATTCCGCTGCTGCAGTTCGAGCTCGTGCGGCCCATCGGCATGCTGGAAGCGCAAATCCGGGCCGTGACGATCATTCCCGGCTCCAGCGAGCATGGCTATGCAACGGTGCAGGTGACGCAAGACACCGGTGAGGGTAGTGCCCGAATTCTCAACCGCAACAACCGCATGGCCGCGACCGATTGGGAAGCATCCCTCGACGAATTGCAGGCGCTGTGCCCGAACCTTGAACGCGTGGCGCTGGTCGTCAGCTGGTTCGGCACCGACCTTCGGGCTGGCGAATGCCGGATCGTGCCCGGCGTTGAATTCCTTGCGCGTGAGGGAGAGAGCATGCCCTGGAACGTGGCGGGCATCGAGCGAGCCGATGCACATCTGGTGAGCCGCAGGAACGATGCGCCTGCCTATGGCGGCACGCCTTCCGACGAGAGCGTGAAACAGGCGATTGCCGACCTGAAGGCGCGGGGCATCGAGGTTTTTCTCTATCCGTTCGTGATGATGGATGTGGCGGAAGACAACACGCTGCCGGACCCTTATGGCGGGTCGAAACAGGCCGTCTATCCGTGGCGAGGGCGCATCACCTGCCATCCGGCGCCGGGGCAGGCAGGCTCTACGGACAAGACGGCAGACGCAGCGAGCGAGATTGACCAGTTCTGCAATCGCGCCGAGGGCTATTGCCGCATGGTGCTGCATTACGCCGATCTGGCCGCTACAGCGGGTGGCGTGGACGGCTTCATCATCGGTTCGGAATTTCGCGGGCTGACGACAGTGCGCGGGGCGGGAAACAGCTTTCCCTTCGTGGCGGAACTGGTTCGACTGGCAGGCGATTGCCGTACCAAGCTCGGGCCATCCATCAAGCTGACCTATGGATCCGACTGGAGCGAATATTTCGGCTATCACCCGAATGACGGGACCGGCGACGTGTTCTTCCACCTCGATCCGCTCTGGGCCTCGCCTGCCATCGATGCCGTGGGGATCGACAATTACATGCCGCTTTCCGATTGGCGCGATGACGACCTGATGGGCACAAACCCGGATGGCATGGCAAGCGCCGAGGATGTAGCGGCAATACAAGCAGCGATCAGGCGCGGCGAGGGCTTCGACTGGTATTATGCCAGCGACGAGGACCGCAGGGCGCGGCTGCGCTCGCCCATCACCGATGGACTGGCGGGCAAGCCCTGGGTGTTCCGCTACAAGGATCTCTCCGGCTGGTGGGGGAACCATCACTTCGACCGGACAGGCGGCACCGAGAGCGCCAGCCCGACCGCCTGGGTGCCGGGTTCGAAACCGATCTGGTTTACCGAACTGGGCTGCCCCGCCATCGACAAGGGGGCGAACCAGCCGAACCTGTTCGTGGACCCGAAATCTTCCGAGAGCGGCTGGCCCTACTTCTCCAGCGGCGGACGGTCTGACGCGATGCAGCGCCGTTTTCTCGACGCGCATCACGGGTTCTGGCAGGGCAATGGCGCGCCCGTTGGCATGGTGGATGCAGGGCATATATTCGTCTGGAGCTGGGATGCGCGGCCTTACCCCGCTTTTCCGCAAGCCACATCCATCTGGAACGATGGCGAGAACTGGCGGCTGGGCCACTGGCTGACGGGACGGCTGGGGGCAGGGACGCTTGCCGACACCATTGCCGCGATCCTGACCGATCACGGATTGACCGATTTCGATGTGAGCCAAGTCTGCGGCGACCTGACCGGTTATGTACAGGCAGACATTGCCTCTGCGCGCCAGATGCTGACGCCGCTGGTGGAAGGTTTTCTGCTGGATGTGACGGAAGTGGAGGGGCGGCTGATTTTCCGCTCGCGCAGCAAGGCCAGCTTGGCCGCGACGGCAATCGATGTGCTGGCCGAGCGTGAGGGTGAGGCGGCCTGGAGCGAGACGCGCGGCCATGACAGCGATTTTGCCGCGGAGGCCGTGCTGGGCTTTGCCAACCCCGATCTGGACTACGAGCAGGCAGCCACGCGCTCCCGCCGCATTCCGGGGGCGACGAACCGCGTGTTGCGGGCAGATATTCCGGGCGCAATGGCCGATGAAGCGGCGCAGGCAGCCACGGAAGCGCTGCTGCGTGACAACCACCTGTCCCGCCGGACCATTCGATTCTCGCTTGCGCCGACCGATGTGGCGCTGACGCCGGGGGATGGGGTTCAGATAACCGATGGGCCGGACGGCATCTACCGTGTGATGCGGATCGAGGATGGCGACATGCGGCGGGTGGAGGCGCGCAGGCACGAATCGGTTGCGAGTGTCGCAAACCGCCCCGCGCCCCGGGAACGGGTGAGCGCTGTCGCCGCATCCGATGCATTTGCACCGCTGATCGCCTTTCTCGACCTGCCACGCTTCGACAGTGGCGAGGCGGAGAGCTTTGCCCGTGTTGCGGCCTATGCGAAACCCTGGACGCGCATGCTGGTTTCAAGCTCTGCCACCACGGAAGGATTTCGCAGTCGGGTGCTGGTCGATCGGCCGGCCCGCATTGGGCGGCTGACCGCGGCGCTGGTGGCCGGTGCCTGGGGGCGGTTCGACAGGGTGTCGATGATCGAGGTGGATCTGCCGTTCGGCGGGCTTTCTTCCGCGAGCGAGATTGCCGTACAGGCTGGCGAGAACCGGCTGGCGGTGATGGCCGATAACGGCGTGTGGGAATTGCTGGCCTTTGCCACAGCGCAGGAAGTGGCACCGGGGCGGTTTCGACTTTCCAACCTGCTGCGCGGTCTCGCCGGGACCGAGGATGCCATGGCGGCAGGCGCGGCAAGCGGAGCACAGGTGGTTGTGCTGGATGAAGCCGTGGTGCCGCTGGGGCTGACGGAGAGCGAACGCGGACTGGCGCTGAACTGGATCGTCGAACCGGTTGGCGCGAAAGCCGGTCGCTACGGACCGCGTCAGACTGTCGCAGGACTGCGAGCTGAGACACCGCTGGCGCCTTTTCACCTGAAAGCTGAACGGCGGGAAGACGGCGTGTCCTTCCGCTGGGTGCGCCGGAGCCGCATCAATGCCGATGACTGGGACGCATACGACATAGCCCTCGATGAACCGGAAGAACGCTATCGGCTCGAACTGCTGCATGCTTCAACCGGCGCCGTGGTGGCCCAGGCCGAGGTCGATGCGTGCCTTCATCAGTATGATCTTTCTCAGGAATTGAACGATTTCGGATTTATTCAAACAAGTTTCCGTGTGCGCCTGGCGCAGCTGGGGCGCGCGGTGCCTCGGGGCATTGCCCGAGATCAGGTTATTATCGTGAAAAAGCAGGGAGTTATTTAAAATGGATAATGCAAAGACATGGTACGAATCCAAGGCTGTCTGGGGCGGGCTGATTGCGCTTTTCGCCTCAATTCTTCAGGCGCGGGGACATCTGTTTCCCTATGAGCAACAGGCAGCACTCGTGGATGCACTGACCAGCGCAGGCGGCGCTTTCGGCGCGCTTCTGGCCATTTACGGGCGGCTGGCGGCCACCAAACCCATTGTCGGAACCTGACGTATAAGCATTGTCTGCATGACGGCTGAGGGGCACATTCATTTGCCATTCAGCCGTCATTCGATACATAATTTGCCAGTTGGTTTGGGTTATCAGGCCTAGCATTTTGTAATCGGAAGTCGTCGTCATGGCATCACTCAAGGTAATCGCGATGGTCGCGGCAGGTTTGTTCAGCCTGTCTGCTGCTCATGCCTTCGCCCGCGACTACCTGATTCTGGTTGCCGGAGATTGTGGCGACGCCGCATCCAAGGTTGTGCGGGAGACCGGCGGCGAACTTCTGTCGGCGCAACCGTCGAAGGACGGAGCGACCTGCATTGTGACCGTTCTGGTGCAGGGTAGCGGAGAGCGCCCGCGCAAGGTGACTGTTCGGGTGCCGATGTAGTAGAAGGCGAAAAGCCGCTTCTCGTATTCCATCGAATCAAGGATTTCCATGCGCATTCTCGTGGTCGAAGACGACAGCAACCTGAACCGCCAGCTGACCGATGCGCTGAAGGAGGTCGGCTATGTGGTCGATCAGGCCTTCGACGGCGAGGAAGGGCATTATCTGGGCGAGACCGAACCCTATGACGCGGTCATCCTCGACATCGGCCTGCCAGAGATGGACGGCATCACGGTGGTCGAGAAATGGCGTGCGGCAGGCAAGGCAATGCCGGTGCTGATGCTGACGGCGCGCGACCGTTGGAGCGACAAGGTGGCCGGCATTGACGCCGGTGCCGATGATTATGTGGCCAAACCCTTCCACGTGGAGGAAGTGCTGGCGCGCGTTCGCGCCCTCATTCGCCGCGCTGCCGGACATGCTTCTTCTGAAATCACCTGCGGGCCGGTGAAGCTCGACACAAAGGCCTCCAAGGCGACGGTGAACGGCGTGGCGATGAAGCTGACGTCGCACGAGTTTCGCCTGCTGTCCTATCTCATGCACCATATGGGCGAGGTCGTCTCCCGTACCGAGCTGATCGAGCACATGTACGATCAGGATTTTGACCGCGATTCCAACACGATCGAGGTATTTGTCGGACGTCTTCGCAAGAAGATCGGTGTCGACCTGATCGAGACCGTTCGTGGTCTTGGCTACCGCATGCAAGCACCATCCGATGTACGTTAGATCGGTCACGGCGCGCGTTCTGCTGCTGGCGACTGCCTGGTCGGGCGTGGCGCTGGTGGTGATCGCGCTCGTGATCTCGGCGCTCTACACGAAATCCGCCGAACGCGCCTTTACCGATCTGCTGCGTGCGCAGCTCTACAACGTGGTGAACTCCATCACCATTGGCGAAGACAACGCGCTTGCGGGCAATCCGCAACTGGGTGACCTGCGCTTCTCCCAGCCCGAAACCGGCTGGTACTGGATCGTCGAGCCGCTTGGCACCTTTGCCGCGACGCCGCTGTCATCTTCGTCGCTCGGCACGTCGAACATCAAGGTGCCGTCCATCCTCAACGTACCCTTCAACAATCGCTATGAGCGCTTCTATCCCGCCATCGACGCCTTCGGGAACAATGTGCTGGTGGCGGAAACAGAGGTGGTGCTGGACAGCGAGGGCAGGGCGGCGCGCTTTCGCGTGACAGGCAACCTGACCGTGGTAACGGAGGATGTGCAGGCCTTCACCCAGAGCCTCTACATCGCGCTGGTGGTCTTCGGCCTCGGCAGCCTCGTGGTCAACGGTCTTGCCATTCTCTTCGGTCTGCGACCGCTGGACGAAGCGCGCCGAGCGCTGGAAAAGGTGCGACGCGGGGAGGCGGAGCGTCTGGAAGGCGAGTTTCCCCGTGAAGTGCATGCGCTGACCATCGAGATGAATGCACTGATCGACAGCAACCGCCGCATTGTCGAGCGTGCCCGCTCGCAGGTGGGAAATCTGGCCCATTCACTGAAGACGCCGATTGCCGTGCTTCTCAACGAATCGCGCCTCATCGACAAGGGCCGTGGAGACGTGGTGCGCGGGCAGGCGGAAGCCATGCAGAGCCAGGTGCAGAGCTATCTGAACCGCGCCCGCATTGCCGCCCAGCGCGAATCCATGCTGGCGCGAACCGATGCCGAGCCGGTGCTGGAGCGCCTGATGCGGGTGATGCGGCGCCTCAATCCCGACAAGACATTCGAACTGATCGCGACACAGGCCAATCTGGCACTTGCCATGGAGCAGCAGGATGTCGAGGAAACGGTCGGCAACCTTCTGGAGAATGCGGCGCGCCATTCTAAGAGCGGCGTCTGGCTGACCATCATGCCGTCACTGGCACCCGAGGGGGAAGATCCGGCCCGGCGCAACTGGGTGGAAATTGCTGTTGAAGATGATGGGCCGGGCCTTAACCCCGACGAAATCAAGGAAGCCATGAAGCGCGGTCGCAGGCTGGATGAAAGCAAGCCCGGCACGGGTCTTGGACTTTCGATCGTTGGCGAAATCGCCCGTGAATATCAGGGCCGTTTCCGGCTTTCGCGCGGGCGTCGCGGGGGCTTACGCGCTGTGCTGACACTGCCGGGAATTTCACGCGACGCGGCATGAGTTGCATCCTGGGACCGACGCAGTGCGGTATAAATGGCACACTGATCGCTTTCCGGCTCGACACTCTGTGCCAGCACGCTACAAACAGAGTTCAAACCTTCGCTTGGTTTCGCCACAGTCGACGTGCATGGCCAGTGACGTAATGGGCCGAGTTCAGGTTTGAAAATCAGGTGCGTAGATACCAGATAACTGTCTACGCAAGCACGAAACGGTTGGAGTAGAATGGAAGTCCGCGCTGTGAAATTCGTCGTTTGGCCTGTTCTTGCTGCAAGCCTGCTTTCGGCCTGCACATCGACCGGAGGCAATCGTGGCGGGCTCTTTGCCAAGGCGCCGCCGAACAATTTCATTGTGGCGCTTCAGGGGGGTATCGTCAGCCGTGCCGGGACACAGCTCAGCGAAAGCGACCGCCAAAGGGCGCTGGAAGCGGAATATCGCGCGCTGGAGTTTTCCGAGGTCGGACAGTCGACCGAATGGAAAGGCCGCAATATCAGCGGCGAGGTGGTGGCAGCAGCGCCCTATCAGGTGGGTTCACAGAACTGCCGCAGCTACACGCACACGCTGACGATCAACGAACGTGAGTTGAAGGCGCGCGGCACGGCCTGTCGCAATGCCGATGGAGCCTGGACTCCGCTGAGCTGAACCGCGTTCTCCTTCCCATTGAACCAATTGTGTTTCGCGCCCTTGCTTGACGCAAATCAAGGCCCGTGTCAGGCAGTCCGTCCATAGGAGAGAGGAGACTGTTCACGAAGTTGCGGCCAAACGCCTCAAATTCGTGTCATCGTCCCCGATCCGATTGGAATAGTGGTGCGCTTGACGTAATTGGCTTCAATGATTTTCTGGATTCTTATCGCAGTACTGACGGCTGGAGTGGCAGGTCTTCTGATCGCGCCGCTGATGAAGCCAAGGCCGCAACCGACGACGGCCCGTGAAGACGAGGCTGCGGTTTACCGCGACCAGATGAAGGAGATCGATCGCGATCTCGCGCTCGGTCTTCTCGGCGAGAAGGAGGCCGACTACGCGCGCGCCGAAATCGGACGCCGTTTGCTGGCTGCCACCGACGCGCCGCAGCGGGGCCTGACGCCCGCGGCTCTGCCGCGCCCGCATCGCATCACCACTCTGCTGGTCATTCTCTGTCCGCCTATCGTGGGACTTGCAGGCTATCTGATGCTGGGAAGCCCCGGCATGCCCGACCAGCCGCTGGCGGCACGCCTTGCCAATCCGGGCAACAATATCGAACTTCTGATCGCCAAGGCCGAACGACATCTGGCACAGAACCCCAATGACGGGGCCGGTTGGGATCTGCTGGCGCCGATCTACATGCGATCCGGCCGCTTTGCCGATGCGGATCAGGCGTTTCGCAACTCGATCCGTATTCTGGGCGCGACACCGCAACGGCTGGCGGGCTTGGGCGAAACCATGGTCGCCGCCAATCAGGGCATCGTGACCGACGAGGCACGCGGCTTCTTCGAGAAGGCGGTGGCGCTGGAACCCGACAATATGCGCTCGCGCTTCTATGTGGCGCTCGGGCTGGAGCAGGCGGGTCGCAAGGCGGAGGCGCTGGCCGCCTTCAACGCCATCAAGCGAGATTCGCCCCCCGGAGCCGCATGGGAAAGCCTCGTGAACCAGCACATTGCCGCCAATAGCGAGAATGCACCCGGGAATCCGAGCGCTGCCGATGTTGCCGCCGCCCAGAACCTTTCCGGGCAGGACCGGCAGGCAATGATTGCGGGCATGGTGGAAAGCCTTGCCGAGCGGCTGAAATCTGACCCGAAAAACATCGAGGGCTGGCTGCGGCTGGTGCGCTCCTACATGGTGCTGGGCCGCGAGCAGGACGCCCGCAATGCCCTTCAGACAGGGCTGAAGACATTTCCCGCAGAGACGGGCGAGGGTCAGCGGCTTGTGGCGCTGGCGCGTGAGATTGGACTGGGCGAGGGGATCGTGCAATGACGCGCAAACAGAAACGCATGGCCGTGATTGCTGGCGGCATGAGCTTCATCCTGATTGCCGTGCTGCTCGTGATGTTCGCCTTCAGCCAGTCGGTCGCCTATTTCTTCATGCCGAGCGATCTTGCCAAGAACGAGGTATCGCCGGGAACGCGCATCCGTCTGGGTGGACTGGTCGAGGCTGGTTCCGTTCAGCGTGGGGCCGGATCGACCGTGAGCTTCAAGGTGACCGATGGCTCGGCGAGCGTACCTGTGAGCTATACCGGAATTCTGCCGGACCTGTTTCGCGAGGGCCAGGGCGTGGTGACCGAAGGCGTGTTCACGTCTTCCCGTGCCTTCGTTGCAGATTCGGTGCTGGCCAAGCATGATGAGAACTACATGCCGAAGGAAGTGGCGGATCGCCTGAAGGCGGACGGCGTCTGGAAGGAGGGCGAAGGCAGCCCGACCACCGGCGCCAAAGGGAGTGTGACGCGATGATTGTCGAGATCGGCCATTATGCGCTGGTTCTGGCGCTTGCGATTGCCCTGATCGTCTCCATCGCGCCCGTTGTGGGTGCGCGGCGGAACGATGCGGCGCTGATGGCGCTGGCACCCTCGGGCTCCATCATCCTCTTTGGCATGGTGACGCTTTCGTTTCTGGCGCTGACCTGGGCCTATGCGGTTTCCGATTTTTCCGTGCGCAATGTCTGGGAGAACTCCCATTCGCTGATGCCCATGGTCTACAAGCTTTCCGGCGTCTGGGGGAACCACGAAGGTTCCATGATGCTGTGGCTGCTGATCCTGACGCTGTTCAGCGCACTCGTTGCATTCTTCGGGCGCAATCTGCCGGAAACATTGCGGGCCAACGTGCTGGCCGTGCAGGCCTGGGTGACGGTCGCCTTCCTGCTGTTCATTCTGCTGACCTCCAATCCCTTCATCCGCCTGATGCCGGCACCCGCGGAAGGGCAGGACCTGAACCCCGTTCTTCAGGACCCGGGTCTGGCAGTGCATCCGCCGTTGCTCTATCTCGGTTATGTCGGCTTCTCCGTCTGCTTCTCCTTTGCCGTTGCTGCCCTCATCGAAGGACGCATCGACGCGGCATGGGCGCGCTGGGTTCGCCCCTGGACGCTGGCTGCCTGGACCTTCCTGACGGCTGGCATCGCCATGGGGTCCTACTGGGCCTATTACGAGCTCGGCTGGGGCGGCTGGTGGTTCTGGGATCCGGTCGAAAACGCTTCCTTCATGCCGTGGCTTGCGGGAACAGCACTTCTGCACTCGGCGC
This sequence comes from Rhizobium rhizoryzae, assembly GCF_011046895.1. Classification (NCBI taxonomy): domain Bacteria; kingdom Pseudomonadati; phylum Pseudomonadota; class Alphaproteobacteria; order Hyphomicrobiales; family Rhizobiaceae; genus Affinirhizobium; species Affinirhizobium rhizoryzae. The sequence goes on along the minus strand of NZ_CP049250.1, from coordinate 3,199,449 downwards.
TGGTGATGGAAAAGCGCGAGGCGCTGAAGATCTGGACCGTGCTTCTGGCGATCATCACCTTCTCGCTGTCGTTGCTCGGAACCTTCCTCGTCCGCTCCGGCGTTCTTACCTCCGTGCATGCCTTCGCGACAGACCCGACCCGCGGCACCTTCATTCTGGCCATCCTCTCGATCTTCGTCGGCGGAGCTTTTGCACTGTTTGCCTGGCGCGCACCGCAGCTGAAAAGCGGCGGAATCTTTGCGCCCATTTCCCGCGAAGGCGCTCTGGTTCTCAACAATCTGATCCTGACGGTATCGACCGCGACGGTGCTGACCGGTACGCTTTATCCGCTGGTTCTGGAGACGCTGACGGGTGAGAAGATTTCCGTCGGCGCGCCCTTCTTCAACCTGACCTTCGGCCTGTTGATGATTCCGCTTCTGCTGATCGTGCCCATGGGGCCGCTTCTGGCCTGGAAACGGGGTGATCTCCTGGGCGCCATGCAGCGGCTCTATCTCGTTGCGGGGCTGGCGCTGGTTGTAGGGCTCGGGATCTACTACGTGGAAAATGGCGGCCCTGTTCTGGCCTTCCTCGGTCTGGCGCTCGGCATCTATCTCATTCTCGGTTCGCTGGTCGACCTCTGGTACCGCGCCAACTTCGGCAAGCTGGCTTTTTCCATTGCCCTTGCCCGGTTGAAGGGGCTTCCACGCTCTGCCTTCGGAACGGCGCTGGCGCATATGGGCCTTGGCGTTACCGTGCTGGGCATCGTGGCGGTGACGGCTTTCGAGACCGAGCACGTGCTGGAAATGAAGCAGGGCATGACAGCGGATGCAGGCGGCTATACGCTCGTATTCGATGGCATGAAGGAAGCGGTCGGCCCGAACTTTACCGAAGAGCGAGCGCATTTCACGATCAGCAAGGCGGGCGTTGCCGTTGCCGACGTCTGGTCCTCCAAGCGAATCTATACCGCGCGCCGCATGCCGACGACGGAAGCCGGTATCGTTAGCTTCGGTCTCAGCCAGCTTTATGTGTCGCTGGGCGACCCGATGGCCGATGGCGGTATCGTGGTACGCATCTGGTGGAAGCCTTTCATTCTCTGTATCTGGCTTGGTGGCTTGATCATGATGATTGGCGGCTTTGTTTCGCTCTCTGACCGCCGCCTGCGTGTTGGCGCGCCAAGCCGCAGAGCAAAGGCGGCAAAGCCGGCCAAGCCCGCCATGGAGCCTGCGCAATGAAGAGGCGTTTTCCTCTCGTCCTGCTGGCGAGCCTGATGCTGGCGCCGGTGACTGCTCTTGCCGTCAATCCCGATGAGGTTCTGAAGGACCCGAAGCTAGAGCAGCGCGCCCGTGACCTGTCAGCTCAGCTTCGCTGCATGGTCTGCCAGAACCAGTCCATCGACGATTCGAACGCCGAGCTTGCCAAGGACCTGCGCGTGCTGGTGCGCGAGCGGATAACGGCGGGCGATAGCGACGAGCAGGTGATCAACTACCTCGTCTCGCGCTACGGCGAATTCGTGCTGCTGAAGCCACGACTAAGCGCCCGGACGATCGCGCTTTGGGCAACCCCTGCGGTCCTTTTCATCATCGGCGGAATTGCCGTCTACCGGCTGTCTCGCCGCTCCCGTCCCACGACGGGTGCTGAGAAGGCCCTGACGGCGGAAGAGCAGGCGCGACTGGCGGAACTGCTGCGCAAGGAAGAGGGCTGAGCGGCGTTTTTTCCGCTCTCCGCAACATTACAAACATTTCACCCATCGGACACGTGCAGTTAAGGTCACGGCACCTATATCTTCAGTCATCCACCGCCGCCGGACCTCCGGCAACCAGTCTGAATGATGATAAAGGTATCGAACCATGAGCAAGATCGGACGCCCCTCCCTGAAGACCATTCTCAAGGGAACCACTGTGGCGGGCCTCGCAGCCGTAATGCTTTCGACCGGCATTCCCGCACAAGTCTATCAATCCTATGCTGAGCCGGTGACTGTTGCTTCGCCGCAGGTTCCAAGCTTCGCAGATGTCGTTTCCGCCGTATCGCCTGCCGTTGTTTCCGTTCGCGTTAAATCCGATACGACGCCAGCCTCGGACGATGCCAGCAATGGCTTCTCATTTGGAGGCCGCGGCTTTGACGAGCTTCCGGACGACCATCCGTTGAAGCGCTTCTTCCGTGAATTTGGCGGCCAGATGCCGAACGGCCGAAACCAGGAGCGCGCCGAGCGCAACAACCGCAACGGCAACCGCCAGCATTACATGCGTCCTGTCGCACAGGGCTCCGGCTTCTTCATCTCGGAAGACGGCTATCTCGTCACCAACAATCACGTCGTGGCTGACGGTTCGGCCTATACGGTGGTCATGAACGACGGGACCGAACTCGATGCGAAGCTGATCGGCAAGGACAGCCGGACGGATCTCGCCGTCCTGAAGGTCGATACCAAGCGCAAGTTCACCTATGTGAAGTTTGCCGATGACGCGAAGATCCGCGTCGGCGACTGGGTCGTTGCCGTCGGCAACCCCTTCGGTCTCGGTGGCACAGTCACGGCCGGTATCGTCTCTGCCCGTGGCCGCGATATCGGTTCCGGTCCCTATGACGACTTCATCCAGATCGATGCGCCGGTCAACCGCGGTAACTCCGGTGGCCCGACCTTCAACCAGAACGGTGAAGTGGTCGGTATAAACACCGCGATCTTCTCGCCCTCCGGCGGCAGCGTCGGCATCGCGTTCGCAATTCCCGCCTCGACCGCAAAGGATGTGGTGGCCGACCTGATGAAGAGCGGCAAGGTGGAACGCGGCTGGCTTGGTGTCCAGATCCAGCCAGTGACACAGGAAATCGCGGAATCGCTCGGTCTTGCAGAAGCCAAGGGTGCGCTGGTCGTGTCTCCGCAGAACGGGTCTCCGGGCGCAAAGGCTGGCATCAAGCAGGGTGATGTGATCACCGCCGTCAATGGCGAGCCGATCAAGGATGCCCGTGACCTGGCCAAGAAGGTTGCAGCCATCGGCCCGAACAAGAAGGTGGATGTTTCCATCTGGCGCGGCGGCAAGGCGCAATCCGTTGAAGTGACGCTCGGCAATCTCGCAAGCGACGAAGCCTCCAAGGCCGAAACGCAGCAGAGCCAGCAGCAGGCGCAGCCTTCGAGCGAAAAGGCGCTTGCCAACCTTGGCATCACCGTCGGCCCTTCCGATGATGGCACGGGCGTTGCGGTAACCGATGTCGATCCGGACTCGGAAGCTGCAGCCAAGGGACTGAAGGAAGGTGAGAAGATCACCGCCGTCAACAACCAGCAGGTCGCAACGGCAGCCGACATTACCAAGGCCATCGCCGCCGCCCGCAAGGATGGCCGTACCCGGGCGCTGTTCCAGATCGAATCGCAGAGCGGCAGCCGCTTCATCGCACTTCCGATCAAGGAAGGCTAAGGGACCGGTCAACTCCTCTTGTTTGGGGCGCCGGACCAGCAATGGTTCGGCGCCATTTTCATTTTCGATTTCAGGGAGACACCAATGCCGTTACAGCAGGAAAGCATGGAGAAGCCCGCTGAAACCCCTTCCACCGGGCAGGGTCGCGAGGCTATTGTCCCGCACATGAAGATTCTTGTGATTGAAGACGATCTCGAAGCCGCCGCTTACATGACCAAGGCCTTTCGCGAGACGGGTATTGTGGTCGATCACGCCAGCGATGGCGAAAGCGGCCTCTTCATGGGTTCTGAAAACGCCTATGATGTCATGGTCATCGACCGCATGTTGCCGCGGCGCGATGGGCTGTCTGTGATCAGTGAATTGCGCAAGCGCGGCATCAATACGCCCGTTCTCATTCTCTCTGCACTTGGACAGGTGGACGACCGCGTGACGGGCCTGCGTGCGGGGGGTGACGATTACCTGCCCAAACCCTATGCGTTCAGCGAGCTTCTGGCGCGCGTGGAAGTGCTGGGTCGGCGAAAAGGGACGCCCGAGCAGGAGATGACCTACCGTGTCGGCGATCTCGAGCTTGACCGGCTTTCCCATGAGGTTCGCCGTCAAGGCAAGGAGATCCTGCTGCAGCCGCGCGAGTTTCGGTTGCTGGAATATCTCATGAAGAATGCCGGTCAGGTTGTGACCCGGACGATGCTTCTGGAGAATGTCTGGGACTATCATTTCGATCCGCAGACGAATGTCATCGACGTGCATGTTTCGCGCCTGCGCTCGAAGATCGAGAAGGATTTTGACAAGCCGCTGCTGAAGACCATTCGCGGCGCCGGTTACATGATCAAGGACGAAGCTTGAGCATGAGCCGTCTTCGCCTGCTGTTTCGCTCGACCAGCGTTCGGCTGTCGGCGCTCTACATCATCCTGTTCTCGCTCTGCGCCGCCTTTCTGGTCGTCTATGTGACGGCCATGTCAGAGCGAATTCTGACGCAGCAGGTTCGAGAGAGTATCAATCAGGAAGCCGCCGATATTCGCGCAGCCTATGATCGCGGCGGCATCAACCTGCTTCTGAGGACCATGGAGCGGCGTGCACGGCAACCGGGCGCCAATCTCTATGTCATTGCAAGCCCAACGGGCGAGATGCTGGCCGGGAACGTAGCTTCCGTGGAGCCGGGCGTTCTGGATCAGGAGGGCTGGACGCGGATGCCGTTCCGCTATGAGCCCTTCACGGAGCAGGGGCCGCCGCGTCCGCATGTTGCAACGGCGAATGTATTTTTCCTCGACAACGGCCTGCGGGTGATGGTGGGACGCGACCTGGGCGAACCGGGGCGTTTCCGAGGCATTGTGCGCCGCGCGCTGATGGTGGCGTTGGCCATCATGGGTCTCGGTGCACTGGTGATCTGGTTCGGTATCGGGCGAAACGCCTTGCGGCGCATCGATCGTATGTCGGCGGCAAGCACCAAGATCATGGCGGGCGATCTGTCGCAACGGCTGCCGGTCGGCGTTTCCGGCGACGAATTCGACCGGCTTTCCGAGTCTCTCAACGCCATGCTCGAGCGCATCGAGAAGCTGAATGAGGGGCTGCGGCAGGTTTCCGACAATATCGCCCACGATCTGAAGACGCCTTTGACGCGGCTGCGCAACAAGGCAGCCGACGCGCTGGATGAGGATGATGGAGAGGTTCGGCGTGTGGCGCTGGAAGGCATCATCAGCGAGTCAGACCAGCTGATCCGGACGTTCAACGCGCTTCTGATGATCTCCCGGGTCGAGGCCGGTTCGATTGCAGCCGAAATGACGCCGGTGGACATCTCCGCCATCTGTGCCGATTCCGCCGAGCTTTACGAGCCGGTTGCGGAAGAGGCCGGACTTTCGCTGGTGACTGAAATCGAGCCCGGCCAGGCCGTGCAGGGAAACCGGGAGCTTATCGGGCAGGCAATGTTCAACCTGCTCGACAATGCCATCAAATACGCAGCCGAAGGCGAGCAGGACCGCCCGATCCTGATGCGCCTGAAGCGACAGGGCGAGGAATTGCATCTGTCCGTCTGCGATCACGGGCCGGGCGTGCCGGAGGACAAACGCTCCGAGGTGGTGAAGCGCTTCGTGCGGCTGGACGAGAGCCGCTCAAAGCCGGGCACCGGTCTTGGCCTATCGCTTGTTGAGGCGGTCATGGAACTGCATGGCGGGCGTCTGGAACTGTCCCAGACCAATGCCGGGGCAGATGTCCATCCGGGTCTGACCGCGACCATGGTATTTCCGGCTTCAGCGCGAAGCATGTAGCCTATTTATGCAGCATCTGCCTCTTTTGTGGTGAGAACGGGCTGACAGATTGCCATCCCCGCGCTACAGCCTGAAGATATGCGGCAGAATTGGGAGGTTCGTATCGTGGCTGAGCAGGTGCACTCTCTGGGCGAGCTTCGCGACAACCCCTTGCGCGCCTTCAACCAGACGGAGGCGAGGGCTGCCAATGCGGTTCTGAAAGAGATCGCCGGACAGGAGCCCGTTGTCGCCGAGATGCTGAAGGATGGCGGCGTACTGAAGGAATTCCTGGCCGCAGCGCTTTCGCTTTCTCCCTACCTGCGTGAGAGCCTTTCCATCCGTCCCGCGATGCTGGCGCGCTACCTCTCTGCACCGGTAGAACAGCTGCTGGCGCAATGCGTGGAGGCCGCGCGGCAAAGTTGGGAACCGCGCTCTGATGGATCCATGCCCACAGAAGCCGAAGTGATGACGGCGCTCCGAAATGCCAAGAGGGAGGTCAGCGTTCTTCTGGCGCTGGCCGATCTGGCGCGTCTGCACGATGCAAGACAGACGACCCGCTGGCTGACAAGGCTGGCGGATGTGGCCGTCGCCGCATCGATTGACCATCTGCTGGTGACGGCGCACCACGCAGGCAAGCTGACCTTGAACGATCCCGCACGACCCAGTGAAGGGTCCGGGCTGATCGTGCTCGGCATGGGCAAGCATGGTGCGGAGGAGCTGAATTACTCCTCAGACATCGATCTGGTTGTCTTCTATGACCCGGAGAGCGGCATCCTGCCGGACCCGCTGGAGGCGAGCGAGCTCTACGGTCGCATGATGCGCCGGATGATCCGCATGCTGCAGGAGCGCACGGGCGATGGCTATGTGTTCCGCACCGACCTGCGTCTGCGGCCTGATCCGGGCTCGACCCCTCTGGCCGTCTCCGTCGAAGCGGCGCTCGTCTATTACGAAGGGCGGGGGCAGAACTGGGAACGTGCCGCCTACATCAAGGCAAGGCCCATTGCTGGCGACCTTCAGGCAGGCACCGATTTCCTGCGCCAGCTGGTTCCTTTCGTTTTCCGCAAATATCTCGACTACGCAGCGATTGCCGATATTCACTCGATCAAGCGCCAGATCCACGCGCACAAGGGCCACGGCGCCATTGCCGTGAAGGGCCATGACGTGAAGCTAGGGCGGGGCGGCATTCGGGAGATCGAGTTCTTCGTGCAGACCCAGCAGCTGATCGCGGGAGGCCGCATGCCCCCCTTGCGGGCGCGCCGCACCGAGGATGCACTTTCCGCACTTGCCGATGCGCAGTGGATACGGCCCGAGATCGCCATGGAACTCACGGAGGCCTACTGGTTTCTGCGGGATGTGGAGCATCGCATCCAGATGGTGCGCGACGAGCAATCGCACCGCTTGCCCGAGGGCGAGGCGGAGCTGAAGCGCATTGCCTTCATGATGGGCTTTGCCGATACCAAGGCGTTTGGCGACAGGCTGGAAGAGATCCTGCGCACCGTGGAGAAACGCTATGCACGGCTGTTCGAGCAGGAGACAAAGCTTTCCGCCGCCGATGGCAATCTGGTTTTCACCGGCCAGAACGACGATCCGGAAACCCTGAAGACATTGGAGCGGATGGGCTTCGAGCGGCCTGCCGATATGTCCCGCGTCATCCGCACCTGGCATTACGGACGATACCGCGCCACGCAATCGGTCGAGGCCCGCGAACGGCTGACGGAACTGATGCCGGAACTGCTGATGGCCTTTGGCAAGAGCAAGCGCGCTGATGAGGCGCTGCTTAGGTTCGATGGCTTTCTGAAAGCACTGCCAGCCGGTATCCAGCTTTTCTCGCTTCTTGGCAACAATCCCAACCTGTTGAGCCTGGTGGTAACGGTCATGTCGGCGGCACCTCGTCTTGCGGATATTATTGCCGCGAGGCCGCATGTATTCGACGGCATGCTGGACCCCGGCCTTATGGCGCAGATGCCGACACGCGATTACTTGCAGGAACGATTGACGACCTTTCTCGGCGGCGCGCGGCATTATGAGGATTTGCTTGACCGACTGCGCATCTTTGCCTCGGAGCAACGCTTTCTGATCGGCATAAGATTGTTGACGGGCAGCATCAGCGGCATTCAGGCGGGGCATGCCTTTACCGATCTGGCTGACCTGATTATCGCCAAGGCGCTGGAGGGCGTGCGCAGCGAGATCCGGCAGGCGCATGGGGACTTTCCGGGCGGGCGGATCGCGGTGATCGGCATGGGCAAGCTTGCAAGCTTCGAGCTGACCGCCGGTTCCGATGTCGATATCATCCTGCTCTACGACTATGATGACGGCGCCCTTGAATCGGACGGAGATAAGCCGCTCGATTCACTCCGCTATTTCACACGCATCACGCAACGGCTGATCGCAGCGCTGTCGGCGCCAACTGCGGAGGGCATCGTTTTCGAGGTGGATCTGCGCCTGCGGCCTTCCGGCAACAAGGGGCCGGTTGCCACACGGATCAATTCCTTCCGCAAATATCAGGAAGAGGAAGCCTGGACCTGGGAGCATATGGCGCTGACGAGAGCACGGCTGATCTGCGGCGACGACAGCCTGATGCGGGAGGCGGATGATGTGATCGCATCGATCCTCAACCGCCCACGGGAGCGTGACAGAATTGCAGCCGATGTGGCCGAGATGCGCGCGCTGATCGAACAGGAAAAGCCACCACGCGACCAATGGGATCTGAAGCTTATACCGGGCGGCCTGATCGACATTGAATTTCTGGCGCAGTTTGCCCGGCTGATGAACGGGCGGGCCAGCAGCCTGACCGCTGAGGAGCGTCAGTTGACGGGCACCGGCAGAAGCCTGATGCTCTATGCGCAGGACATGATCAGCCGTGACGATCTTGATCTCTGCCTTCAGGCGCTCGCCGTCTACACGGAGCTTTCGCAGATCATCCGGCTGTGTGTCGGCAGCGAGTTCGACCCTAAGGATGCGCCCGCAGGTCTGATCGAGCGGCTATCCACGGCTGTGGATGCCCCGAACCTCAAACTGGTGGAGGCAGACCTCAAGCGGCTGTCGAAGGGCGTGCGATCGGTTTTCCAGTCGACGACGCGCCGGCGCCCCCCGGGATCGTAAGCGCGACGACCGTGCCGTGCTTCATGCGGGAACGGATGCGCATGGAGCCGCCATGGAGTGTGACCAGCGAGCGGGAAATGGCAAGCCCAAGGCCGGAGCCTCCCTTGCTCTTGGCATACTGGCTCTGAACCTGCTCGAACGGCTGGCCGATCTTCCCAAGCGCCGCCTTCGGAATTCCAATCCCCGTATCGGCAATGGTGAGGCGCAGGCCCTTGGCCGTCTCGCGGGCGCGCAGTTCGATGCGTCCGCCTTCGTTGGTGAACTTCACGGCGTTGGACAGCAGGTTCAACAGGATCTGCTTCATCGCACGGCGATCGCCCACCATGCGCAGATCCGGGCTGAGACGCTGCGTCACGATAATCGATTTTTCCTCAGCCGGGATTGATGTGAGGCGTAGGCTCTCCTCGATCAGGGGCGCCAGATCAATCGACTCGCAATGGATCTTCATGTGGCCTGCTTCGATCTTCGACATGTCGAGAATGTCGTTGATGACGTTCAGCAGATGCTTTCCGCTTTCGTGGATGTCCTTGGCATATTCGCTGTATTTCGGCGAGCCGACCGGGCCGAACATGCCGTTCAACAGGATTTCAGAGAAACCGAGAATCGCGTTCAAGGGTGTGCGCAACTCATGGCTCATATTCGCAAGAAATTCCGACTTCGCCTTGTTCGCGGCTTCCGCTCGATCCTTCTCGGCCAAATAATTGGCATTGGCGACGGACAGTTCTGCCTTCTGGCGCTCCAGCTTCTTCTGGGATGACGAGAGATCGCCGATCGTTGCCATCAGTCGGCGCTCGGATTCACGCAGGCGCTCCTGATGCCGCTTGAGCAGTGTGATATCTGTGCCAACTGACACAAGACCGCCATCCCGCGTGCGCCGCTCGTTGATCTGGAGCCAGCGTTCATCGGCCAGTTGCACTTCGATTGTGCGCGAAAAGCCGTTCTGGTCGGGATCCGCAATCCGCCGCTCTACCACGGGCCGAGAGGCCGCAGCCGTCACGATGGCCTTCTCCGTGCCGGGAACGAGTACGCTGTCGGGCAGGCCGTATGCCTGTTGGAAGTGCGTGTTGCACATGACCAGACGGTCGTTCTTGTCCCACAGGACGAAGGCTTCCGAGGTGCACTCGATGGCGTCCGCCAGACGCTGATCCGCCTCCGCATAGCGCTGGGCAAGACGGTGCTGTTCCGTCACGTCCATGGCGATGCCGATGACGTGGGTCCGACCCATGCCTGTTTTGACTACCTGTGCGCGGGCCCGCATCCATACATAATGACCGGCCGCATGGCGCATGCGGAAAACCTGGTCGACCTGCTTTGCATTGCCGCGACCGACCGCACGGGCAAGCGCGAAGAGGTTGCCATCGGCCGGATGCATCATCCGGGCAGCCTCGCTGAAGGACAGCACATTGTTGCCGGGCGGAAGTCCCAGCATTTCATACATGGAGCGCGACCAGAACAGCTTGCGGTTCGTGAGATCGAAATCCCAGAGACCGCAGCGTCCACGCGAGAGAGCCGTTTCGACACGCATGTTGGATTCGAGAAAGATCTCGTCGGCTTCGCGGGCCCGTTTGGCCTGCACGTAGTAAGCGTAGAGGATAACCAGCATGACCGAAGAAATGCCGGTGAAAAGCGTCACATTCAGCGAGACCTGCTGGCGCCAGTATTGATCGATCTCGTCCAGAGAGTGACCCGCCACCAGCAATCCGCCGCCGATGCTGCGAATGGCTGCATAATGGGGCGCGCCCTCAAAGGTGGTTTCGATAATGCCATTGCCTCCGCCGAAGCGGCGCAGGGCCACCATTTCCGGCAAAAAGGAATCGAACCGCGCCCCGATGAACGACTTGGCGCTGCCCGTCGCACTGAAGATCCGACCGGTGCTGTTGACGAGAAGGATGAAGCTCTGCCGATCCAGATCCTGCGGCAACGTTTTGAGGCGCTGCTCAGCGGCTGCCTGATCGGCGGCAACGAAAATCTCGTCGTGACCCTGAAGGGCGGAGGTGCCGATGGCGGCCAGAAGCGCCGTGGTTTGCCGGGCATCCTCTTCCATCCGGGCACGTTCGGACACAAGACCCATCAGTCGGGAAATGGCAATGACGCTGAGAAAGGCGATGATGAGGACGGGGATTGCGCGTTTCAGCCAGACATCCAGGTTCGGAATGGCCTGCAGACGCTGACCAATGCGCAGCGATCGGTCTCCGATGGCCAGCAGCCACAGCAGCACCCGATCCCAGAATTTGAAAAACAGCCGCCCTTCGGCCGCGGTTTCCCGCTGCACGTCCGCCATCGCTTTGCTTGATCCCTCGTGAGTGATTCGCAAATCATGTTGCGATCCGAGGGCAGTGAATCATTGCTGATTCGCCTTGTCCAGATGCGGTTTTAAGAAAAATTTAACCATATTGCGGAAATGGCGCCCCGCGATCCTGCAGGGGCGCCAGGCTGGCTGATCTCAGCTGTCTTTCAGCATCCGCTCGATGAGGTCCCGAACATCGGTCGAGAGCTTTGATGTGCGGTCGATTTCCAGTAGTGCCGCACGCGCATGGTCGGCGCGGCTGGCATCCAACGCCCGCCAGGAGCGCATGGCGGTCAGCAGTCTCGCAGCAAGCTGCGGATTGCGCGGATCGATCTGCGTGACCTGAGCGCCCAGCAAACGGTATCCCTCACCATCGGCGCGATTGAAGGCAGTTGGATTGGCAAACGCAAGTGAACCCACCAGCGAACGAACTCGGTTCGGGTTCGTCGCAACGTAGAGCGGATGCTCCATCAGGGCGTTGACACGGTTCAGCGTATCTCCGCCCGGAATGGTGGCCTGCAGTGCAAACCACTTATCCAGAACAAGCGGGTTGTTTTCGAAACGTTTGACGAAGGTTGCCAGTGCTTCTGCCGTTGCCGCATCCTCCGGGAAGCGGTGCGCCAGAACCGTCAGGGCCTGAACCATATCGGTCATGTTATCCGCATCCGCGAAGGCCTTGGCGGCGCGCTCGGTGCCGCCCGTGACATAGGCCAGATAGCCAAGCGCGCTGTTGCGCAGTGCCCGTTTGCCAGCGCTTGCCGCATCAGGGCTGAAGGCGCCTTCCGGCTTCATCGTGTTGAACAGGTTCTCGAAAACAGACTGGCCGCTTTCGGCAATGGCCTTCAGGATAGCCTGACGGCCCTTATGGATGGCGTCAGGATCAATGTTGCTGCCAAGCTCACGGGCAATGTCCGCCTCGCTGGGAAGAGCGAGCGCCTGAGCACGGAAAGCCGGCTCGAGTGCTTCATCGGCTGCCGCTTCCAGCAAGGTGGAGATGAAAACCGGATTGCAGGTGATGGCCTTGCCTTCACGCGCATCCTTGGCTGCCTGCAGGAGGTTGGGCAGCGCCAGATCCGTCAGCGCCTGCCAGCGGGCAAACAGGTCCGTATCGTGGCGGGCAATGCGCACCAGATCCTCGGTGCTTTGCTTGAAATCGAGATTGATCGGAGCAGAGAAACCGCGGTTCAACGAAAGCACCGGACGTGTCGGTACATTTTCGAAAACGAAGACCTGAGCCTTTTCCGTCAGGTGCAGAACATCGGCCGTGACCTGACCGCCGCTGACCTTGGGCGCATCAAGCAGGGCGCCATTGTCCTGAATGAGGGCATAGGACAGCGGGATATGCATCGGCTGCTTGGTGGACTGCCCCGGCGTGGCCGGGATCATCTGCTCCAGAGAGAGCGTGAAAGTCTTGGCCACCGCATCATAGATGCCGGATGCCGTCACCAGTGGCGTTCCCGCCTGATGGTACCAGAGCGAGAACTGCTTGAGATCGACGCTGTTGGCATCTTCGAAGGATTTCACGAAATCCTCGACCGTTGCCGCCTCGCCATCGTGGCGCTCGAAATAGAGGTCCATCCCCTTCTTGAAGCCATCCTTGCCAAGGATCGTCGCGATCATCCGCGTGACTTCGGAGCCCTTCTCGTAGACCGTGGTCGTGTAGAAGTTATTGATCTCGCGATAGGCCGTCGGACGCACCGGATGCGCCAGCGGGCCGCCATCTTCCTGGAACTGTTCGGCCTTCAGATGGCGCACTTCTGCAATGCGCTTGACTGCACGAGAGCGCTGATCGGCGGAGAACTCGTGATCGCGATAGACGGTCAGGCCTTCCTTCAGGCAGAGCTGGAACCAGTCGCGGCAGGTAATGCGGTTGCCCGTCCAGTTGTGGAAGTATTCGTGGGCAATGATGGCTTCGATATTGGCGTAGTCCTGGTCCGTTGCCGTTTCGGGATCTGCCAGAACATACTTGTCGTTGAAGACGTTGAGGCCCTTGTTCTCCATGGCCCCCATGTTGAAATCCGATACGGCGACAATCATGAAGATGTTGAGGTCGTATTCGCGACCAAAGACTTCCTCGTCCCACTTCATCGACCGCTTCAGCGCATCCATGGCATAGGCTGCGCGATCTTCCTTGCCGTGTTCGACATAGATCTTCAGCGCAACTTCGCGTTCCGACATCGTGACGAACGTGTCTTCCACGACACCAAGATCACCGGCGACGAGCGCGAACAGGTAGCTTGGCTTGGGGAAAGGATCGAACCAGGCGGCGAAATGCCGGCCTTCGTCGTAATTGCCGCCGCCCAGGAAATTGCCGTTCGACAGCAGAACAGGATTGGCTGCCTTGTCGGCAATGATGGTCACCGTATAGGGCGCCAGTACGTCCGGACGGTCCGGGAAATAGGTGATGCGACGGAAACCTTCCGCCTCGCACTGCGTGCAATAGACGCCATTGGTACGGTAGAGACCCATCAACTGGGTGTTGGCCTCCGGATTGATGGTCGTAATGACCGTCACTTCGAACGGTTCGCTTCCCGGCAGGTCGCGGATTACCAGCTGATCGGGAGAAAGATCGTATTGGCTGGCAGGCATCTCGTTCTGGTCGAGACGCAGTTCGGTGAGAACCAGTTCGTCACCATCCAGAACCAGAGGCGCCGACGCGTCCACGCCCTCACGCCGATGGAAGATGAGCCGGGATTCCAGGCGCGTTGCCTGCGGATCAAGTTCAAAGGTCAGATCGACGCGTTCCAGGACGAAATCGGTGGGGCGATAATCTGCCAGATGTACGATCTGACCCGTGTCTGTACGCAGCATGTTGCTTCCTGAAATGGAATGACCGATCGGTTTTGACGAGCTCTACTTGCCCAGTTTCGCGGCACTATTGCATCCAAAACTGAACGATTGCTAAAGCGGTCCCAAATAAAAACACTAATCCCTCAACACGTCCGCTAAAACCTGCGTGTGATTTCCGGAAATCATCATTCTATCAAAAGTCGTGATGAAACGTTTCACCAAATCAGGTTACACTTCTGCCCAGCCTGCCTGATCCCCGAAGTTTGCGAATGGCTTGGATCTTTGAAAAACAAGCCGCCACGAGTGAAGCATGAGTTCCGAAGCCCCGGATCCCTTGAGGGGGATCCTCATGAAACTGTTGTCCGTCATGGCTTTTCTTGGCATGCAGACCTTCATTAAGGCCGCAGGCGCAGGCATTCCGGCAGGGCAGATTACGTTCTATCGCTCGTTCTTCGCGCTCATCCCCATTTTCGTCTATCTGGCTATGCGAAAGGAACTGGCCTCTGCCTTCCGGACGTCCAGCTTCACAGGCCATCTCAAGCGCGGCACGCTCGGAATGATCGCCATGGTCATGGGTTTCTTCGGCCTGATCCATCTACCGCTGCCGGATGCCATTGCCATCGGATATGCCTCGCCGCTGATGGCGGTGATCTTTGCCGCGCTGATCCTGAAGGAAAAGGTGCGAATCTATCGCTGGACTGCGGTTGCGATCGGGATTCTCGGCGTTCTGATCATTTCATGGCCGAAGCTGACCATGTTCGAACAGGGCGGAATGGGAGCCAACGAGGCGACGGGGGCCATAGCGGTTCTGCTATCGGCAGTGATCGGCGGTCTCGCCATGGTTCAGACCCGCCAGCTCGTAAAGACCGAGAAGACGTTTACGATTGTGCTCTATTTCTCGCTTCTGTCTGCGGCCTTCTCGCTCATCAGCCTGCCTTTTGGATGGAATGGGCTTTCCTGGGAGACGAAGCTGATCCTGATCTGTGCAGGCATCTGTGGCGGGCTCGGCCAGATCTTCCTGACGCAGAGCTACCGGCTGGCCGATGTCTCGACCGTCGCTCCCTTCGATTATTCGTCGATCATCTTCGGGATCGCAATTGCCTATGTGCTTTTCGGCGACGTCCCAACCTGGCAAATGCTGTTGGGAACAGCAATCACTGTTTCGGCCGGGATCTTCATCATCTATCGCGAGCACCAGCTTGGGCTGGAACGCAAAGCGGCGAGGAAGGCATCCTCGCCGTCAACATGATTGATCAATGGCCGTTGATCAGATCGGGATACCGGCGAGCGGAGAATGGTCACGCCCGCGGCTTTCCGCGCTCTGGCCCGCAGAGCGGGTGTATTCGTGGCTCGCACGAACAGCGACAGAGATCGAGGCAAGGTTATCGCGGATCTGGCGAAGTCTGTACTTCATTGGTTCACACTCCTTGATCAGCGTTCACGAAAATCGGCGAAGATCGCCGTCGGACGGGAGAGGCCGCCGCGACGCGCATAGGCCGTCGCCGTCAGCTGCTCATTCGTAGCAGAGCCGAAGTTGTGGTAGCCCGCAGTTGAGCGAGGCGATAGGCCTGCAAGACGAAGCGTCTCGAAGCCGGAATGAATGGGGCGAATGCGTGTGCTCATGGCCTTGGTTCCTAAACGTTCCTCCCAAGACACTTCTGTATATTGCACCGCAACATGATGAATTCAACAGCAGCTACCGTGATGCAGCCATGCAAATTACGCATACCACATTTCATAAAAGTTTAAGACTCGGATTTACGACTCGTTGAGCGAGATGCGCTGGCGGAACGTGAGGAGATCCTTCCAGGCCAGCGCCTTGTTGGCCGGTGCCGTCAAAAGATCCTGCGGATGCAGGCTTGCAATGGCTGGGATGGCACGGTCACCGACCTGCACATCCCTCCAGGTGCCGCGCATGGCAAAGATGGATTGCTCTTCTGCAAAGAAGAAACGCGCCGTGAAATTGCCAAGGATCAGAAGATGGTTAGGAGCCGCAAGCTCGATCTGGCGCTCGATGAACGGGCGGCAGATGTCCATCTCTGCGGGCGAGGGCGGACGATTGCCCGGCGGCCTCCACGCGACGACATTCGTCAACAGCACCTTGTCGCGATGAAGTCCGATGGCAGCCAGCATTCTGTCCAGCAATTGGCCCGGCCGACCAGAAAAGGGAATACCGTCCCGGTCGCACTCCGCCGAGGGCATGGGACCGATGACCATGATGCCGGAGGAAGGGTCGCCTGATGCAAATACGGTGGAGCGCGCACCATTCTTCAGGTTGCAGCCGGAAAAGCCCTCCAGCGCCGCTTTCAGCGCGTCCAGGCTGTTGGCGGCAGCGCAAGCCTGCCGGGCAGCCGCCACGGCATCCGCGTCGGGCACGGCGACATTGACACCGGGAGCGGGCGTCCGGGCCGCGGGCGACGGAGCTGAACGCCCGGCATTGGCAGGCCGTTCGCTTGTCTGCGGGGCGGCCTGCTGGCGATTGCGCATTTGCGCCTCGCGCTCAAGACGCTGGGCCTGGAACTCGGCAATACGATCAACGGCCTCGTCCTCCAGAAGCCAGTCGCATCCGGAATCCGCATAAAAGTGCAGAAGGGCTGCGAGTTCTGCTGGGGCAAGTTCCGAGGCTGAGGTCATGACTTCACTCTATCCGAACCCGGTTGCCGGATAAAGCCTCTGGCCTCATGCAACCCACTGCTCAATGTCCTTGCTCTCGCCGATCAGCGACAGTCCGTGCGCGATGGACAGCAACTCGCCGCCGCTTTCGATCCGTTCCGTGCCGAAACGGTTGACGAACAGCTGGCGCACGGCCGGCACGAACGAGGTGCCGCCGGTCAGGAACACCTTGTCGACCTGGTCGGCAGATGTATTGGTCTTGACGAGAACTTCGTCCAGCGCCTCTTCGATGCGCGCGAGATCCTCCGAAATCCAGCTTTCGAAGTCGCTTCGCTTCACGGTTCGGCGACCGGCCTTGCCCAGCGGCGAGAAGTTGAACTCGGCCTCTTCAGCGTTCGAAAGCGCCATCTTGGTCGCGGAAATCGCCTGATAGAGCGGATAGCCTTCATCATGCTCGATAAGCTCGATGAACAGTTCCAGCTTGTCCGGCTCCGTTGCAGAGCGAACCAGCGACTGAAGATCCGTGAACTCGCGCGTTGTCTTAAAGATCGACAACTGGTTCCAGCGTCCGAAGTTTGCGTAGTAGCCCGCCGGAACCTCCAGCAGTTTGTCGAAGCTGCGGAAATGGCTGCCCTTGCCGATTTCCGGCGAGACGAGATTGTCGATCAGCCGATAGTCGAAGTGATCGCCCGCGATGCCGACACCGGAATGACCGATCGGAATGGCGCGCAACTGCCCCGCATGGCGTTCGAACCGGATCAAGGAGTAGTCGGTAGTGCCGCCCCCGAAATCGGCAACGAGAACATTGGCATCCTTAGTCAACGACTGCGCGAAGTAATAGGCGGCGGCCACTGGCTCGTAGACGAATTGCACTTCCGGGAAATCGAAGCGCTCCAGCGCGGTGCGATAGCGCTGCAAGGCAAGCGCCTCATCCGGGTTTGCGCCGGCAAACCGGACAGGACGCCCCACGACCAGCCGTGAAATCTCGTTCGGCCACGCGTCCCCTGCATAGGCCTTCAGCCTGCGCAGGAAGATCTCCATCAGATCCTCGAACTGCTGCCTGCGCGCGAAAACGAGGGTGGCCTGGAATGCCGCACTGGCGGCGAAGGTCTTGATCGACTGCAGGAAACGGCAATCGCCTGGATTATCGATGAACTGGCGGATGGCGGCCTGTCCGGCCTCAACCTTCAGAGCCTGCGCACCGAGCGCCTTGTCCTTCATGAAGGAGAGGGCGGTTCGCATGCTGTCGCTTGTTCCCGCGCTACTGACGAAAGGCACGGAATGGGTGGCATTGGCACCCGGTTCACCGAGCGCGAGAACAGTATTGGTCGTGCCGAAGTCGAGCCCGAGCGCACGTGCCATGGCCGCATCCTTTCTGAAAGTGCTGGATACGAATGCGACTGGCGCATCCGATGGAGGCGCAAACGGCGCCGCTGAAAAATAGGGAGGCGGGCTGATCGCACAGGATCGGCTGCTTGGCAAGAAAAAAGGGGCACGAAAAACGGGTCAGCAAAAAGGGGCGAGAAAATCCCGCCCCTCTTTGTAAATGCTACGCGTGATTTGCCTATTCGGCGGCAGCTCGGCTTTCCTGCTGGAAGGTGCTGTTGGCCGGATCGTCATGCCCCTTGCGGCGGAATAGGCGCCCAAGGGCTTTGCCCAAGCGATCCATCTCGACGAAGATGACCGGCGTGATGAACAGGGTCAGCAATTGCGAGACGATGAGCCCGCCGACAACGGCGATGCCGAGTGGCTGGCGCAATTCCGAACTGGCGCCCTCACCAAGCGCAATCGGCAGCGCACCGAGAAGGGCGCAGAACGTCGTCATCATGATGGGCCGGAAACGGCGCACGCAAGCCTCGTGTATGGCACGCGCGGTCGTTTCGCCCTTGTCGCGGATGAGTTCGACCGCAACATCGATCATCATGATCGCGTTCTTTTTCACGATGCCGATCAGCATCAGAAGACCGATGAGGGCGATCACGGACAGGTCGAAGTTCATCACCTTCAGTGCGATCAGCGCGCCGAAAGCAGCCGCTGGCAGACCGGACAGGATGGTCAGCGGGTGGATGAAGCTTTCATAGAGCACGCCCAGCACCACATAGATGGTGAGAACCGCCGCAAGGATCAGCATGCCGGTATTGCCCTGGCTTTGCTGGAAGATTGCCGCGGTTCCGCCATAGGATGTGAAGACATCGCTTGGCATGTTGATGCTGGATCTGATCTGGTCGATCCGCGCCGTTGCCTCCGAAAGCGCGACGCCTTCAGGCAGGTTGAAGGAGATCGTGGTGGAGACGAGCTGACCAGTCTGGTTGATCGTGACGGGTGCAGCGCGGCGCTCCACCGTTGCGAAGTTCGAAAGCGGAACCAGCGTTCCCGTCTGCTGGGACATGACGTTGATATTGCGCAGGAACTCGTCGTCGTAGGGACGGCTCTGGTCAAACTCGACAATCACGTCGTAGCTGTCGCCCGTCGACTGGATTTGTGCCGCCGCATAGCCACCGAACGCCATTTCCAGCGTCTTGCGAAGCTGGTCATTGGTGATGCCGTAGGCAGCTGCCTTGTCCGTATCGATCTGGATATTGGCGGCAATCGCACCGTTCTGCGCATCGGTCGCGAGATCGGTGAACATCCGGTCCTGGCGCATCGCGGCCATCATCTTGCCAGACCATTCCGTGGTCGTGGCGGTATCGAGCGCCTGAACAACCAGCTGATACTGGCTCGCAGTCGAGCGGCCGCCGAAGCGCAGGCTCTGCTGTGGCGTGATGTAGGTCTTCAGGCCCGCCACTTTCGCCGTCGCTCCACGCAACTGGTTGATGGTCTCCGTCAGTGCCCCGCGTTCTTCCTTCGGCTTCAACTCCACGAACATCGTACCGTTGTTCAGCGGGCTACGCGCGCCGCCGCCAACAATGGAGGTGACATGCAGCACCGCCGGGTTCTTGCCAATGATGTCCGCCACCTGCTGCTGCAGGTCACGCATCGCCTCATAGGAAATGTCTTCTCGGGCGCGGGTAGAGACCGAAAGTCTGCCTATGTCTTCCTGCGGAAAGAAGCTGGACGGAAGCGTCTTGAACAGATAGCCGGAGGCCGCAACGCTGCCGATGAAGAGCAGCAGGACGAGGCCGCGGTGACGCAGGCACCAGGAAACGGCCCGATCGTAACCGCGCAGTGTCCAGTCGAACCCGGCATTGAACCAGCGGATGATGAAGGGCGGCTTGCCGGAATGATTGGAGAGGCGCGAACCCAGCATAGGCGTCACCGTCAGCGAGACGATGGCCGAGGCCATGATGGCCATCGTGACCACCATGCCGAACTCGTTGAACAGCCGACCCACGACGCCGCCCATCAGCAGAATGGGAATGAACACCGCCACCAGCGAGACGGACATGGAGATGATGGTATAGCTCACCTCGGCCGCACCCTTCAGCGCAGCCTCCCGCATGGACATACCTTCTTCCGAAAGACGCAGAATATTCTCCAGCATGACGATGGCATCATCCACCACCAGCCCGACCGACAGAGTGAGGCCCAGCAGCGAAATATTGTCGATACTGTAGCCCAGAACATACATGCCGCCGAAGGTGGCAATCAGCGATAGGGGCACCGCAAGGCCCGGAATGAGCGTCGCGGTCAGGTGGCCGGTAAAGAGGTAGATGACCAGAATGACGAGCGCGATGGTCAGAAACAGCGTGAACTGAACGTCCGATATCGCATCTTTGATGGAGGTCGAAGCATCGTTCATGACGTTGAGATGCACGGATGGCGGCAGTTGCGCCTTGAGCGCGGGCAGTTTCGCCTTGATCTCGTTCACGACGTCAACGGTATTGGCATCCGGCTGGCGTTGCACCGCGAGAATGATAGCCTGCTTGCCGTCATACCAGCTGCCGCCTTTCAGGTTTTCCACGCTGTCCTGCACCGTTGCCACGTCGCCCAGATGGATGGGCGCACCACCTTTGTTGGCGATGACGAGGGTGCGGAATTCCTCCGCATTCGTGCGCTGCGTCTTGGCATCGATGGTGAGCTGCTGGCTGCGGCTCTGAAGCGTCCCGACCGGAGTCTGGTTGTTGGCATTGGCTATGGCGCTGGTAACCGTATCGACACCGAGATTTCGTGCCTGAAGCTTGGAGGGATCAAGCTCGACGCGCACCGCATAGGTTTGCGATCCATAGACGCTGACCTGCGCCACGCCCGACAGCGTGGACAGCATGGGCGAAATCACGTTCTGGGCGATCTCGTCCACCTTGGAGCGTGGCATTTCATCGGAATTGATAGTGATCAGCAGGATTGGCGCATCGGCCGGATTGGTTTTGCGATAGCTGGGCGGCGTCGTCATGTTGGACGGCAGCTGCCTTGTGGCGTTGGAGATCGCCGCCTGCACGTCTGCCGCCGCCGCATCGATGTTTCTGTTCAGATCGAACTGAAGGACGATGGATGTATTGCCGAGCGAGTTCGACGCGCTGATTTCGCTGATGCCGGGGATCGTCTCGAACTGCTTGATGAGCGGTGTCGCGACCGAGGTTGCCATGCTTTCGGGCGAGGCGCCGGAAAGGGAGGCGGAAACGTTGATGGTGGGAAAATCCACCTTCGGCAGGGCCGCGACGGGCAGCTGCTTGTAACCGGCAAGACCTGCGAGAACCACGCCGATGGCCAGCAATGTCGTGGCGACCGGGCGGCGAATGCAAAAGGCCGGGATCATGGCTTGGCTCCCTCGATCAGCGCCGCCTGTTCCGTCCGGGCGGGCTTTGCCGCCGTCTGGCTGCCAGAGAACTGCTCGACGATCGTCTGGCCATCGGCCAGCTGCACCTGTCCCTCGACGACGATATGCTGACCCTCGGTGAGGCCGGACGCAATCGCGGCCTGATCGCCATTCGTGCGCGCAAGTACGATCTTCGTCGCGTGGACCTTCGCCTTGTCGTCCACCGTATAGACGAACGGCCCATCGGCACCCTGCCGCACAGCCACCGTCGGCACGATCAGGCTCTTGGTGTCGGTCACGAAGTGCACTGTCACGTTCAGGCTTTCGCCGGGCCACAGAAGCGCGCTGTCGTTCTTGAATTCTGCCTTGGCGAGAACGGTTCCGGAGGCCTGATCGACATTGTTGTCGAAGAAGGAAAGCACCCCCTGATCGGCAACGCCGCCGGTTGCTGACTGGTCTGCATCCACCTTCACACCTGATTTCAATCCGGCATGAAGCTGCGGCAGATAGCGCTGGGCCATGCGGAAATTCACATAGATCGGATCATAACGGGTGATGGTCACGACGCTTGCACCCGCGCTGAGATAGGCGCCGGGGCTGATGGCGATATTGCCCAGACGTCCGTCGTAAGGCGCCTTCAGTTCGAGATTGCCCAGCGCGATCTGATCCGAAGAGAGGGTCGCCTTGTCGGCTTCCACTTTGGCAGCGGCGGAATCACGCGTCGCCTTGGCCTGCTCGTAACTCTGTTCTGATTGCACATTCTGCTTCAGCAGGTTCTGCGTTCTGGCAAATGCGGCATCGGCCTGCGCCAGGGCCGCCTGATCGCTGGCAAGGTTTGCCTGATCCTTTGCGACCAGCGCCCGTGCCGTGCGATCGTCCTGTCTGGCAATGACGTCGCCTTTTTTGACCTCCTGCCCATCCTTCGCCAAAATCTCGACCACGGGACCGGACTGGAGTGCTGCAATCGTGGTGGTATCGGCCGCTTCCGCAAAGCCCGTCGCCACCACATCCATGGGTAGGGTGCCGGAAGTCACGGCAATCGTCTTGACGGCGGAGGGGCCGCCGCCTCTTCGGTTCTGACCCTGACCCTGACCCTGACCCTGACCTTGGCCCTGGCCACGACCTTCGCCATTTGCCTGGGCAGTCTCGCCAGAACCCGGCTTCTGGCCACCTTGCTTGCGGCTGGCATCGGCCGTTGCCGGTTCAGGCGTATCCGATTTCAGCCCGGCTGCCAGCGCCAGTTGATGCCAGGTCGGTGGCCTGATCTGCTCGGGGAGTTGATCCCTGTAATAGACTGCACCCGCAGCCAGGATCGCAAGGATTGCAACGCTCGAGAGAATTTTTTTCATGGGTTTGTCCGCGCAGGGATAATGACGGGCGTGCTCAGCCATAAGTCGACAAAGCTTTGATCGTCAGGAAACGCCACAACTTACGCAAAAGCACCTTAAACTTCTGTAATGTAGGCGTTTCTATTCTGCGCTGCGCGAGGGTTGCACTTTCCCGTCAGGCTGGCGGGAAAGTGCGCGTCTATCAGATTGACTTTGCAGCGCCGCCATCAACGCGAATGGTGCTGCCTGTCACATAGGCGGCTGGGCCTGAGCACAGGAAGGCGCCAACCGCGCCGAATTCCTCGACGGTTCCGAGACGCTTTGCCGGGATCGAGGCGATCGAGGCAGTACGAACCTCTTCCAGCGACTTGCCCTGGCGCTTGGCGTTGGCACCATCCAATTCGTCGATACGGTCCGTATGAATACGACCCGGCAGGATCATGTTCGCCGTAATTCCGTGCGCCGCCACTTCCGTTGCCAGCGTCTTGTTCCAGCCGACGAGCGCCCCGCGCAGCGTGTTCGATAGCGCAAGATTTGGAATGGGCTCGATGACGCCGGATGAGGCAACGGTCAGGATGCGACCCCAGCCTTGCGCCTTCATGTTGGGCAACACAGCATTCGTCAGCGTAATGACGCGCAGGACCATGGTCTGGAAAAAGCTGTCCAGCTTTTCCGGTGTCATGTCTTCGGTCGTTCCAGGTGTCGGGCCGCCAGTATTGTTGACCAGGATATCGACGCCGCCGAACTTCTCCTCAACAGCCTTGACCAGTGCCGTGACCGCATCGTCTTCGGCAAGATCGGACCAGACCCAATCGGCCTTGCCTTTGCCCAGAGCGTTGATTCGTGCGCAGTTCTCCGCCAGCTTTTCTCCACTGCGACCACACAGGAGAACATTTGCACCCTCCTGAGCCAGCGCCGTGGCGATGCCAAGTCCAAGGCCTCGTGATGAGGCCAACACCAGTGCGCGTTTGCCGGTAATGCCGAAATCCATGATCAGTTTCCTTGCTGCATGCTTAGTCTGGCGCGGACGTTATCGCCGGACGGTCCGATGGTGAAGGGTTGTGAATGATCTTTTCATCGAATGTTGATGATAAAGTTGCCCCCTGAACCAGAGCACCTATAATTCAATTTATGTCATCCCCGCTGAAATTCGAAACACAGGAAGAAGCCCTGGTCTTCTTCGATTCCCTGGACCCGATCACGCCGTCCGAACTCATCGGTCTGTGGAAGGGGTCTAGCCTGCCGACCGGTCATCCGCTGGACGGGGCGCTGGAAAGCCTTGGCTGGTATGGAAAGCGCTTCCATGCCGACCGCAGGGCAGATGCGCTTCTGTTCAGTGTCGGTAGCCGAAGGCTTGTGCCGCTGGACCCGAAGCATCTTCCGCTGCGTCTGGTGCTCCGGTTTAGCGGTTTGGTGCGTCGGCAGTGGTTCCGAAACCTGTTTGCCTATGCCATGAAGGGAATGTGGGCGCGCGGGCCGGTTGCTGCCGTCAAATCCGCCGAATTCCGTGCCGCATCAAGTGCAGCCATGATCTATGACGATCAGCCGATCATTGATCATTTCCGCCGGATTGATGCGGATCGCGTCATGGGTCTGATGGTGGTTGAAGGGCAGAGCGACCACTACATCTTTCTGCTCGAAAGGGCGGAAGAGATCGCAGTGCCGCAAATCCGGCCGCGCATTTCGTAGGTCTTCGTCAAATATTGACGTGAACGTAAACGTTATTTATCTTCGCTCCCAGATCTAGGAGGGGCCGGACGATCATACCCCCATGTCATATGTTCGCTCGACAAGGCGCGCAGGTTTTGACAAGGAAGTGGAAAGATGGGAACGGCCGAGCGGAGTGAGAGAATGAGCGATATGGAGCTTCCTGAGCGCGAAAGCATGGAATTCGACGTGGTCATCGTCGGGGCAGGGCCCGCAGGCCTGTCGGCGGCAATCCGGTTGAAGCAGCTGAACCCGGAACTTTCGGTCGTCGTGCTGGAAAAGGGCGCGGAAGTCGGCGCACATATTCTCTCCGGCGCTGTCGTCGATCCAATCGGCATTGATCGACTTCTGCCGGACTGGCGCGACGATGCCAGCCATCCGTTCAAGACCCCGGTGACCGACGACCAGTTCCTTTTCCTCGGTCCGGCAGGCTCCGTCCGGCTACCGAACGCCTTCATGCCGCCGCTGATGAACAATCACGGCAATTACATCGTATCCCTTGGTCTCGTCTGTCGCTGGCTCGCCGAGAAGGCGGAGGCGCTTGGCATCGATATCTATCCGGGTTTTGCCGCCACTGAAGTGCTCTACAATGAGCAGGGCGCGGTGATCGGCGTCGCAACCGGTGACATGGGCATCGAGAAGAATGGCGAACCCGGCCCGAACTTCACCCGCGGCATGGCGCTTCTTGGCAAATATGTGCTGATCGGCGAAGGCGTGCGGGGCTCGCTCGCCAAGCAACTGATTTCGAAGTTCAAGCTCGATGAAGGTCGTGAGCCGCAGAAATACGGCATCGGCTTCAAGGAGCTGTGGGAGGTCAAGCCGGAACACCACAAGGCCGGTCTGGTTCAGCACTCCTTTGGCTGGCCGCTCGACATGAAGACCGGTGGCGGCTCCTTCCTCTATCACCTGCATGACAATCTCGTGGCTGTCGGCTTCGTCGTGCACCTCAACTACAAGAACCCCTACCTTTTCCCGTTCGAGGAGTTTCAGCGGTTCAAGACGCATCCGGCCATTCGCGACACCTTCGAAGGTGCCAAGCGCATTTCCTATGGTGCCCGCGCGATCACAGAAGGCGGTTACCAGTCGGTGCCGAAGCTTTCCTTCCCCGGCGGTGCGCTGATCGGCTGCTCGGCCGGTTTCGTCAACGTTCCGCGCATCAAGGGCAGCCACAACGCCGTTCTTTCCGGCATGCTGGCGGCGGAAAAGATTGCGGAAGCCATTGCTGCAGGCCGCGCCAACGACGAGCCTGTCGAGATCGAGAACGAATGGCGTTCGACCGCCATCGGCAAGGATCTGAAGCGGGTGCGCAACGTGAAGCCGCTTTGGTCGAAGTTCGGCACAGCACTTGGCGTCGCGCTCGGCGGCATCGACATGTGGATTAACCAGATCTTCGGCACGTCACCCTTCACCATGAAACATGGCAAGACCGACGCCGCATCGCTGGAGCCCGCAGCCCAGCACAAGAAGATTGAATACCCGCGGCCAGATGGCGTTTTGACGTTCGATCGCCTGTCATCGGTCTTCCTGTCCAACACCAACCATGAAGAGGACCAGCCGGTTCATCTGAAGGTGAAGGACATGGACCTGCAGAAGCGTTCCGAGCTAGGCGTGTATGGCGGACCGTCCGCACGCTACTGTCCTGCAGGCGTCTATGAATGGGTGGAGAAGGATGGTGAACAGGTCTACGTGATCAACGCGCAGAACTGCGTTCACTGCAAGACCTGCGATATCAAGGACCCGAACCAGAACATCAACTGGGTGCCGCCGCAGGGCGGCGAGGGGCCAGTCTATCCCAGCATGTAGCGACTGCGGAACCGCACGTCAGCGATTTCGTTGAGCGAACAGCCATGAGCAGGGAAAGCGGTCAAGAGGCATCGCTTTCCTCTTTCGGCTAAGGGGTAACCACGCTAAGACTGACGCAATTGTGTTGGAAAGTGCACTGGCAAGACCATGAACGCACCCGTCAAGCGGAAACCGAAGTCCTTCTGGTCTAGAGCCTGGAGCCGTATCCGCCAAAGCAAGATGAAGATCTTCATCCCGATCATCGTGATTGCGGGTGGCTTGGTATTGCTGTTCCCCAACAAGCATAACGGATTTGGCGGCGGCCGCTGCCGCGCGGATGCAGGCCCGGAAGTCAACTGGGCTGACTGCAAGAAGCGAATGCTGATGCTGAAGGACAGCAATTTTGAAAAGGCGAAGATGGCGGAGGCGGATCTCAGCAATTCCGATTTCAGCCGCAGCAAGCTGGTTGGTGCCGATCTCACCAAGGCAGCCATCATTCGCACATCCTTCGTCAAGGCAGATCTCAGCAGTGCCTCGCTTCTGAAGGTGGAAGGCTATCGCAGCGACTTCGGAAGCGTCGTGGCGACGCAGACCAAATTCACGATGGCTGAAATGCAGCGCGCCAATTTCACGGATGCAACGCTTGTGGGAGCGGATTTCACCAAGGCAGAACTTGGACGGGCAGTGTTCAAGGGTGCGGAATTGGGAGACACGCATTTTGCCATGGCTAACCTTGCGAGAGCGTCGTTCAAGAGCGCCTCCATGAAGGGGCCGGTCGATTTCGCTAATGCCTTCCTGTTTCTCACGCGTTTCGAGGGCGTAGACCTCAGTCAGGCGACGGGTCTCAAGCAGGATCAGATTGCCTTGTCTTGCGGAAACAGCAAGACCAAGCTTCCTCAAGGGTTGACCGTTCCTGTCGAATGGCCCTGCGAAGAAGACTGATTTCCGACCTGTTCAGGCTGCGTTCTTCTGGTCATAGCGACAATTATCAATCGGCATTGATGATCGTTATTGTGGGCAAGCGTTCGCTTGATTGACTCCATTACACTTTACCAGTGAAACAGCGACAGTCTCCGCCGGTCAAAGCTTGGGTTCATGTCGCTCGATCGTTTTCTCGCCTTCGTATCTGCTCTCTGTGTCGGTCTTGTGCTGCTTCTTGGCGGTTGGTTGATGATTGCCGACCAGCAGGCACTGCTCACCGATGCCCGCCAACGTGAAATCGATCAGACCTCGGTGGTTTTTTCGACCACGATGGATCAGGCCGCCATTCTTTCCGCAACACATTCCGAGCTTCTGGCCGCTGATCCTTCCATTCGTACCCATCTGGCGGCAGGTTCTCGCAACGAGCTTCAGGCCTATGCCAAGCCGATGTTCGAGCGGCTGGCACGCCTGGCGGGCGTTAGCGTGGTGCATTTCCATGATGCAGCCATGAAGTCCTTTCTGCGCGTCTGGGAACCGCAGAATTTCGGGCAGGATCTTTCCACCTTCCGTCCGATGGTGGTGGCTGCCAATCACGACCGGCAGACGCAGAAGGGGCTGGAGCTTGGCGTGCGGGGCTTGAGCCTTCGCGCGGTATCCCCGGTTTTCGACACGAGCGGAAGCAACTTCATCGGAACCGTTGAGGTCGGCGTCGATCTGCAGGCGCTTGCCGATCTTGCCAAGGCTGCCAGCGGCAGTGATTTTGCTCTCGTGCTTGATCGTCGCTACCTGAAAGACGTGGGCAATGCCGTCGTGTCCGCCAATGGTCTTGTTCTTGATGCCGCCACCGACAAGGGTCTGTTCGAAAGCATTCTCGGCGCTGGCAAGGTCCAGCTCTCCCGTAGCGAGCTTCTTTTCTTCCATCGACTGGGGGACCGGGATCTGACCATTCAGGGTCGCCCGCTGATCGACTATAGCGGTAACATGATCGGAACGATCCTGACTGTCAGTGATTTTGGATCGCTGGAAAGCTATTACAACCGTTCACTGGTCACGATCGGGTCAGTATTTCTGGCCGGCCTCCTGATCGTGACCGCGATCTTCATGAGCACGGTGCGCGCAGCCGTGATCAGACCCCTGAAGGATCTGGCGGTCCGGGTGAAGGCGTCGCCTGAAGAAGCCGCCAAATCGCAGGCGACCAGTGGACTGAAGGAGTTCCGCGATCTGCAAAAAGCCGTCTCCGATGCTGTGTCCACGAGGCAGGATCGGGCCGGGGAGCCTTGAACCATGCACAATATGTTTCTTCGGCTTTTCGTTGCGTGTCTCGTCATCCTGCTCGGATCGTTCGCTGTCTCTGCGCAGGAGGGGGCTGAACGTCAGCCGCTTCCGCAAGGCGTGCAGCGTCCCCTGCAGATCCATCTGGTTGTCCGTGTGCTCGATATTCTCAAGATCGATGAGACCACGGGCGATGCGCAACTGGTCGTCGAAGTGCAGCAGCGCTGGAAAGATCCCGCGCTTCAGTTCAATGCCATCCAGTTCGGTCGTGATCGGCAGGATTTCACCGGCGCGGAAGCCGCAGCGAAGCTCGCCACGATCTGGAACCCCGCTGTCGAGATCGAGAACCGCAGCGGAGATGAAACGCTCCAGCTTGAAGCCCTGTCGATCCGCAGCAACGGGGAAGTGACGTCGATGCGCAGGCTTGAGGGGAGCTTCCGTTTTGCCCGTGACCTGTCGGCCTTTCCCTTCGATCAGCAGCATGTGAGGCTGGCCTTCGTATCCCAGTACTATCCGGCTGATGATGTGGTCTTCGTGCAGGACTTTCAGGATCGGCAGCTCTCCGGATTGCCGCCCCAGCTTTCTGCCTCGGACTGGAGCGCCAAGAACCTCTCCTTCACGACGGCCCAGTTTTATGGTTGGAGTGCAAGGCCCTTTGCGAAGCTGACGGCAGAGGTTGCCATCGATCGCAAATGGCCGCGCTATTTCCTGCGCATTTTCATTCCGTTCATCGCCGTCCTGTCCGTATCGCTGTTCATCCTGTGGCAGCCGAAGGGTTTGATCGGCGACAAAACGGGTGTCACCTATTCAGCACTTCTGGCGCTGGCGGCTTTGAGCTTCACCTTCGAGGCAAGTTTCCCCGGCAGCATGTCGGTGACATCGCCAATCGCCTTCATGATCTCGATCGGATATTTCTATCTGATCCTGGCGCTTCTGATCGATCTCTTCATGGAAAGTGAGCGCTTTCCGGGACGCACGGCCTATCCCTTCCTGTCCAGCGAAGTTCGCCGGGTGGTCCGGTACGTCATGCCGCTGATGTTCACCATCATCTGCATCTGCGTTACGCTGCGGTCGCTTGCCTGAGCCTGAATTAGTGCTTCATTAACTATAATGTCCTTAACGTGCGATTCATCTCAAGATGACCGCAATAAGGACACATTCATGTCGATCTCGCGCCGCGGACTGCTGATCGGGCTTCCGCTTCTCCTTGCCGGATGCGCTTCTACCTCCGGAACCCAGCAGGCAGATTACTCGGCCCGGCCGAACGAATTGCATCCCCTGAAGGAAGTGCCGCTCGACAAGATCAGGCCGGAACTGCGTCGAACCGAAGTGGCCTATGCGACGGAACACAAGCCGGGCACGATCGTGGTGGATACGCCTGCGCGTCGTCTTTACTATGTGCTGGATAACGGACGCGCCATGCGCTACGGCGTCGGTGTGGGCCGTGCCGGTCTTGCACTGGCCGGAAATGCCTATGTCGGTCGCAAGGCCGAATGGCCGACCTGGACGCCGACCGCCAACATGCAGCGCAGAGAAGCCCGCTACAAGAAGCTTGCCGGTGGAATGCCGGGTGGCCCCAATAATCCACTCGGAGCACGCGCAATGTATCTCTACCGGGGCGGTGCCGATACCCATTTCCGCATCCACGGCACCAACCAGCCAGAGTCGATCGGTCATGCCATGTCGAGTGGCTGCATTCGCATGATGAACCACGATGTCGTGGATCTCTATTCCCGCGTGAAGGTGGGCGACAAGGTTGTCGTCATTCAGGAAGCCCGCGCCTGATTTCAAAAGGTTGAAACAACAAGGCGGCGGAGGGAAACCAGTCGCCGCCTTTGCTTCCGATCAGTCCTTCTTCCGCTCCAGTGCGACAGACACGGCAAAGACCGCAAGGCCCACCAGCGAGAGTGCCGCGCCAACATAGCCGGTGGAGCCGTAGCCATAGCCCCAGGCGATCGTCAGGCCGCCGAGCCACGCCCCAAGCGCATTGGCAATGTTGAAAGCCGAATGACTGGACGCAGCAGCAAGCGTTTGCGCGTCGGCGGCAACATCCATCAGGCGCGTCTGAACCGCGGGGCAGGCGGCAAATCCGCAGCCGATGAGAAACACGCAAAGGCACAGCATGAACGGCACATCCGCCGTCAGGCTGAACACCGTCATAACCACGACGTTGAACAGCATCACGCCGCCGATCGTCCCCTTGAGCGATATGTCAGCCAGACGGGAACCGATGACATTGCCGACATTCATACCGATGCCGAAGAGCGCAAGCACGAACGACACCATGGCGACGGGCATCATGGCGGTCTCGGTCGTCGTTGAGGCGATGTAGCTGAAGATGGAGAACATGCCGCCAAAGCCGGTTGCGGCCACGCCGAGCGTCAGCCAGACCTGCGGTCGCTGAAGCGCTCCCAACTCCCGGCGAATGCTCGCGCCCGGCTGAACCTGATCCTGCGGCTGGAACAGCCAGACGAGTGCGACCGTCAGCAGGCCAACGCCGCCGACCAGCAGAAATGCGGCGCGCCAACTCATCATCTGACCGAGGAAGGTAGCGATGGGCGTGCCGATCAGCGTTGCGATGGTCAGGCCTAGCATCACGCGTCCGACAGCGCGGGCACGCCTGTGTGGGGCTGCCATGGAGGCGGCCACAAGAGCCGCGACACCAAAATAGGCACCGTGGGGCAGGCCTGTGACGAAGCGGAGAGCGGTAAAGGTGGTGAAATCCGGCGCAACGGCGCTCAGAATATTGCCGATCGCAAAGATGGACATCAGCATCAGCAGAAGGCTGCGGCGACTAACCCGAGCTGTCAGTGCAGCTATGATCGGTGCGCCGATCACCACGCCCAGCGCATAGGCGGTGATGACATAGCCCGCCTGAGGAATGCTGACGCCATAGGTAGCGGCAACATCCGGCAGCAGGCCCATGATGGCAAATTCGCCGGTTCCGATACCGAACCCACCGACCGCCAGCGCGATCTCGATGAGCACGATTGTCATGGGAGAGAGGGATTGAGCGGTTCGGTCGCGCAGAACTGACGGATCGTTAGCCCGGTCTGCGGCAAGGGTATCAGTCATGAAATTCACTGTCTGGCGGGAGGAGAAACTTTGAAGGCGATGTTTTTGACATCGCTTAATAAGGCTAGCATATCATATTGCACTGCGAAACGGTTTAAATTGGCAAATCGCAATCGGATTGTCCGGCAATGTGCTGGTCGGGCTTGTCGCATTCATAAAAGGCAACCATTTAACTCTGGCGCCGTTGTGGTGCGGATTTGAGATGGAACGCGGGCTTCAATGAAACTCATTGCGATCTTCAACCGTGACGGCGGTACCTTCAAGACGACCGACATGGACGCCTATTGCGATCATGCCGCGCGCATCTTCGCAGAGCAAGGGCATGACATCGAATGCCGGGTCGTAGCCGGAGACGATGTCGTAAGCGCCATGGAAGAGGTCGCGAAAAGCGGGGTCGACGGTTTGATTGCCGGTGGTGGCGATGGAACCATTTCCGCGGCGGCTGGCATTGCCTGGAAAAGCGGTCTCGTGCTGGGCATCGTGCCTGCAGGCACCATGAACCTCTTCGCGCGCACTCTCAAACTGCCTCTCGATATCTGGCAGGTGATCGATGTTCTGGCGCGAGGCGAGGTGGAGCACGTGGATATTGCCAGCGCCAATGGCCACAGCTTCGTGCACCAGTTTTCCGCGGGTCTGCATGCCCGCATGGTGCGATATCGCAACCAGATGAGCTATGCCTCGCGGCTTGGAAAGATGCGAGCCAATGCCAGGGCCGCTTTGGGCGTGATGTTCAATCCACCGGTTTTCGAGGTGGAATTTAACGCCGAAGGCCGCCGCGGTCTGCGCAAGGTTTCCGCCATTTCGGTCTCCAACAACGAGTTCGGCGAGGATGCGCTTCTCTACGCCGACAGTGTCACGGGCGGCCACCTCGGTTTCTACATCGCAGACGCCTTGACGCCGGCGGGCGTTGCCAAGCTGACGATCGATATCCTGCGCGGCAAGCTGAAGGAGAACGAGGCCGTAACCGCGATGACAGCCACCGAACTGGAACTGCATTTTCCCAAGCGGCGGCACGATGTGCGCTGCGTCATCGATGGGGAGCTGCTGCCAATGGCGAGGGATGTCAAACTGCGTATTCACGCCGGGGAGCTTAAAGTGCTGGTTCGCCAGCCGCAGCAGCCCACCCTTCAGGTGCAGGACCAGGAAGGCATGGTTGAACAGCAGCCTTCCCTCTAGATACGCGCGAGATAGGTCTGGTAATCGAAATCGGACACCGTGCGCAGATAGGCGATGGCCTCTTTGCGTTTCGTATCCGCATAGAGGCGCTGGTAGCCTTCGCCGAACGTATCTCGAATATACTCTGACTGCGCGAAGTCCTCGACGGCGGTGAGAAAGTCATGGGTCAGTCTTCTGCCACTCGTGGCTTGCTGGCCCGCCTCGGTTGCCGGACCCGGATCCAGCGTCGAATCGAGCCCTCTCAGAATGCCGCCGAGAATCGCCGTCAGCAGCAGGTAGGGGTTGGCGTCTGCGCCTGCCACCCGATGCTCGATACGTGCGCCCGGTCCATCGGTTTCCGGAATGCGGATCGCCGTCCCGCGATGGCCGACACCCCAATCGATATCCACGGGAGCAAAGGAGCCGGGCTGGAACCGTCGGTAGGAATTGGCAAAGGGTGCAAAGACGAGCTGCGCTTCCCGCATCGTCTCCAGCATTCCGGCACAGACAGATTTCAAGGCAGTCGGTTCCCCACCTGCCGCATCCAGCACGTTGCGCCCTGATCTATCTATGACGCTGGCATGCACATGCAGGCCGGAACCAGCATGGTCGCCATAGGGTTTGGCCATGCAGGTTGAGCGAAGGCCATGCTTGCGTGCCGCCATCTGCGCAAGACGCTTGAGATAGATGCAGTCATCGGCCGCCGCCAGAGCATCCGGCCGATGGTTGAGGTTGATCTCGAACTGGCCAGGGCCGAATTCTGCCGTCGAGGCGTCCGCTGGCAGGCCCTGCAGATCCGCCCATTCGCGCAACGTGTCCAGATAGCCCTGCAGGGCGTCCACGGCGCTCATGTCGTAGAGCTGAAATCCGTTCGGTTCGCCCCGGTAGGTGAGAGATCTTGGCGGGCGCGGTTTGCCGCTCTCTCGCCAATCGTCCTCGATCACGTAGAATTCAAGCTCGGTCGCAACGACCGGTGTCAGCCCCCGCTCTGCAAACCGGGCAAGCATGGAGGACAGGATCGCCCTCGGATCCATGAAGCTCGGTTCGCCCGTCAGTTCATGCATTGTGGAAAGAACCTGTGCCGATCCTTGCGGCGCCCAGGGCATGGGTGCCAGACTTCTGGGATCGGGAATGCAGCAGCCGTCGGGATCGCCGAGCGTCAGTGAGAGGCCCGTGATATCGTCATTGTCATCGCCCCAGATGTCCAGCGATTGCGTGGATGTCGGCAGCCGCACCTTGCCATCCCACACCTTGTTCTGCGCGCTGAGAGGAATCTGCTTGCCGCGAAGATCGCCGTTCATGCCGACGAGCAAGATTTCGATTCTCGGTTCCTGGGTCTCGACCGGCATCCGCGCCTCGCTGCTTTTTGTATTCATCACTGGCCGTCAGTCCGGATGGACCTTGCTTGCCAAGCCTGTTGCTGTTGGTCCATGTTCGTAGCGGATCGAACAGGGGCTTACAACGTGGCCGCCTCCGTTCAATCGCCAACATCGTAAACAAGTCAGACGGGGGAAGTCTTTGGACCCGGTTCGTAATTCCGAGAACATGAGCGCAATCGACCTGGCGCATCACATCCATCCCTTTTGCGACATGAAGGACATGGCGCGTCATGGTACGCAGATCATGGCGCGAGGTGAGGGGATCTGGATCTTCGATTCGCAGGGCAATCCCTACATGGATGCCTTCGCCGGTCTCTGGTGCGTGAATATCGGCTACGGGCGCAAGGAAATCGGCGAAGCCGTCATGCGGCAGATGAACGAGCTGCCTTATTACAATACCTTTTTCGGCACATCGACCCAGCCCGCGACCCTTCTAGCCCAGAAGGTCACGAGCTATACGCAAGGCCTGATGAGCCATGTCTTCTTCACCTCGTCAGGGTCCGAGGCAACAGACACTTGGTTCCGGCTGGCCCGGATCTACTGGAAGGTGCTGGGCCAACCTTCCAAGAAGCAGGTCATCGCACGACGCAACGCCTATCACGGGTCTACCGTGGCCGGCGCATCGCTCGGCGGCATGAAGCATATGCACGAGCAGGGCGATCTGCCGATCGAGGGTATTCACCACATCGGTCAGCCTTATTGGTACGCAGACGGTGGTGATCTGACGCCAGCGGAATTCGGGCTCAAGATGGCGCGCGAGCTTGAGGCCAAGATCGATGAACTGGGCGAGGAGAATGTGGCGGCCTTTGTGGGCGAGCCCATTCAGGGCGCAGGCGGCGTCATCATCCCGCCGGATACCTATTGGCCAGAGATTGAGCGTATTTGCCGGGCGCGCAACATTCTGCTGATTGCGGATGAAGTCGTTTGCGGTTTTGGACGCCTTGGCAGCTGGTTCGGCCATCAGCATTTCGGCTTCAAACCCGATATGGCATCGATCGCGAAGGGGCTTTCATCCGGCTACCTGCCGATCGGCGGCGTGTTGATCAGCGAAAAAGTCGCCGCTGTGCTGGCTGAGGCCGGCGACATCAACCACGGCTACACCTATTCCGGCCATCCGGTCTGCGCCACGGCAGCGCTGGAAAACCTTCGTATCGTGGAAGAAGAAGGACTGGTGGAACGGGTGCGCGACGATATCGGCCCCTACCTCGCACAGTCCCTCAAGACCCTTGAGGATCATGAAGTGGTCGGGCAGGTCGAATCGGTCGGATTGCTGGGCGCGGTTCAACTGGCCAAGGACAAGTCCACCCGCCAGCGGTTCAAGGATCCCGATCGCGCCGGGCGCGTGGTGCGCGGCTTCTGCTACGACCACCAGCTCATCATGCGCGCGACAGCGGACCGGATGCTGATTTCGCCCGCCCTGATCATCAGCCGCGAAGAGGTGGACGGGCTGGTTCAATATATCCGCCACGGTCTCGACCATTTGCGAGAGCAGCATCTCGATTGAAAGCTGTCTCAGCGCTGGGGCAGGGCGACCTGCTCCAGCCAGACATACCCGAACCGCATGGTATCGCCATCCTGCGCGAAGTTGTACGGAACGTCGACATAGGTGATTTTCAGCGATGCGGTCGAAACATCATTCGCTTTCAGGAAGTCGGCCAAGTCGACCGAGAAACCTTCGCGGCCGTCCCGCAGTGGCCAGACGATGAGGCCCGGACCGCGCCGCACGGCATCGGCAAAAGCGATAGGCTGAAGCTGCGGCATCAGCACCGGAACGCTGGTGAACTCCAGCCGTGCATTGCCAGCCATCATCAGATCGTCGGTGAGAATGTAGGCAGGCCGCTCATTGCGTGCGCCAACGACCTGTTCCAGCATGGGCTGGTAAGGCGTGTGCTCCTTGCTGTAGCGGCCGATATAGGGCGCGATGATATTGGCGGCTGCGAAATACAAGACGCTGACCGTCACGATGGCCATGACGGGAATGCCCATACGGGCCACGCTCTCCCTTGTGTCGATCCGTGCCGCTGCAATCTTCAGGGTAAGGTAAAGAGGAAGCAGCATCTGGAAGGGGGAGAGCCATTTCTGACGGATGCTGGAAGCGCCGAACCCGAGGCCGATCAGCGTAACCAGCACAAGACAGACCACGATCATCCATCCGATGACCCGGCTCCAGCGATCGCTGGCTCTCAAAACCGCTCCCAGATCCCTGTAGAAGATAACGGCGAAGATCGCGATGACCGGCAAGGTGCCCTTCAGGGTCGATAGCAGGATGGAGATGAGGCCGCGGATACTGTCACGCGCCAGATCTCCGGACGCACCCTCGCGCATGGCTTCTACTGTGCCGGTAGTCGCCACATCCAGGTTCATCAGCGCCCAGATCAGATGCGGCAAGGCAATGGCCGCCGCAACCAGCATGGCCGGAATCATGCGCCAGTCTAGCAACCGCTTGCGAAAATCGGGTTCCGGCAAGACGGCGATGATGGCCGCAATCGGGATGATGACGAAATTGTATTTTGTGAGAAAGCCAAGCCCGACCGTCAATCCGAGCAGGATGTACGAGCCGAGACTTGGCCTGTCGAGCGTCTTCAGGAAGGCAAGCAGGAACAGCGAAACGAAGCAGAGCGTTGCGATGGCATGCGTCAGATCCCGCTGCGCCAGAACGCTGATGGAGGGAACCATCAATAAGCCGAGCATGGCAATGAGCGGCAGTCTTCTGTCTTCCATCACCTGGCGCGCGGCAAGCCCGTAGAAGATGCAACAGAGAAACAGCAGGCTGTTCTTGAGTGCCGAGAGCGTCGCAACCGACAGGCCGAACAGCGCGTTCATGCCGATCTGCAGCCAGTCATACAGCGGCGGTTGCCGTCCATAGCCTAGCAGCAGCATTTGCGACAGAAATGCCTGCTCCGCCTCGTCATTCTGCAGGCTGTCGGAACGCAGAACCCGCATGATGACGCAGAGAATGAAGTAGGCGAGGACTGCCCACACAATGACGCCCGGTTGGCGGACGAGAAGATTACGGGTTCTGCTGATCACGGCTATAGATTTCCCTGACCACATAACTCAGGCTGCTGTCATCCTTGAAGTAAACGCGCGCCAGCATTTCCGCCAGAATACCGGTGGTGATCATCTGAACCGAGGACAGGAACAGCATGATTCCGACGAGAAAGAGCGGCCGCGTACCAATGTCATTGCCAAGAATGAACTTGTCGATGAACAGGTAAAACAGGATGAGCGCCGAGAGCGCGCCGATGCCAAGGCCAAGCGAGCCGAAAAAGTGGCCTGGCCGCGCCTTGAATTTCATGAAGAACAGGACCGACAGAAGATCGAGGATAACCCGGAACGTGCGCGAAATGCCGTATTTGGAAACGCCGTGCTGCCGTGCATGGTGCGTGACGGGCATTTCTCCGATGCGGGAACTCGGCACCACGTTGGCGACCCAGGCGGGGATGAAGCGGTGCATTTCACCCATTAGCCGGACCTGCTTGATCACCGACCCGCGATAGATCTTCAGGCTGCAACCGTAGTCGTGCAGGCGAACGCCGGTAATGCGCCCGATCAGGCGATTGGCGATCCAGGAAGGGATCTTGCGCAGGACAAGGCCGTCCTGCCGGTTCTTGCGCCAGCCGACCAGAAGGTCCAGTTCACGGCGCTCCAGTTCCGCCACCATGGCCGGAATGTCTTTCGGGTCGTTCTGCAGATCGCCATCGAGCGTTGCGATCAGCCGTCCGCGCGCTTCGGTGATTCCCGCCTGCATGGCAGCCGTCTGGCCGAAATTTCGCTGCATGGCGACGATGCGAAGTTCCAGCCCCTCGCGCCCGATGGCGGAACGGGCGGCGGTCAGTGTGGCATCGGTGCTGCCGTCATCGACGAGGATCAGTTCCCAGCGTCCGGCATATCCAGCCATTGCCTCCTGAACGCGCGCAATCAGCGGGCCGACGCTTTCCTCTTCGTTGAAGACAGGCACGACAAGCGAAAGTTCAAGCCCGCCTGTGCCCACCGTATCCGCGCCGATCAATTCCACAGTTGTACGCACCTGGTCTTTCTCCTAAACCTCGGGGGCTTGCCTTGATGGCCATCGACCCGGCCGGGTGATATCGCGTGGCGATATCTCCTCCGGGAATTGCCGAAGTGGATCTATTGCTGATGGACGCGTCCTCTATATGAAGAACGAAAGGCTTGCCAGCCAAAAGCCATGGATTCTCCGCCATGCGACCACACTTGTGACACTTGTTGCGGTGGTGTGTTATGTAGGCTTCATCCAGTGGGTATGGGGATGGGCGCAAATCGTCGGGATCTGGAGAACAGCCGGTCTTGGCATTGCAAGCACCGCGCTTCTGCTTTTGCTGATGACCTATGTGCTTCGCACCTGGCGGATCTACGATTATTTTCCGCGAGAAACGAAAGGCAGCTTTCGCCGTCTGTTTCGTGTGGTGCAGGTCCATAATCTCCTGAACGTCATGCTTCCTTTTCGCAGCGGTGAACTGAGCTTTCCCTTGCTGATGAAGCAGGAGTTTGGCGTCTCCATCACACGGGCCAGCGCTGCACTGCTGGTCATGCGGCTTTTCGATCTGCATGCGCTCTTTGCGGCAGCGGGGT
The DNA here is from genome assembly GCF_011046895.1 of Rhizobium rhizoryzae. Taxonomy (NCBI): domain Bacteria; kingdom Pseudomonadati; phylum Pseudomonadota; class Alphaproteobacteria; order Hyphomicrobiales; family Rhizobiaceae; genus Affinirhizobium; species Affinirhizobium rhizoryzae. Next base: position 3,161,132 of record NZ_CP049250.1, on the reverse strand, counting down.
TCGGTCTGGCTTTGGAACACCGCAATCTCTGGCTCTGGCTTCTTTGGGCACTGTTCGCGTTCAGTCCCGCGATTGCCTTCGCGCTCAAAGAGGGTCTGCTGAGGCAGGCGCGCAAGATCTCTCACCCCAAGCTTCAGCACATGATGGCGGAACTCGAACAAGGACTTCCGGCCAACACATCATCATTCATTCGCGCTTGGGGTGTAACCCTCGTCAACTGGTTCGTGAAAATTGCGGTCATGGCCTGGGTTCTGGTTCTGCTCGCAAACATCGGCCTTGCCGCAGGCTTCGGTGGCGCGCTTGGGGGAGAGCTCTCCTCAGTGCTTCCCTTGCATGCGCCGGGCGGCATCGGAACCTATCCGGCAGGAATAACAGCCGGAGCCTTGGCTTTCGGTGCCGAACGTTCGGAAAGCGCATTGGCTGAGCTGGGGCAGGCCGCCATCAACGCGCACCTGCTGATCATTCTCAGCTCCGTCATTGGCGCCGGGCTGTCGATGCTGGTTGCGGGGCGGTCGAAAACACCCCGCTAAAGCATCGGGCGAAAAAGTGGAATCCGGTTTTTCGCTCAACCGATGCGTCAACAAAGAATTTAGAGCGGCGGGCCGTTTCCGATTGGTCGCCCGACGCTCGAATCTCTCGGGTTACTGGAACGCCGTCTCGTAGAAGCTGCGCAGCTTGCGCGAATGCAGCGTTTCTGTCGGCATGGCGGCAAGTTTCTGTACGGCACGGATGCCGATCTTGAGGTGCTGGCGAACCTGCGTCCTGTAAAATTCGGTCGCCATTCCCGGCAGCTTCAACTCGCCATGCAAAGGCTTGTCGGAAACACACAGCAGGGTGCCATAGGGAACGCGGAAGCGGAAACCGTTGGCCGCAATGGTGGCCGATTCCATGTCCAGCGCAATCGCGCGCGCCTGCGACAATCGCTTGACCGGTCCTGCCTGGTCGCGAAGTTCCCAGTTACGGTTGTCGATGGTGGCAACCGTGCCCGTTCGCATGATGCGCTTCAGCTCAAACCCCTCGAGGCCCGTGATTTCCTCGACCGCATCTTCCAGCGCTTGTTGAACTTCAGCGAGCGCCGGGATCGGCACCCAGACCGGCAGGTCGTCGTCCAGAACATGGTCTTCGCGCATGTAAGCATGTGCAAGAACGTAGTCGCCCAGCCGTTGGCTGTTGCGAAGCCCGGCACAATGACCAACCATCAGCCAGGCATGCGGGCGCAGCACGGCGATATGGTCGGTGATCGTCTTCGCATTCGACGGGCCGACACCGATATTCACCAGCGTAATTCCGGCATGACCCTTCTTCTTGAGATGGTAGGCAGGCATCTGGGGAAGGCGTACAGGCGCTTCGTTGGTGCGGCTTCCGGCAGGGGTGATGATGTTGCCGGGCTCGACGAAGGCTGTATAGCCTTCGCCGCCATTCGCCATCAATTCGCGAGCCCAGGCCGCAAACTCGTCGATGTAGAACTGGTAGTTGGTGAAGAGTACGAAGTTCTGGAAATGATCCGCGCTCGTGGCCGTGTAGTGGCTGAGGCGGGCCAGCGAGTAATCGATGCGCTGTGCCGTAAACGGCGCAAGCGGCGCGGGCTCACCCGGAACCTGATCATATTCACCATTCGCGATCAGATCGTCCGTGTTGTTGAGATCCGGCGTATCGAAGATATCGCGGAGCGGCATGTCCGATACCGTCGCAGACGCGGATGCCTCGATATGCGCGCCTTCTCCGAAGGCAAAATGCAACGGAATCGGCGTCTGCGATTCGGACACCGTGATCGGTACGTTGTGATTGCGCATCAGAAGACCCAGCTGTTCCTTCAGATAATGGCGGAACAGTTTCGGCCGTGTGACGGTGGTCGTGTAATGGCCGGGCGCCGTGACATGGCCGTAGGACAGGCGCGAATCGATATGCCCGAAGCTGGTGGTTTCTATGCTCACCTGCGGATAGCACGCCCGATAGCGACCTTCGATCGGCTGGCCCTTCGCCAGATTTCCGAATGCCTCGATCAGGAACCCGGTATTGCGCTCGTAAAGCTCGGTCAGCGCGTCCACCGCAGCGGCGGGATCACTGAAGACCCTAGGCTCATAAGCCGGTGGATTGATGAAGGTGGGGGCAGATTGGGAAAAGATTCGTTTTGTCATGAGCCATTATAGTGTGGACTTGTTGACAAGCCAATTACGGCCGGGAAGCAGATTGCCGAGTTTTGAACTCAGAGGAGGGCGCCGCATTGCCCGCCTGTGGTCCGGCAGGAAAACGCAGAGGCATCCGATAGGGCATTCGCTTTCCGTGTCTGGTTCACAAGTGCCGACATTGAAATTGCAAATACCATCATCGTCAGCGTTATGATTGTCATTCTGCGCGCCAGTCTTGTCATGTCCGTCCACCCCTTATGCCTTATCCCTGTATCAAAGATGACAAGACTTGCCTGAACCTGCACTGAGGCAACCGTTCATCCGCAATTCAAGAGTCTTAACGAGACGCGAGCGAACAAAAAAATCCGCCGGAGTGACCGGCGGACCTTCTGGACGAATCGTGTGGGAGCGAGTTTAGAGGCGCGTCCAGGTCTGCGATTTGCAGAACACCGACATGACGCAGCCCTTCATCTTCAGAGAGTTTCCGCTGACTGCGCCCGATCCGCTATAGGTCTTATCGGCTTCGGGATCGGTGATCTCACCGCTGTAATTGCCGCCGGTGCCGCTCATCTTGCCGATCTGCTTGCCCGCATGTTTGCCGGTCTTCAGCGTTACACAGAAGGCAGAACCACACTTGCTGATGGCTGCCGTCTCGCCACTGGCAGTCTTCCAGTTGCCTTCGATCGGTTCCGCGGCCCAGGCAATGCCTGAGAACGCCAGCATTGCTCCTGCGATCAGTCCAGTCATGCGAATCATATGTGACGCTCCTCCGCCAAAGTGAAATCCGTCTTCCCCGAACGCAGTTCCTCCTCCGCGTTCTCGGGCTGATGTGCTGAGATTAGCTTACGCACACGTAAAGGTAAATAGGTGCCATTTCGTCAGGCCCGGTCCTGGCATCAGAGTTTGCATGCGAAATCATGGTCAAGAAAGGGTGAAAACGCCATGGTTGCCGTAAACCTAACAAAACGCGGAATCGACTGGTCCACAAGGGATGTGATGTTTAACAAAAACTGAGGTTTACCAACTGTTTGGACTTTGTTTGTTTCAAATTAATCATGCATTTTAGGCGAATTTTGAAGCCGCTGCCGCATAGTGAACCCATGAAGACGAGCAGAAAATCTGCCGGTCGGAGGTGATGAGAACCCGGAGAGGTTTCGCACTTTCGATGCCCGCAAGGGCTCTCGAAAACAGGGCAAGAATAACCGGTTCAACAGGGATTAAACCAATGGCACGCTTTGACATTCAGGAATGCGAAATGACGGCGATGGGTGGCGAGGCCCGCGCTGAACTCTTCTGTGACATGGGCTTGATGTATGCCACCGGACGCGGCTGCCCGGTGGATCTGGTTGCGGCTCACAAGTGGCTGAACATCGCCGCCATCAAGGGATCCGACCGTGCCGCGGAATTGCGGGCGGACCTCTCCCACATGATGACAAAGATGCAGCTTGCGGAAGCCCTCCGCGCCGCCCGCGACTGGATGACCACGCACTGATCCATCGCACGTCTATCCCTGAACCGGCAGATCGACGAAGAGGCTGAAGAGCTTAGTAATCTTCAGCCGATCGTCTTCAAAACCTGCGGCAGGGCCTCCGCCAGCAGTGTCATGTCCTGCGGCAGACCCGTGCTGATGCGGATGCACCGGTTAAGCGGCGCAACACCCGGCATGCGGATGAACACGCCGTGCTCCATCAGGCCATCCACGATGGCCCGCGCATAGGCGCCATCCCGACCGCAATCGATCGCGACGAAGTTGGTCGCCGACACGAGGGGCAGAAGCCCGTTCGCTCTGGCGATGTCGGAAATCGCGTCACGGGAGGCAGAGATTTTCTGCAGCACATCCGTGAGATAGGCCTGATCCTTCAGGGCCGCCAGCGCACCAGCGACGCTGATCCGCGCCATTCCGAAATGATTGCGAATCTTGTCGAAGGCCTGCGCGTTTTCAGGCGTGGTGATGACATATCCAACCCGCGCCCCGGCAAGACCATAGGCTTTGGAAAGCGTGCGCGTGCGCATGACATTGGGGCGGTCGATCAAACGGGAAAGCGCCGGGGTCGTGCCGTCTGGCGCTGTTTCGCAATAAGCCTCGTCCAGGATCAGCAGACAGGTTTCCGGCAGCGCTTCGGCAAATTCGGCCACGGCATCGGCATTCCACCAACTGCCCATGGGATTGTCCGGGTTGGCGAAATAGACCAGTGGCGCATTTTCGCGCTTCACAAGCTCAAGCAGACCGGCCAGATCTTCCCGATCCTGCACGTAAGGTGCGGTGACAAGTCGGCCGCCATAGCCAGCGACATGAAAATTGAAGGTGGGATAGGCGCCAAGCGATGTCACCACCGGCATGCCCGGCTCTATGATCATGCGAACGATATGGCCGAGAAGGGCATCGATGCCTTCGCCCACCGCGATATTGGTCGGGGAGCAGCCGAGATGAGCTGCCAAGGCCTGCTTGAGTTCGAAATTCTCCGGGTCGGAATAATGCCAGGTATCAGAGGCGGCCTCCGCCATGGCGGCCACGACGGACGGTGCCGGACCGAAACCGCTTTCATTGGCGCCGATTCTGGCCCTCACTATCAGTCCACGGTTGCGTTCGATTGCTTCCGGTCCGACAAAAGGAACAGTGGCAGGCAGTGAGGAAAGAAGAGGTGTGAAGCGCGCAAAGCTTGGCATGATGTTCCCGGCTCAAAGGGCAATGAGAGCCACACCATAAAGTGCTCCGGCTTATCCGCAAGTACACTTGCGGCGAGACTGGTACACTCGCCCGTCAGACCCGCAACGCCTTCTCAGGCGTCTTCAAATCCCCGCCGAATGACGTGATGCAGGAATTCCGGTGCCAACAGCATGTTGAAGCCGACAACCACATGCTCAGCTTCGCGCCGGATCACGGTGCAGCCGATTTCGTCATGGATGCCGAGAATTTCGAGGAAGAAGTTTTTCGGCATCGTCAGGTTGGGGCTGACATCCAGATCCGCGCCGTAAAGGGAAATGTTGCGCACGATGCAGCGGAAGTGAGAGGCCGTGCTCAGGTGATGGCCGACGAAGATGACTTTTCCCGGCCGGTCGATGACGTATTTCGGAAATGCCTGGTCGCGCGGAATGTTCGCTTTCGGATCAAGGTTGATATTCAAGGACATGACGCCCTCCATCGCTATTGGAACCCAAGAATAAGGGATATCACCTACCAAGCGGTAAAGGCGCTGCGTAAAATATGATAGGCAGCTTATCTTTTCGATAGTTTCTTCAACTGCCTGCTCCTCGTTGACGCCTTGTCCGCACGGCGCTACCCAAGCAGTCTCTACGCTCCATAGGAAAGGGCGGAAGACGCGAATGAAGGAGCGGGCAATGACGGTTGATCTGGTGGTTGTTGGGGGCGGACAGGCTGCTTTCTCACTTGTGGCCAAGCTTCGCAGCCTTGGTGACAGCCGCTCGATCACGATCCTGACCGCGGAGAATGTTGCTCCTTATCAACGTCCGCCTCTCTCCAAGAAGTATCTGCTGGGCGAGATGGAGTTCGACCGTCTTCAGATGCGCCCAGACGCCTGGTATGGCGAGCAGGCAATTGATCTGCGACTTTCGACATTCGTGGAGGAGATCAACCTTGCTGCTCGCTCGGTTCGCATTCAGGACGGTTGCTGCCTGAACTACAACAAGCTCGTCCTTGCAACAGGGGCTACCCCGAGACGCCTTCCCGCAGCCATCGGAGGCGATCTCGACAACGTTTTCGTCATGCGTGACAAGCGCGATGCGGACCAATTGGCTGCGGCATTCCAACCAGGCGCGCGGGCTCTGGTGATAGGCGGCGGTTACATCGGCCTGGAAGCGGCGGCCGTTGCAAGACACAAAGGGCTTGAGGTCACGCTTATCGAAATGGCGGACCGTATCCTCAAGCGAGTCGCCTCTTCTCAGACCGCAGACGCCATGCGGGCGATCCACGAATCGCACGGCGTTGCGATTCGTGAGTCGACGGGCTTGCGTCGCCTGATTGGGGAGGGCGGCAAGCTGGTGGGCGCCGAATTGGCAGACGGAACCGTCATCGATCTCGATCTGGCAATCGTCGGAATCGGCGTGACGGCGAATACGGAGCTTGCCCAGGCTGCCGGACTGACGGTGACGGATGGAATCGTGGTCGACTCAATGACGCGGACATCGGATCCGGACGTCCACGCGATCGGCGACTGCGCCAGCTTGCCTTGGCAAAACACAATGATCAGGCTGGAATCAGTTCAAAACGCCGTTGATCAGGCCGAGGCGCTCGCTGCGATTCTCGCAGGCAGTGACAAGGCCTATGAGCCTAAACCGTGGTTCTGGTCGGATCAGTATGATGTCAAACTGCAGATTGCCGGACTGAACGTCGGGTTCGACGAAACCTTCGTGAGGCAGGGAGTGCGACCGGGAAGCCAATCAATCTGGTATTTCCGGGAGAATCGGTTTGTTGCTGTCGATGCCATCAACGATGCCAAGGCCTATGTTACCGGCAAGAAACTGCTGGATTCGAACATGCCTTTGAACAGATCGATTCTTGAGGATCCGACGCGCGATCTAAAGGAGCTGCTTGCCTGAAGCCGTGTCTCGTCGCAAAAAGCTCAAGGATTTCAGATGATATCGGGGGATTTTGCAGGCAGTCTCGCAAAATGCCTTGCAATCGGTGGCTCGACGACATAATCACGTCGGCACCGGAGAGGTGGCCGAGTGGTCGAAGGCGCTCCCCTGCTAAGGGAGTATACGTCAAAAGCGTATCGAGGGTTCGAATCCCTTCCTCTCCGCCACTATTGATGCGAAAGCGCGCATTTCAAATATCTCATACATGACTGAGCATGAGGCAGACTCGCGAGATGAGCTGCTGGTGCAATTGCGCAACATGGCCTTCGCAGGTCTGGCTGCGCGTAACACCCTGTCGGATAACGACTTTCTTAATCATTGGTAAAATTTGAAACGTTGTCCACGCGCTTTTGTGTCGTTTGAGCAACAGCCATTTGTGAAGCAGCCCGGCTTGTCTGATTGCGGTCAACTTCACGATTGCAAGCGTCAACTGACCGAGTATGTTCACCATCAGAAGCGAGGCGGTGGATCGTCTACCTTCTGATTAAACGGGTGTGGGGCAGGGAAGGTCGTTTCGCGATCTAAAAACCCAAACCCTCGTTAAACTTGACTGGAGGTCATTATGAACATCAAGAGCCTTCTTCTCGGCTCCGCTGCTGCTCTCGCAGCAGTATCCGGCGCCCAGGCTGCCGACGCTATCGTTGCTGCTCAGCCGGAGCCGATGGAATACGTTCGCGTTTGCGACGCATTCGGCGCTGGTTTCTTCTACATTCCGGGTTCTGAAACCTGCCTCAAGATCGACGGCTACGTTCGTTTCCAGACGAACTTCGGCCGTAACGCTTCTGGCACGTCTGACTGGAATTCCTTTACCCGCGGTCAGGTCAACTTCGACGCCCGTTCCGACTCTGAACTCGGCACGCTCCGTGGTTACATTGCACTGCAGGGTAACGCGCTGAACAGCACGAGCCGTGGCGTAAACGTCGACCAGGCCTTCATCGAAATCGGTGGCCTCAAGGTTGGTTACTTCTTCAACTGGTGGGATGACGGCCTCTCTGGCGAAACCGATGATATCGGCCAGAACACGATCTTCAACTCCATCCGTTACACCTACACGGCTGGCTCCTTCTACGCTGGTCTCTCGGTTGACGAACTGGAAAGCCAGTCAGCAACCACTCAGGTCGCTCCTTTCGGCGTAGCTCGTGCAGTTGATCCGAACAACAACGTCGGCATCTCCGGTATCGTTGGTGGCGCATTCGGCGGCGTTAAGGTCAACGTACTCGGCGGCTACGACACAGACCAGGAAAATGGCGCAATCCGTGGTATCCTGACGGCTGATGTTGGCCCAGGCACCTTCGGCCTCGCAGCTATCTGGTCTTCTGGCCAGAACTTCTACTACGACAAGGCTGAGTGGACTGTTGCAGCTGAATACGCTGTAAAGGTCACCGACAAGTTCAAGATCACCCCCGGCTTCCAGTACTTCTGGACGCTCGACCAGAACCGCTTCGGCGACTTCGTTGGTTCGCGTGACGCTTGGAAGGCTGGTCTGACGTTCGACTACCAGCTGGCAAAGAACCTGTCTGCAAAGGCTTCGGTACAGTACTACGATCCTGACCGCGCTCAGGAGTCCTGGTCTGGTTACCTGCGTCTGCAGCGTTCGTTCTAATCTGACCATTCAGGTCTGATTGCGGAAGCCCGGCTTAGTGCCGGGCTTTTTGCGTTTGCAGCAAGGCCGAAGCCGCACACTCGTCGTTGCTTGGCTCAGCACGCTTGTGATGAGCATTCTAAGCCAGCTCGTTCAGGTTTTGCGGCCATGATGAGTCCCGTCGATCGACCAGCCATCTCCCATCAATTGATTCCGAATCTGAATTGCTCGGCGGATCAAGCTCGGATTGAGGCGTAAATGTGTCAGTGAAATCCTTGATTTCATTAATATTTCGTTAGTTTATGACGTGTCTGGCGTGTGCTGATATGATGTGATTAACTATTAGATGTTGCGCTGACGCGAATGTGTCACGATTTCGCAACAATGTTGAATTCAACGACCGTTGATAATCTCAAAACGTAGCTTTTTAATTTTGCGACTGCGAACGCCGGTGTTTTAATAGCCTCACATCAGGTTGACCCAAGCCACCTGACGCCCGATGGTTTCAATTCTCGAGGGAAAAACATGAACTTCAAGGTTCTCGCCGCAAGCTCTGTAGCTGCGCTGTCCTTTGCTTCGGCATCTTATGCTGCCGATGCTATCGTTGCTGCTCAGCCTGAGCCAATGGAATATGTCCGCGTGTGCGACGCTTTCGGCGCTGGCTTCTTCTACATTCCGGGTTCTGAGACCTGCCTGAAGATCGGTGGCTACGTCCGTTTCCAGACTGATTTCGGCCGTGATCTTTCTGGTCGTTCTGATTGGAACGCCTTTACACGTGCACAGCTGGAACTCGATGCTCGCTCGGATACGGAACTTGGTACGCTTCGCGGCTTCATCGGCCTTCGTGGCAACTCCGACAACTCCACCTCGCGCGGCGTAAACGTCGATCAGGCCTTCATCGAAGTCGGTGGCCTGAAGGTCGGCTTTTTCTACAGCTGGTGGGATGACGATCTGTCTGGCGAAACAGACATCCTGTCGTCCAACACGACTCAGTACAACGCCATCCGCTACACCTACACATCGGGTGCCTTTTTCGCTGGCGTCGCCGTTGAAGAACTCGAAAGCGCCTATGCTGGCGGTTCGAACCTCGGCGTTGCTTACGGTTTCGTTCCGAAGGCTAACAACAATGTCGGCATCAGCGGTGCAGTTGGCATTTCCGAAGGTGCGATCCGCGGTAACCTGATTGGCTCCTACGACATCGACCAGGAAAACGGCGCTCTGCGCGCGATTGCCTATGCCGATATCGGTCCTGGCACGCTCGGCCTGTCCGCTGCCTGGGCTAGCGGTGCGAACGCTTACTACGATGAGTCCGAGTGGACTGTCGCCGGTGAGTACGCCATCAAGCTGAACGACAAGTTCACGGTCACCCCGGCTGCTCAGTACCTCTGGAAGGTACAGACCAACCGCGTTGGCGACTTCGTCGGTGGCGATGCATGGCGCGCTGGCGTAACCGTGGATTACCAGCTGGCCACGAACCTGTCGGCCAAGGTGACTGCAAACTACCAGGACATCGACAACGGTCCGGAAAGCTGGACTGGCTTCTTCCGTCTGCAGCGCGCATTCTAAGAGCGCCTCACGACAAAGTTTTGAAAACCCGCCGAAAGGCGGGTTTTCTCGTTTTAGCTGGCAGGCAGATGCATATCTGCGGAAGTGCGCGTCGATCTCACGGTTACAGCACGCAACAGAACAAGGCCGTAAACGCTGGCAGCGAACTGGACAGTCGCGAGTTGGGTTAGACGGGACGCAGAAAGTCTAGGAGCGCATCGTACACCTGCGGCTTGTGCAGAAGCGGCGCATGACCTTGACCTGCGGCTGTTACGACACGGAGTTCCGGGTGCCGGTCTTGCATGGACGCTACGATCTGTTCGGTCAACAAGGTTGAGTGTTCGCCTCTAACAACCATCATCGGCCTGTCGTTCAGCAGATCGAATTGGGTCCATAGGTGAGGGAGCGGTTGTTCAAGATCCATCGATGCGAATGCACGCGCGATGGCTGGATCGCAGTCGGGAACAATTTGTCCGCCCTGTTCGGTATAGATGGCGCGAGCCATGTCCTGCCAATCGCTTGGCTCGAGAGCAGGGAAGGCGGCTCCATGCACGCGGGACAGCTGTTCCGCCGCAGATGCCCAGTCTGGAATGGCGCTGGTGTTGCCTTCGCCGAGATAGCTCTGGATCAGTTTCAATCCTTCCAATCCGAGTTCTGGACCGACATCGTTCAGCATCACGGCTGCTATTCGATCCGGGGCAAGTTGAGCGAGGATATGAAGAATAAGGCCGCCGCGTGAGGTGCCGACGAAGATCGCCTGCGTGATCCCGAGCGCATCCAGAACCAACAGGCAATCCTGTGCTTCAGTGAAGATGGAATAGGTTGCGGGATCTTCAGCCCGGTCCGAGGCGCCGCGCCCGCGATAATCGATGCAAATGACGCTGCGTGGCTTGATCGGATCGCCAGAGACCCGCTTGGCAAAAGCATGAAAATCGCGGCTATTGCGGGTCAGACCAGCCAGGCAGACAACGGGGAGGGCCTCGGAAGAGGGCTCATGGTTCCTGTAGGTCCGGTAAGCGATCCGTGTGCCGTCCGCTGATGTCACGAAGTCGAGTTTGGCGCCGTCTTCTCGCACGCTGGATCCTTCTTCCTGTGTGGCCGAATGCTTCGCTTGTCTAGGGTCAAAGTTTCATGTCGCGTCCTGAGGCGCAAGATGCATGCCTCGCCTTCCAGCACGTCCGGCAACAGCAATATGCGGGAAATAGGTAACTACGACCGGCGTCCAAACCGAAGGTCATCGACGATATCGGCTTTTTGACCCAGGCGAACCTTGTAGACCTGATAGTTTTCCATCACACGCTGGACATAGTTGCGTGTTTCCGGGAACGGTATCCGCTCAATCCAGTCGACAACCTCATCGATGGTCTTGCCGCGTGGATCTCCATAACGCGCAATCCACTCCGGCACACGCCGCGGCCCAGCATTGTAAGCAATAAAGGTCATGATGTAGGAGCCATCGAAGGCGTCGATCTGCTCCCCAAGATAATGCGCGCCAAGGGTCGCGTTATAGCCTGGATCAGAGGTCAACTTGGCCGCCGTAAAAGGCAAGCCATGCCGGCCGGCAACCGCTTTCGCTGTACCGGGTAGCAATTGCAGCAGGCCGCGCGCATCTGCGCCCGAAATTGCGGTCGGATTGAACGCGCTTTCCTGCCGCGCAATGGAGTAGGCAAGCGCCTTTCCGGAACCATTGATATTGGCAGAGGGCGGGATGACGCCGATCGGAAATGCCAATGCAGCGACATCCAGCCCGCGGTTGAACGCAGACTTGCCGATCTCAAGGGACATGGCGTGGTTGTTGTTCCGCTCCGCGCGCGCCGCCAGAATTGCCAGCTCCCCGGGGCTCGTCATTTCGTCAGCCAATGCCTTGTAAAGTGCGTCGGCTCTTTTCGCGTGTCCGGCCTGATCCAGCCTGTCGATGGCGCGCACCGCTTCCCGCGATTCGAACAGCCGCCGATCCTGGGCACTGGGCGATGGATAGGAAACATTGAGGGCAGGGCGGTTGAGGCGTGCCGCTGCAAGCTGTCCATAAAAGGTCGCGGAATAGGCCGCGGCCTTCGAGAAATAGTCACCGGCATTGCCCGGACCACCGGCTTCCGCAGAGCGACCAAGCCAGTACCAGGCGCGCGAAGCCGATAGAGGCCTACTCGAGGCCTTCAGAATCCGTTCGAAATGCTGGGAAGCCACCTTCGGGTCGCGCATGCCGCGCAAGGCGTACCAGCCGGCATGAAACTCGGCATCAACGATATCTGTCGGACTTTTCGCGTTGTGGGCGGCCACCACCTGATAGGCCGACCTGAAATCGCCATTATCCGCCAGACCGCGCGCAATGATCCGGCGCTCGTTCCACCATTCGCTGGCATTGACCATGTCTCCACGGTCCTTGGGAGCACGAGCAAGCAAAGAGGCCGCTTGTTCATATTGATCCTGACGGCGGAGATACTCGATCCGGACGAAGAGATAGGCGGAATCGTCCTGCAGCGACCGGTCGACACTGCTTATGAGGGCGGCTGCATTCTTTGCATTGGTCGCAACTGCAACCCAGGCTTTGTAGAGAGATGGCGCGCGACCAAGTTCGCTAAAACGCTGTGCCTGCGCTGAGCGTCCCCGGTACATGAGGTAATCCATCCGCGCTCGATGATCGGACGCTGTCAGCACAGAGCCGAATTCCCGCAGGATCTGATCTTCCAGATCCTTATCCAGCGCATAGCCGATCCAGAATGGCCGCAGGATCTTTGCTGCTCCCGGTCCATTTCCCTGCGCCGCAAGCGCTCTGGCCAGAATGATGGCGCCTTGGGGCGTTTCTGGAAGTGTGCTGCCAAACGCCGCAAGCACCTGCGCTGGCGGAGGATTTTCTGCAAAAAGCGATCGCTCGGAATTGGCGCGTAGCCTGGAAAGCCCCGGCCAGCCGGTCAGCTCCCGTTGGGCTTCGGCAATCTCGGAGGAGGGGACGCCGCGAGCACCCGACGTTGCGAGTGCCCAGGTGAGAAGATGATGATCAAGCGAACCGGGGGTCAGCGCGTCCCGGGCAGCAAGTGCTGAGGCGATGTCGCGGTTGGACAGAGAATCCAGGCCCTGCTTCAGAAGCGAAAGAGAAGCGTCGGCGTCCTGCGGCGCAGTGGCGCGCGGAATGGAACCCGTGATTTCCGGAACAGGCACGGCGGCGGGCTGAAAGTCTTTTGGCCGGGAAACAGGATGCGGAAGCGGACCATCCGGCAACGGCGCACAAACGACCGCGGATGCCGTCAATAAAAGCGTCAGACTTGTTACGCAGAGAGAGGTCTTCATCCCGCACTCATGTTCGCACAGTTGCAATCCGTTCCGATAGTTAATTACGCTCCATCTTGATTAACAGCCCGTTACTGCATGGGCCTCGCATCGGCAATCTTCTATCACGATCTATTGCAAAACGCACCTTGTCACGCTTGTCGCGGCTCAACTCGCCCTTTATGGTGCGCGCACTTAAACAAGAATAATGCGGCCGAAGAATGAGTACGGTCGCCGAGGAGACTTTGCATGTTCAAGGGGTCCATGCCCGCGCTCATCACGCCATTTACCGATGCGGGCGCAGTGGATGAGGAGGCGTTTGCTGCTCACGTGGAGTGGCAGGTTACGGAAGGCAGCACTGGTCTGGTGCCGGTCGGAACCACGGGCGAATCTCCTACGCTCTCACATGATGAGCACAAGCGCGTCATTGAACTGTGCATTGAAGTCGCTCGCAAACGTGTGCCCGTCATTGCGGGCGCCGGCTCCAACAATACGCGCGAAGCTATCGAACTGGCCCAGCACGCGGAAGCGGCGGGTGCAGACGGTTTGCTCGTTGTGACGCCCTACTACAACAAGCCGACGCAGAAGGGCTTGTTTGCCCATTTCTCGGCGGTTGCAGAGGCCGTGAAGCTGCCTATCATCATCTACAATATCCCGCCGCGTTCAGTCATCGACATGACGCCGGAAACAATGGGCGCCCTGGTCAAGGCACATTCCAATATCGTGGGCGTGAAGGATGCGACTGGCAAGCTCGATCGTGTTTCCGAACAGCGCATGACATGCGGCAAGCAATTCATCCAGTTGTCTGGCGAAGATGGCACGGCTCTCGGCTTCAATGCCCATGGCGGTGTTGGCTGTATCTCGGTGTCTGCCAATGTGGCACCACGCCTGTGTGCAGAGTTCCAGCAGGCGACGCTGGCCGGTGATTATGCCAAGGCATTGGAATACCAGGATCGCCTGATGCCGCTCCATAAGGCCATCTTCATGGAGCCGGGTGTCTGCGGCACCAAGTACGCTCTGTCGCGCACGCGTGGCCTCAACCGGCATGCGCGTTCGCCGCTCATGTCGACGCTTGAACCTGCCACCGAGGCTGCCATCGATGCGGCACTCAAGCATGCGGGCCTCCTGAACTGACAAGGTCGGCAGCCCTTGCTTGGCTGCCATCTTTGCTTTTGAGAGCCGACACACTACATCATTGATATCGTCCGGCTATCGGGCGGATCATCAGGAACTGGAATAGGCAGATGGCACCCAGAGGCAGCCAGCGCGTCGTCAACAAGATCGTTGCGGAGAACCGCAAGGCGCGCTTCAACTACGAGATCGTCGATACCTACGAAGCAGGTCTGGTTCTGACCGGCACCGAGGTCAAATCTCTGCGCGATGGAAAAGCCAATATTGCCGAATCCTACGCCTCGGATGAAGGTGACGAAATCTGGTTGATCAACTCGCACCTGCCGGAATATCTGCAGGCGAACCGGTTCAATCATGAGCCTCGGCGCCGTCGTAAACTGCTGCTGAACAAGCGGGAGATCAGCCGTCTAAGGGCAGGTATCAATCGTGAGGGCATGACACTCGTGCCGTTGAAGATCTATTTCAATGAAAAGGGCAGGGCCAAGCTGGAACTCGCTCTGGCCAAGGGCAAGAAACTGCACGACAAGCGCGAGACCGAGAAGGAACGCGACTGGAATCGCCAGAAAAGCCGGTTGTTGAAGACCGGCTGATCTGTTGTTCCCGATCAGGTTGGTCGGGTGTGCTACCTTCCGCTCATGCCCAGCGTGAAGAGCAAAGCCTTCTGCTTTGCTTCGTACAGGGCGCGCTCCTGCTCATAGGCGCGGAATGCCGGATTGAGGCGCATGCTCTCCCCCTCCAGATCCGCATTGAGATCTCTCATTTGATATGGGTTGAGATCGATAATGCTATTCGAGATCCTCACCTGGCGTCGAAGAGCCGCTCTCGTCAGCATCGCGATGGTTTCATGAACGGCGCGGCCGGTCTCCGTGACTGCGGAGATGACGAGGGAATGGGCGTGGCTGATCGTGCGCATGGCGATATCCTTTCAAACGGCACGAAGAGGTGATGCCCGCGCTGCAGCATGCAGGCAGGGGATCGGCGAATGGGTGAGGGGTTGATGATGCGCGGCTGTCGCCGCAAGCTGTACGCAGACAATGCTGCTGCAGCATCAATTCGTCCAGCGAATGTTTGAGATAGATGCGATCAAGTTTTATGATCGATAATGGGGGCCTGAAATATTCCGAACAACAAAAAAGGCGCCACCCGGGCGCCTTTTCGTGAATGATGATGATGCGTTTTAGCTCGTCGGCAGATCTGCACCGGCATCATGTGGACGCACAGGCCGCTCGGAGGGGTCGCGACCGATTTCCGCCTTCAGAGACAGAAGATCGATGAAATGGTCCGCCTGACGGCGCAGGTCGTCTGCGATCATCGGTGGCTGCGTTGCCATGGTCGACACGACCGAAACCTTGCGGCCCTTGCGCTGCAGTGCTTCCACGAGCGTCGTGAAATCGCCGTCGCCAGAGAAGAGCACCAGGTGATCAACGGTCTCGGACTGTTCCATCGCGTCGATAGCCAGTTCGATGTCCATATTGCCCTTTACCTTCCGGCGTCCCATGGAATCGGTAAATTCCTTGGCAGGCTTTGTCACAACCTTGTAGCCGTTGTAATCAAGCCAGTCGATCAGCGGACGAATGGACGAATATTCCTGATCTTCAATAAGAGCGGTGTAATAGTAAGCCCGCAACAGGTAGCCGCGCTTCTGAAAAGCCTTCAGCAATTTGCGATAATCAATGTCAAAACCAAGGCTTTTCGAGGCTGCGTAAAGATTCGCGCCATCGATGAAGAGAGCTATTTTTTCGCGGGGGTCAAACATAAATCCTCATCCGTCCCAGAAATGCTACTGCGACCCTGCCACTATGTCTGTCGTACGAATAATTTCACAACAGAGTTGTAGAAATGGCTGGTAACATTATGATATTTTCATATAACCAGCCTTTACGGCACGGCTCAAATTTATCCAAGCAACTTATGGTTGAATATACCATAGACTTTGTGGTGAGAAGGGGGTAAATCGCAGCCGCCCGAGGAAAAACTTGAATTTGGCGACCTTTGCCTGTATCCGGCATATCAAATCCTGAAATACCGACCATAAAGGACAGGCTATGGCCCGCGTCACAGTAGAAGATTGCATCGACAAAGTCGATAACCGTTTTGAGCTTGTGCTTCTGGCAAGTCATCGGGCGCGTCAGATTTCGCAGGGTGCTTCCATCACCGTTGACCGCGATAACGACAAGAACCCGGTCGTGGCCCTGCGCGAAATCGCCGATGAGACGCTATCGCCGGACGATCTGAAGGAAGATCTGATCCACTCCCTGCAAAAGCATGTGGAAGTCGATGAGCCGGAACCCGATCCGTCCAGCCTCATTGCCGCCAATGCAGGTGCTTCCGGTCAGGACAAGGTGCTTGACGAAGACGATCTTCCTGAGACGTTGACGTTCGACCAGATGTCGGAAGAAGAGCTGCTTGCCGGTATCGAAGGTCTCGTTCCGCCGGAAAAGAGCGACGACTACTGATATTTATCAGTCAGCGCTGTATCTCATGCAGCGCAGCAGATATATTGATGGTCGCGTCGACGCATAGGTCGGCGCGCCATTTTTGTTTTCAAGTTCGACAGGATTTTCCACGGCATGATGCGGCAATACGAGCTCGTTGAGCGCGTCCAGAAGTACAAGCCAGACGCAAACGAAGCTCTTCTGAACAAAGCCTATGTCTACGCCATGCAGAAACATGGCCAGCAGAAGCGCGCCAGCGGCGATCCCTACATTTCCCATCCGCTGGAAGTTGCCGCCATCCTGACCGACATGCATCTGGATGAGTCGACCATTGCCGTGGCTCTCCTGCACGATACGATCGAAGACACCACCGCGACGCGCGCCGAAATCGATGAGCTCTTCGGCGAGGATATCGGCCGCCTCGTCGAAGGTCTGACCAAGCTCAAGCGTCTGGATCTTGTTTCCAAGAAGGCAAAGCAGGCAGAAAACCTGCGCAAGCTGCTGCTTGCGATCTCCGATGATGTGCGCGTTCTTCTGGTCAAGCTTGCCGATCGGCTGCACAACATGCGCACGCTTGAACACATGCGTGATGACAAGCGCGCCCGCATTTCCGAAGAAACCATGGATATCTATGCGCCGCTTGCGGGTCGCATGGGTATGCAGGACATGCGCGACGAGCTTGAGGATCTTTCGTTCCGCTATCTGAACCCGGAAGCCTATGAGACGGTTACCAAGCGCCTGGCAGAGCTTTCTTCGCGCAACGAAGGCTTGATCTCGAAGATCGAGGAGGAATTGCGCGAACTTCTCGTCGCCAACGGATTGCTGAACCCCTACGTGAAAGGTCGGCAGAAGAAGCCTTATTCCGTCTTCCGCAAGATGCAGTCGAAATCCCTGTCCTTCGAGCAGCTCTCGGACGTCTATGGCTTCCGTATCCTGGTGGATGATATTCCGGCCTGCTACCGTGCGCTCGGCATTGTCCATACTCGCTGGCGCGTCGTTCCGGGTCGTTTCAAGGACTATATCTCGACGCCGAAGCAGAACGACTATCGCTCCATCCACACCACGATCGTCGGCCCGTCGCGGCAGCGTATCGAGCTGCAGATCCGCACCCGGCGCATGCATGAGATCGCGGAATTCGGCATCGCGGCGCACAGCCTCTACAAGGATGGGGAGAACACGGAGGGCGGCGAACTGCTCTCCAAGGAATCGAACGCCTATTCCTGGCTGCGTCATACGATCGAGGCGCTGGCGGAAGGGGACAATCCGGAAGAATTTCTCGAACATACCAAGCTCGAGCTGTTCCAGGACCAGGTTTTCTGCTTCACGCCAAAGGGCAAGCTGATCGCCCTGCCGCGCGGTGCTACCCCAATCGATTTCGCCTACGCGGTTCATACCAACATCGGCGATACGACGGTCGGTGCGAAGATCAATGGCCGCATCATGCCGCTTGTCACCCGCCTGAATAATGGCGATGAAGTCGAGATCATTCGGTCCGGCGTACAAGTTCCGCCCGCTGCCTGGGAAGAGATTGTGGTGACCGGCAAGGCGCGTGCGGCCATTCGGCGCGCAACTCGCATGGCAATCCGCAAGCAATATGCTGGCCTTGGTTATCGCATTCTGGAGCGCACATTCGAGCGCGCCAGCAAACAGTTCTCGCGCGACATCCTGAAGCCAGCGCTCTTCAGACTTGGCCACAAGGATGTGGAAGACGCGATCGCGTCTGTAGGACGCGGTGAGCTGTCCTCGCTGGATGTCTTCCGGGCTGTGTTCCCCGATTACAAAGACGAGCGCGCCACCATCAAGCCGGCGGCCGATCAGGGCTGGTTCAACATGCAGAGCGCCTCGGGCATGATGTTCCGCCTGCCGGGCCGTGAACGCACGGCGCAGGAGGCAAGCGAAGCGGCCGTGCCAAATGGCGCTGGTCCCGATCCCTTGCCGATCCGTGGTCTTGCCGATCATATCGAGGTTCAGTTTGCCCCATCCGGTGCGGTGCCCGGAGATCGCATCGTGGGTATCATGGAAGAGGGGAAGGGCCTCACCATCTACCCTATCCAGTCTTCCGCGCTTCAACGCTTCGACGATCAGCCGGAACGCTGGATCGATGTTCGTTGGGATCTGGATGAGGCCAACAAGTCTCGTTTCATGGCGAAGGTCGTCATCAACGCGCTGAACGAGCCCGGTACTCTGGCCACCGTCGCCCAGACAATTGCCCGCCTCGACATCAATATCCGCATGATGACCATGGGGCGTGTTGCAACCGACTTCTCGGAACTGGCGCTGGAGCTGGAAGTCTGGGATTTGCGTCAGCTCAATCAGCTGCTTTCGCAGTTGAAGGACCTGGATTGCATCTCCACGGTCAAGCGGCTCTACGATTGATCATTCGTTAATCGCTCTTTGCCTGTCTTCTAATCAAGCCATGCGTGTAATGCATGGCAGCTGAAGCGGACTGGCTCTGGTGGTTTCAATCGGTTCGTCTTATGTTTTGTGCATCGCAACAAGGAGACGAACACATGTTCAAGCCCATGAGACAGCTCGCCCGCGCCCTTCGCGCTCCCACCGTTCAGGAACGTGAAATGGCCTATTTGAACGATGCGAGCGATGCAATCGAACTCGAATACCGCATGCGCCAGGTCGATCGCGGAATGTTCCGCAAGTCCTTCTGAGCAGGGCGACCCACAACCTGCCTCGCACAATAATTGTGCGGTGCAAAATACATGACTGAATATCCGATAGGTGCATGGCTCCGTCTAGGAGCGCACTCTCCGGATGGGTAGCGCGGCGCTCTTGTTCCTTGGCGCCGCTCGGCGATTGCAGAATACGCGTCCTTGCGGTATCGCCTTGAGGACTGGCGTGCGCGGCCTTTGTCGCTTGAGCGCCAGCATGTGGCACAGATCCATCTTGATGGTGGCTTTGTTGACCAGGGCGAAAGGATCACCATGATCATTGGAATGGGTAGCGACCTGATTGACATCCGAAGGGTCGAAAAATCCATCGAGCGTTTCGGCGAGCGCTTTACCCATCGCTGTTTCACGGAAACTGAACGCCGCAAGTCCGACGGGCGCAAGACACGTGCCGCCTCCTACGCCAAGCGCTTCGCTGCCAAGGAAGCCTGCTCAAAGGCCTTGGGCACCGGCATTGCGCAGGGCGTCTTCTGGCGTGACATGGGGGTCGTCAACCTGCCATCAGGCAAACCCACAATGCTTCTGACAGGCGGCGCAGGTGCGCATCTGGCATCGATGATGCCCGCCGGGCACGAAGCTGTGATTCATTTGACCATTACCGATGAATATCCTTACGCTCAGGCCTTTGTGATCATCGAGGCCCGCCCCATTTCTAGTGAAGCCTCCATCCTGTCGCGCTGAGGCATTGCCCGCTCCCCTGGAAGGGGTTAGAGAAGCGCGAAAGCCGATAACGAAAGACGTCAACCGTGTCCGAAAAAGCCGAAAAGTCACAGAGCGCCCTCTGGGAAAACATCAAGGTCATCATCCAGGCGCTTCTGCTGGCGTTGGTTATCCGAACTGTTCTGTTTCAGCCCTTTACGATTCCGTCAGGCTCGATGATGCCGACGCTTCTGGTGGGCGACTACATCTTCGTCAACAAGTTCGCCTACGGCTACTCCAAGTATTCGCTGCCTCTTTCGCCAAACCTGTTTTCTGGGCGCATTCTGGCCAGCGAACCGACACGCGGTGATGTCATCGTTTTCCGTCTGCCGACAGATCCGAACGTGGACTATATCAAGCGCCTGATCGGCCTGCCGGGCGACCGTATCCAGATGATCAACGGTGTCCTGCATTTGAACGGCAAGCCGGTGCCCAAGCAGCCTGATGGAAAATTCACATCGGACTACCGTCTCGACCCCGGCACGGATGTGCCGGTCTTCCGCGAGACGCTGGATAATGGCAAGGCTTACGAAACGCTGGATCAGATCCAGGATGGCCGTGGCGATAACACACGCGAGTTCGTTGTTCCTGCTGGCCACTATTTCTTCATGGGTGACAATCGCGACAATTCTCTCGATAGCCGCTTCGATGTGGGCTACGTTCCTGCGGAAAATCTCGTCGGTCGCGCCAGCATCATCTTCTTCTCGCTGGGCAACGATACGTCCTTCAGCGAAATCTGGAAGTGGCCTGCCAACATGCGCTGGGATCGTCTATTCAAGGTCGTTCAATAATGAAGTCGACGACCCTGTCCGCAGAACAGCGCGTGAAGCTGGAAACGGCGCTCGGGCATACGTTTGCGGATAAGCAGTGGCTGGATCGGGCGCTGACGCATTCAAGCACCGGCGGCGGCAAGGCCTCGAACTACGAGCGGCTTGAGTTCCTGGGCGACCGCGTTCTTGGTCTGTGTGTGGCAGAACTCTTGTTCAGCACCTATTCGACGGCGACGGAAGGCGAACTTTCCGTTCGCCTGAACCAACTGGTCAGCGCCGACAGCTGTGCCAGTGTCTCGGATGATCTCGGTCTTCACCAGTTCATTCGTACCGGTTCCGATGTGAAGAAGCTGACTGGCAAGCGCATGCAGAACGTGCGGGCCGACGTTGTGGAAAGCCTGATTGCGGCCATCTATCTTGACGCCGGACTGGAGGCTGCGCGAAGCTTCATTCTCAAGCATTGGGAAAAGCGGGCGAAGAGCTCGGCCAATGGCCGCCGTGATGCCAAGACGGAATTGCAGGAATGGTCCCACGCGAAGTTTGGCCGTACGCCTCATTACCGCGTTGATGATCGTTCCGGTCCCGACCACGAACCGCAATTCACCGTGACGGTCGAAATTGAGGGTGTAGAGCCCGAAACCGGTATCGAGCGCTCCAAGCGGGCCGCGGAGCAGGTTGCAGCAACGAAACTGCTGGAGCGCGAAGGCATCTGGCAAAAGCCTGAACAAGAAGGCTGAAGGGTCAAGATGAGCGAAGAACAGAACATTGCCGACGATGGTGTCGGCACTCATGCGGCGGATGCGCCAAAAACCCATTCCGGCTTTGTGGCCCTGATCGGTGCGACGAATGCCGGCAAGTCTACGCTGGTCAATCGGCTTGTTGGCGCCAAGGTGTCGATCGTCAGCCACAAGGTTCAGACGACGCGCGCTATCGTGCGGGGCATTGCCATCCACAAGAACGCGCAGATCGTCTTCATGGATACTCCTGGTATCTTCAAGCCGCGCAGACGTCTGGATCGCGCAATGGTGACATCCGCCTGGGGCGGCGCCAAAGATGCCGATTTCATCATGCTGTTGATTGATAGCGAGCGCGGCCTTCGGGGCGATGCGGAAGCGATCCTGGAAGGTCTGAAGGACGTCCACCAGCCGAAGATACTGGTTCTGAACAAGATAGACCGTGTGAAGCCGGAGGATCTGCTCAAGCTGGCGCAGACTGCGAACGAGGCCGTCAAGTTCGAGCGGACATTCATGATTTCGGCCACGACGGGATCTGGCTGCGAAGATCTCATGGATCACCTCGCAGAGGTTCTGCCGGAAGGCCCGTGGTACTATCCGGAAGACCAGATTTCCGATCTGCCCATGCGCCAGCTCGCTGCCGAAATCACGCGCGAAAAACTGTTCCTGCGCCTGCATCAGGAGCTTCCCTACTCCTCGCATGTTGAAACGGAGAAGTGGGAAGAACGTAAGGATGGATCCGTTCGCATCGAACAGGTGATCTATGTCGAGCGCGACAGCCAGAAGAAAATCGCGCTGGGCAAGGGTGGCGAAGCGATCAAGGCAATCTCCACTGCGTCCCGCAAGGAGCTGTCCGAAATCCTCGAACAGCCCGTTCACCTGTTTCTGTTCGTGAAGGTTCGCGAGAACTGGGGCGATGATCCAGAGCGTTTCCGCGAGATGGGGCTGGAGTTCCCGAGGGGCTGAGCCCTTGCTCTACCGCTTCTGACGGTCCATCAGCGCCTTCACTTCCAGGAAGCGTCGACGATTTTCGTCTTCCTTTTCGCTTGCTGAGTAACAGGTGTTGGAAATGCAAAAGCGCTTGAGCCCGAACGGGGCTTGAGCCTTGTCGAACTCGCAATTGATCTCGTTGGTATAGTCCGTCGGCTCCGGGTTGGCCCGTGTAGAGTAAGTGAGGCGTGCACCCGGCGGATCAAGCTCCGGAAAGGACTGCACAACGCCGGTCTTCAGCGTCGGGACCAGCATGAAGCTCTGGGCCACTGCAACGCAGGCCTGCTCCAGTTCGGCGGATTGCGCGCGGGCCATTTGCGGCGCAATGGAGATCAATGCGGGAAGGGTGATAAGGACGGCGAGCGACGCGTTGCGCATGGTTTCTCCGGAATTTTTACTCTCGGCGCAGCAACCGATCAGCCCCCTGTTTGGTTCCCGCATCCAGACACCGGATGCTATGTTTTGTTCCAGCACGTCTTCGCGATTGCGCGTAGACCCGATGTCAGGTGAAACTGCGTTCCAGAAGGAAGACACGGACACTATGCAGTGGCAGGATGAAGGCATTGTGATCGGTGTTCGCCGCCACGGCGAAACGAGCGTCGTTGCGGAGCTGATGACAAAGACGCGCGGTCGCCACATGGGCCTCGTTCGCGGTGGACGTTCCCGCACCATGCAGCCGGTGCTTCAGCCGGGAAACCGCGTGGATGCGGTCTGGCGCGCCAGACTGGACGAGCATCTGGGTGATTACAAACTTGAGCCGATCCACCTGCGGGCGGCGCGTCTCATGGAAAGCGCAACCGCGGTTTATGGCGTGCAGGCCATGGGGGCGCTGCTTCGCCTGCTGCCGGAGCGAGATCCGCATCCGCATCTGTTCGATGCTCTGGATGCCATTCTCGATCATATGGAAGATCCTGCCGGGGCCGGGGAACTTTATGTTCGCTTCGAACTTGCCGTCTTGAATGATCTCGGCTTCGGGCTCGATCTGGGCGAATGCGCGGCCACGGGTACGCGGGAGAGGCTGGTCTACGTGTCCCCGAAAAGCGGACGCGCGGTCAGTCGGGATGCAGGTGCGCCCTATGCGGACAGAATGTTGCCGCTCCCCGGTTTTCTCTCGCCGGAGCCCTCCGAACCGGCGGGCGTGCGCGAACTGGCGGATGCCTTCCGCCTCAGTGGCTTCTTTCTACATCGACATGTCTACGAGCCGAGAGGCCTGCAGCAAAACGCCGCCCGGGACGGTTTCGTCCAGGCGGCGCTGAAAGCACTGGAGCGCAGGAACAAGCCAAGCGAGCCGGTTCCGTCGGACGTTTGATCAGGCTGGGTTCGCGGCCAGAAGCCGTTCGACCGGACGTTCGCGGATAGGCCAGTGAACGATTGCCGCAAAGATGCCAAGACCGACGCCCAGCCACCACACGGGATCATACGAACCGAAGTGATCGTAGAGATATCCGCCCATCCACACGCCGAGGAAGGAGCCGATCTGGTGCGACAGGAATACCATGCCGCCTAGGAGGCCAAGATGCCGCGTGCCGAACATGATGGCCACGAGACCGTTCGTCGGCGGAACCGTGGATAGCCACAGCAGGCCCATGACGGTGGCGAAGACGATGACCGAAAGGGGAGTCTGCGGCAGAAGCAGGAAGGCCGTCACGGCAATTGACCGGCCGATATAGATATAGGCCAGGAAATAGGGTTTCGAATATCGCTGACCGATCCAGCCCGCGCCCAGCGAGCCGATGATGTTGAAAAAGCCGATGAGGGCCATGGCGATGACGGCGTATTTCGCATCGATGCCGATATCGCCGAGATAGGCCGGGAAGTGCGCTGTGATGAACGCCACCTGGAAACCGCAGACAAAAAAGCCGCTAACCAGCAGCAGATAGCTCTGGTGCGCAAACGCCTCGCGCAGGGCTTGTCCAACACTCTGTTGAACGCTGGATGCGCTCTGGGTACCGGAATTTGCATTCCCCTTCAGCGGGAAGGCGAGCAGCGGAATGATGAGCATCAGGCCGCCCATGATGACCAGGCTGTCCGACCACCCATAGAGGTTGATCAGCGTCTGGCTGAGCGGCGCGAAGAGGAACATGCCTGCGGACCCGGCCGCTGTGCCGATACCGAAAGCCATGGAGCGCTGTTGCGGTGTGACATTGCGCGCAAAGGCCGAAAGAATCACGCTGAACGAACCGGCACCCACCGCAAGACCAACCAGCATACCGCCGCCCACATGCAGCCAGACAGGCGCTGTTCCATGCGCCATGAGCAACAGGCCTACAGCGTAGAGAACGCCGGAGGCGACGAGAACGCGCGCTGTGCCGAAGCGGTCGGCGATTGCTCCGAAGAACGGCTGACTCAAGCCCCAGAACAGGTTTTGCAGCGCCATGGCAAGGCCGAAAGTGCTGCGATCCCAACCGGTTTCCGAAAGCATCGGCAATTGGAAAAAGCCCATGGCCGAGCGAGGACCGAACACGAGCATTACGATGAGGGAGCCGCTGGCAATGATAAGCCAGGGCATTTGCGAGGCGAGGGCACTTGGCTTGGTCATGTCGGTATCATCCCATTTTGCAGGAGAATAACCGTGTCAGGCTCAAAACCAAGTGAGTTTTCTTTATTGCTTACATTCAACTCTGTGATGAATGCGAAGCCGCATGCGAGGTTCGCTTATCGCTTCTTGATCGCCCACGGCTCTTTTGCGCCGACAGACTGCGCCTCATCACCCACCTTGATGGTGCCATGACCCACAGGCACGGCATTCCAGCCGAAAAGCGGACCGGGGACGCTTCGATCCGCAGACATGCGCATCCGGCCCATGGCAGGCATCGGGGACGCAATGTCTCGGGATCCGGTTGCCTGATCCTGAGTCGTCATGATGCAGCGTGCGCAGGGTTTGACGAGCCTGAAGAGAATGTCACCAATCTTGACCGCTTCCCAGCCGTCTTCGGCCCAGGCCACGTCATGCTCCAGCACGATATTGGCGCGGAAGCGCTCCATTCCGACGGTCGCTTCACCATGGGCCGCCATGTTTTCATTCAGCGCGTTGAGCGAGGCCGTGTTGGTGATCAGCACCTGATAGCCGTCACCGAAGGCCACCGGCGTTTCCTCACCCACCCAGTTCACGCTGGCCGTCCGGCGCGATACCTCGTCGAAATGGACGAGCTGCAACGGGCGCTGCATCCATCGCGATATCGTCTGGTTGATCTCTTCGTCGGCAACCGCCGCATTCACCGTCGAGTCCCAGATGATGACGTCTTGTCTGCGGCGATCTGGAGTGGCTGGCGCCAGCAACGGCTCATCGCTGCCCATCCGCAGCGTAAGGCCATTGTCGTCTGCATAGGCGGATATCTGCGCCAGCTGCGGCAGGTCACGCTGAGTCACGAACTTTCCGCTCGGTTCGGTCACCATCCAGCGGCGGTCACCGGCCAGCCCGAAGGCATCCACCTGGGCCTCGTTGAGACTGATGCCACGGGCGCTTTTCAGCGGAAAAATATTCAGGGCGGAAACACGCATCAGCCGTTCTCGATCTCGTCCAGAAGTGTATCGTAAACCAGCTTTAGTCGCGCATGCCGCGCTTGCGCAAGGGCCTGCCCCGTTTGCGTTTGAAAGCCCTCTGCCAGTTTGAACAGCTTTTCAGGGAAGTGGTCCAGCGCGAACCTGTTGCCGTTGATGTCGCGATCCAAAGCCCGCGGATCACCAGCATCATAAAGACTGCTGCCCATGCGGCCTGAGATGTAGAAGCAGCGGGCGGCTCCTATCATGCCGATTGCATCCAGCCTGTCGGCATCCTGAAGGATTTTGGCCTCGATGGTCTCGGGTTGAATGCCTGCGGAAAAGCTATGCGCTTCAATGGCATGGGCGACCTTTTCGATTCTGTCTGTGAAGCCGCCGAGTTCGGTGAGCAAGGAGGTTGCTTTCAGAGCCGCCAGCCGCGACGCCTTGCTGCGGTCCGGCGAGTTCTTCTCCACACTCACACAATCATGCAGAAGAACTGCAGCAGCAATGACGTCGGCATCGCCGCCCTCCTTGCCATGAATGCGCATGGCGTTCTTGAACACTCGGGCAAGATGCGCCGTATCATGCGCGCCATCTTCTGCATCGAACGCATGCGGAAGAAGCGCCGCCGCCAGATCCTGGAACGGCGCAAAAAGATCAGTCACTTTGTCCATCATGCCGCCGGCTCTTCCGGCGCTGGTGTCGAGCGGGCCAGTACCTTTTGGTAAAACAGGCCGATGCCGATCAGAACACCGCCGAGCCCGATGAAGGAGAGGGCGCGAAGAATCCCTTCCAGGTTTGACATATCGATGAGGAAGGCCTTGCAGACTGCGATCAGAACCAGCGCCGCCGAGGCAAGGCGAAGGCTGCGCGCATTGAAGCGCGAGCCCAGCACCAGAAGGCCCACCCCAATCGCCAGCCACACAACGGAATAGGTATAGGTCTCCGCAGAGAGGAAGCCCTTCCATTCCGCAATATGTGGCCCCTGCCAGAACCAGCGCACACTCAGCGTTGCCCAGGCGAAAACGAGAATCGCCGCGGCGATCGCCAGCATGACGACATAAGGGCGCGGACGCTTGTCGCGCGCGTAATAGGCAAGCCCCGCATAGGCGAGCGCAGGCAGCAGATAGCCCGGCAGCAGCAGGTTTACCAAAGGCCAGCTGCCAAGATTCTCATCTGTAAAGAACGGATTGAGCGCACCGAGATGCAGGAAGAGCGCATTCAGCGTTGCAACTACGCCTGCAAGGATAGAACCGTAGCGCAAAGCGCCGGATGGGTTGCCAAAATCCAGCGTCATCAAGATGCCCGACAAACCGATCAGCAGAAGCGTATAGATCGACTGTTCCCCAAGGGTCGGCACGGCATCGTTCAGAACGCCGCCGTTCATGCCATGCCGAACGAGAATGGCAATTGCGATCAGCCCCATGAGCGCCGCCAGACCCTGCAGTGCGTTCAAGGCGCGCCGACCTTCCCAGCGCCGGAGGAACCATGCGGAAAAGGTCAGCAGCGCAGCCGGAACGCCGTATCCTGCCAGCAACTGGTTGAAGACCGGCGTCGTCGAAAGGTTCTGCACTCCGACGATCGTCGGCTCCCACCCGATCCGGACCAGAGTCACGAAGGCGGCGGCGATCATCGCCCAGGGCAGTCCGCGCCAGCGGTAACGAGACGCTGCAAGAACATAGGCTGCTGCGATGATCGGAACCCCGATCGTCGTGGCGAGCCCCTTGGTCAGGCAATGCAGCGCAAGGGTGAGTGCGCCGAAAGAGCCGAGCAGCAACAAGTCGCGGGACATATGCGCAAACGCCGCGTCGTTCTCTGATGTCGAGATGCGCAGTGCCGTCGCGAGAAGTGCCGCTGCCGTCAGCAGCATCGCAATGGCGTGCCACCAGTCACCGTTCAGCGCTCCGTAGTTGATAAACGTGATGGAGGCGATGCCGAGCGGAATGATCGACGCAAGAAGCGCCCAAAACACGCTGAATTCCGGATCGATCCGGTCATTGCGGCGAATGAACAGGCAGCCGCAGAGGGTGAATATGCCCCCGAGAATGAGCCCGCCCAGAGCTTCAGGTGCAATGCTGCTCAGCCAGCCATCGACGGAAGCTTGCGGTAAAGTGGATGACACGACGCGAGAGGCGTCGAGCAGGGCGAAGAGTGAAATTCCCCAGATTGCCGTCAATCCGGCGAATATCGCGGGGATCGTCGCAGACCGACGCCCCGCGCCAAGGCCGGCAAGGCAGCCTGTCACGGCCACGAATATCAGGACCGGATCTGCGATAGCCGGAAGATCTGCCGCGACCATGGTCAGGATCGAGAGCATTACGGCCAGTGAGATCGAGATCATGATGGCCTTTGGCGAGCGCGCAAGCAGTCTGCGGGTGTAGCGCCACAGACCGCGTTCGGCTGCCGGTTCCGCGATATCTGCCACAAACCGGCGTCCTGGCCAGAAGAAGGCAGTTCCTGCAATCATGACGATCAAGGCGATGCCTGAGGCTGGCGGCGGCGGCAGAGCGCTGGGCTCCAGAACATAGGCGCTACCCCAGCTGAACATGATCCAGCACATCATCAGGAGGTTGGCGAATACGGGCAGAAGGCGCCACTCGCGAATCCGGGCCGCCAGCGTCGCGGCGCACCAAACCGTGGTGAGATAGCCAAACAGAACGTAGAAACTCGGGTCGTCGCTGGACACAAGAAGCGGCGAAACCAGACCGGCCACCAGGCCGAGCCCCGCAAGCGCCTGCCCATGCAGCAAGGAAAGCCCGAGCGTGGCAAAGGAAACAAGTGCGAGGAGCACAAAGGCCGTTGTCAGCCCGAGGAAGCCATAGAAGGCATGCGCGGTAAACACGGTCGCCAGCAGGGTCACGCTTGCCGCCGCGGTCAAGATGCCCGGAATCATGGCGTTGTTGTAGGCCTGTGGAAGTCTGGGCAGCGATCCCCTGCGCAACACTTCACCGCCCGCCGCCAGCAACAGCCCGAATATCGTCGCGAGCGTCAGCCGCGCTGCTGGCCCCAGAAGACCCGCTTCGATGGAATAGCGAACAAGAAATACGCCGCCGAGGGCAAGTGCCAGACCGCCAACCCAGACCGTCCATTGCGCGCCAAGCCTGCTTTCGAAACTTTCACGCGGCTTCGCATTGGCCGCAACCGGAATGAGTTCCGGCGTCGCGGGCTCTGTCTCTGACAGTGCCGGTTCGTCGGGCTGCGTGTGAGCGGCCGTTTCAAGTTCGGGCAGGGTTTCGGTCGGTCTGTCATTGACCACCGGAACGGTGTCAGTGCTGTTTGCGCTGCTCCCCTCCTGCAGCCGCAGCGTCAGTGTCTTCACCTCCGCTTCCAACTGGTTGACCCGATTGGACAGGCGTCGCTGGCCGATCAATAGGATCAAAACTCCAACAAGAACCAGTAATTCGTACATAGGTGCTCCGCGTTCCCAGCTCGGAACCCGTTATATCGTCTGCGCCGTCAGAAAGGAAAGGCTGAACGACAACGGCATTTGGATGCCAAAACAGCAAGCAGATCGTGCATAAGCAAAAGGCGAAAAGATTAAACTGTAATCATAAAGTTTAATTGTCCATATTTTATGCAAATGGTGCTTGCAACGCACTGAATGAACGGCTTTCATGTGCGCATTCGAAAACGCATCCAGGGGGATTGAATGTTCACGCGCCGTCTGTTTTCCAAGCTTCCGGTCATCGCCGCCGTGGCGTTGAGTGCGGGATTTTCCGCGCCAGCCTTTGCCGACACTGCCATCAAGTTCACGCTGGACTGGAAGTTCGAAGGCCCGGCAGCAGGCTTCCTGCTCGCTGTCGACAAGGGTTACTTCAAGGCTGAAGGCCTGGACGTGACCATCGATACCGGTAACGGATCGGTCGAGGCCATTCCGCGCGTTGCGACTGGCGCCTACCAGATGGGCTTTGGCGATATCAACTCCCTGATCAAGTTCCTGGATGAAGATCCGAACCAGAAGATCAAGGCTGCCATGATGGTCTATGAGCGCCCGACCTTTGCCGTCGTGGGCCGCAAGTCTTTAGGCATCACCACCGATCCCAAGTCGCTCGAAGGCAAGAAACTCGGGGCGCCGCCACCGGATGGCGCATTCGCCCAGTGGAAGGCGTTCAAGCAGGCCGCCAAGATCGATGACAGCAAGATCAAGATCGAATCGATCGGTTTCCCGGTGCGTGAGCCCATGCTGGCCAAGGGTGATGTCGACGCCGTCTTCGGCTTCGCCTTCTCGGTTGTCTTGAACCTCAAGAAGCAGGGGATCAAGGACGAGGACATTTCCACAATCCTGATGGCGGAACATGGCTTGAATCTCTATGGCAACGCCGTGCTCATCAACACTGATTTTGCTCAGAAAAATCCGGCTGCCGTGAAGGGCTTCATGAAGGCACTGGCCAAGGGCTTTGCCGACGCCGTGGCAAAACCGGAAGAGGGTGTTGCAGCCGTCCTGAAGCGTAATGAGACTCTTGACAGCAAGATCGAACTGGAGCGCCTGAACATGGCCAATGCCATGAACATCAAGACGCCTTACGTGAAGGAAAATGGCTTCGGTGGCGTGGATATGGCTCGCCTTGGTGCCTCGATCGACACGCTGAAGATCTCCATGGGGCTGAAGGGCAACGTCAAGGCCGAGCAGGTTTTTGACGCAAGCTACCTGCCGCCGAAGGCCGAGCGGATGCTGCCGTAAGGCAGCAACACCGCCAGTGCGAAGGAGAGAACATGTCTCATTTGGTTTCCATCGATAATGTCGATATGCGCTACGGGGGCGCAAGCGGCACGCTGGCGGTATCCGGCCTGACCATGCGGGTCGACAAGGGAGAGTTTGCTGCGGTCGTCGGACCATCCGGCTGCGGCAAATCCACACTGATGAAGCTGGTGACCGGCCTTCATATTCCGCAGACGGGCGTTGTCGTCGTTGCGGGACAACAGGTCACCAAGCCGGTTTCGATTGTCGGAATGGCCTTTCAGAACCCGACCATGCTGCCGTGGCGGACCACGCTTGAAAACATTCTCCTGCCGCTGGAGATCGTCGAAAAACATCGGCATCGCCTGCGCGCCAACAAGAAGGAGTATGTCGAGAAAGCGGAGCGGCTGCTGGAAATCGTCGGTCTGAAAGGGTTCGGATCAAAATTCCCGTGGCAATTGTCGGGTGGCATGCAGCAACGTGCCAACCTTTGCCGAGCGTTGATCCACGAACCGGAGCTTCTGATGCTGGATGAACCGTTCGGCGCTCTGGATGCGTTCACGCGTGAGGAACTCTGGTGCGTGATCCGCGACCTCCATGCCGCTCAGGGCGTGACGATCATTCTCGTGACGCATGATTTGCGCGAGGCAGTTTTCCTCGCCGACAAGATCTTCGTCATGAGTTCGAGGCCGGGCCGGATTTTGAAGGAGCATCACGTTCCTTTTGAACGTCCCCGTGACCTGGAGGTCATGTATCAGGCTGGCTTCAACGACATGGTGCATGAACTGCACGGCGAAATCGCAAAGGCGAGGGTGGCTGCATGAGTGCTGTTCTGGAATCTCCGCCTGTTGTCGCAAAGCCGGTCATGGCGCGGATCAACTGGGTGAAGGCGGCACCCTGGCTCTACACCATCGCGCTTTTCGTTGCCTGGGAACTGCTGGTCATCGCGCTTGACATGCCGCCGACAGTGCTGCCCGCACCGACTGATGTCTTCGGCGCCATCGCCAAATACTGGTCTCCGATCTGGAAGAATTCGATCCAGACGCTCTACACGACGACCCTTGGCTTCGCGATTGCCGTTGTGGCCGGTCTGGCGATCGGCCTTTTCATAGGTTGGTCGAAGACCATCTATGCCGGTCTTTACCCGCTGATGATTGGCTTCAATGCCATTCCGAAGGTGGCGCTGGTTCCGATCCTTGTCATCTGGTTCGGTATCGGCACGGTTCCAGCCGTTTTGACGGCCTTCCTGATTTCCTTCTTCCCGATTGTCGTGAACGTGGCCACTGGGCTTGCGACCATTGAACCGGAAACGGAAGACGTGCTTCGGGCACTCGGTGCCAAGAAGATGGATATCATGCTGAAGGTCGGTATCCCGCGCTCAATGCCCTATTTCTTCGGCTCCCTGAAGGTGGCGATTACGCTCGCCTTCGTCGGGTCCGTCGTGTCGGAAACCGTGGCTTCCAACTATGGCCTTGGCAATATGATGAGCTCTGCACAGAGCCAGTTCAATGTCCCGCTGGTCTTTGCTGGACTGCTGATGCTGGCCATCGAAGGCATCGTCATGTACGCCATCATGGCCTGGCTTGAACGCCGCATGACGGGCTGGGCGCATCGCTCGACGATGGCGCAGTAACCAAGACTGGCGGCGAGTTTGATCGCCGCCATTTTCAATTTTTACGTAGTGCGCACCGTAATGCCCGCTGCGTGGAAGGCTTCCTTTGCGCGCTTGGTCATGTCACGGGACACGGCCCACCAGACACCCGTATTGGCCCAGTAACGCAGCGAGATGACGGCTCCAGCATCGGTCAGGTCGGTCACGAAGGCGACAGGCGCGGGCTGCTTCAGAACGCGCTCATCAGAGTTGGCCATGTCGAGCAGCATCTGCATGGAGCGT
The DNA here is from genome assembly GCF_011046895.1 of Rhizobium rhizoryzae. NCBI lineage: Bacteria > Pseudomonadati > Pseudomonadota > Alphaproteobacteria > Hyphomicrobiales > Rhizobiaceae > Affinirhizobium > Affinirhizobium rhizoryzae. The sequence continues at coordinate 3,128,521 of NZ_CP049250.1, read as the reverse complement.
TCGATCGCATCCTGATCGGCAATATGCAGCTTCAGATCGTGCATGCGCGTCGGCAGTCGGCTGTGGTTCGTGACCGGAACATTCCAGAGCAGGGAATTCGGGGTCAGGCGGTAGAGGCCGTCATAGGTTTTCAGCTCGGTCGCAAAGAGACCGATATCCTGCACGGTGCCACTCACACTCGGTGTTTCGATGTATTCGCCAACGCGCAAGGGGCGCAGGACAAGCAGCATGATACCGGCCGCGATGTTTTGCAGCGTGCCTTGCAGGGCGAGACCAATAGCCAGACCGACAGCGCCGAGAGCCGCCAGAATAGACGCGGTCTGCACGCCGAACTGACCAAGCACCATTACGACGACGATGATCAGAATGGCGTAGCGGATGATGTTGGCGAAGAATTGCGCCAGCGTCGCATCGAAACCGCGAATGCGCCCGAGGCCTTCATGAGCCCAGCGGGATAGCATTCCCGCCGCAAGCCAGCCGATGATGAGGAGCAGCAGAGCGCCGACCACGGAAAACGAGTATTGCACGGCGAGAGCGGAGAGCTGGGCGAGTGCTGCGCGTGTTGCCACGACGAAATCGGTAGCCTGTTGATCCATGCGGGGAAGATTGCCTGTCGTTGTTGATTACGAAAGGCTAATTGGTGCAGAGCTTTGCGGTATCAAGAGAGCTGGGGCACGACCTTTTTGTCTCTTCAGGGCTTGCTGATCTCATCACGAAAACGGATTGCAAGATTGACCTGCAGGGTGATTCCAATCTGCGACATCGGTGACTGGCGCTGCGTGTTGATGTTGCTGGTTATGCCAAGCAGCTTGCAGCTATCGGCAATAGACTGAGTAATGATCTGGCACTGCTTCCCAGCCAGTTGGTAAGCTCGCTTCTGGATTGCCTCTATCTGCTCCTCAACCGCCGTGCCCTCGACAATCGGATTGGATAGGCCAAGGCTCACATTTATCGATACATGCCCTTCCGGGACTTGTAACGCGCGGGGATTGTATGGAATTGTCTGGGATAGGGCCGAGTTTGGCAGGGTCGCAATGGCAATGAACAAAGCAAATGCGGAAAGTTTCTGATACATGAATATTCTCCTCTGGTGGTGGTTTCTACCAAAGGATGCATTTACTTGACTTAAACAAAGTCCCTCAATGTTGAATCAGCTCATGAATTTGGATCACCGCAAAGCGGCAACATGAAGCTTGCCCGCCCATCGGTATCAGCGCCGCGACCCATCGATTTGACGGCTGCCACCAGGCGACCGTCGCGCTTTAGAATGCGGTCCCCGAACTCGATCAATCTCGTATTAGGGGTGGCATGCGGTGCCACCTTGCGCAATCTGCCAGCGAGATCGAACTCGTCCTGATGAGGATCAACGGCAAGACAGGCGATGAGCGCTGCGGCAGGAGACCGGGAGACCCCCATCCAGCAATGGATGAGAAGCGGAGCGGACTGATCCCAGTCCTGCGCGAAATCGATCAGCTGGGAAACATGCTCTTCGGCGGGCGCAATGAGATTGCCCGTCCCAGCAAAGGCGATGTCGTTCATCTTCAGCTTGAGATGGCGCTCGGCCCGTATGACGCCCGGACGATGGAAGTCCTGATTCTCCGCAATCAGGCTCACCATCTCGGTTGAGCGGTGCCTGACCGCCAGTTCCGCGATCTTCTCCAACGGCCCAACAACGAAACCGGTCATGTCGAAACGCCTGTTACACGTTGCGTATCCAGCGCATGGAAGCGGTTTAAAAACTCCGCCTGCGCCTCAAGCGCCGCCATCGGTTCCAGCGGCAGCATTTCCCGGGTTATTCCGCGTGGCAGGCCAAAGAATTTGCGTGCTTCCTCTTGGGAGAAGCCGGCAAGCTCTGTGGCCTCGAAATAAGCTGCAACCGTATCCGCCTTTTTGATCTTCACCTTCAGCTCTCGCGATGGGTGCGGAGGCAGGCCGAAACGCAAGTGCACCGCCGCCTCCAGGCGATGTTCAACCGCCTTGTAGCCACCGCCGACCACGGCCTTGAAAGGCGAAATCATGTCGCCGATCACATATTCCGGTGCGTCGTGCAGAAGTGTCAGCAGCAAATCGATGGGTAATGCAGCAGGGTTTTGCTGGCGAAAGATGATCTCGACCATCAGGCTGTGCTGGGCAACGGAATAGGCGTGATCGCCACGCGTCTGGCCGTTCCAGCGTGCCACCCGCGCAAGACCATGGGCAATGTCGGAAATCTCCACATCCAGCGGCGATGGGTCGAGAAGATCCAGCCTTCGGCCAGAAAGCATGCGCTGCCAGGCGCGCGCGGAAGATGCCGTGGTCACGCGTCTGCCCCATCCGCATTGGTGGGGAAGCTGAGGCCGGTCCAACCTGGGAGCGTGAGGCTGACCACTACCTCGCCAGCGAGGATTGGCACTGCATTGGCCATGGCATCGCCCGCCCGGTCAATCCGCACGATGGCCAGCGCCCGGTTCCCGACCACCGTACCCAGATGACCGATCGGCTTGCCGCCGGCGGTCAATTCGGTGCCTGTTTCGGGAAGTGGATGGTCTGATTTGATCTGCACCACACGGCGCCGTGCCGTGCCGCGATGCTGCATGCGCGAAACCACTTCCTGACCCACATAGCAGCCCTTGCGGAAGGAGAGGCCGCCGTTGAGATCCATCAACACATCATGCGGGAAGGCATCCTGAAGCGCGTAATCCTGTGGTGCCGTGGCAAGGCCCGCCTGGATGCGAAGACGGTCATAGGCTTCCCTTGAGTCAGGGGCTTCAGGCTCCGGCTGCCGAAGGACGCGGAGACCTGCCTTGGCGAAGGCGGCGTCCAGGATGCCTTGCGCAGAGTCAGCCTCCTCGCCCCAGATCAGGCGGACGCTGCCTGTCGTTGCGGAAAGAGAAACCGCAGCCCGCAACTTGTACATGGTCAGGCGCTTGAGAAGCACATCGGCAATCCCTGACTGGCATTCGAGGGTAAAGCCTTCGCCAGTCCGCCAAATCAGGAAGTCGAACAGAATCTTGCCTTGCGGGGTCAGTAATGCGCCGGGGCGCGCTTCGCCTGCGGGCAAGCCGTTGACGTCGGTGGTAATGAGATTGTGCAGAAAACTCTGCGCATCGGCACCGCCGATATGGATGAAGCTTCGATCTGAAAGGCTGGCAGAAGGCATGAGATTCGTATCCGTGTTGTAACGTCACAGATAGTCAGCACTCACCATGGAGGCAAGCCATTGCCTTGGGTCGAGGTGTTGGCTCAATCGCCGCCGGCAAACACTTTCCACTGCCCGGTCGGCGTGATGCCAATGCGATAGAAGTTGTAGTTATTGCCTTCTTCCATGGACATCAGGTCGCCCGCTGTGATGATGCGCAGCAGTTCAACGCGCTCGGGCCCCGTCAGCGTGTTGAGCGGCTTGCCGACGAAATAGGGCCAGACATACATTTCGTCCGGCTTGCCGACATTGATGTGTGCTGCTCCCGTCTGCAGAAGGTCCATCAGAATGGCCATGATTTCCTGACCATCAGGATCTCCGGACAGGCTTTTGATGGCTTCGATCGCATCGCCTTCGGCGCCCACCTGCATCTGGGCCGGGTCGAATGCTGCCAAGGGGCGAAGCTTCTCAATGTCGCCCGTGGCGGCGGCCTCGTTGATCAGGTTCCGCATCCGGGCAACTGGCGCCGGAAGCTTCGAGAGATCGCGAATGATCTCCACCTTCCCACCAGACTGGATCTGCGCAGGCGTCGCAACCGGATCTGTCGGGGAGGGGGTGGCCGAAGCGTCGGGTGACGGGGCTGGTGCAGATGGGGCAACAGGTGCGGCGGGTACTGAAGGCGAGGCGGGTGCCGCGGGTGCGGCAGGGGCAGGTGTTTGCGCCTGCGCCATGCGTGTTCCATCAATATGCGAAATGCTCAAGCTCCAACCGGGCGATGTGCCGCCGATCAGAAGGGTGGAGGACAATGCGACACTGGCAATCAGCGCTTTCGCAATACGCGCTTGCGTCGATGCATTGGGCATGAGGAAGTCCCTGGCATTTTCGAGGAGAAAGAATGAAACGCTGTGTCTGTTACCGACGCAGGATGTTCACTGAATCTTGCGTTCGGGGGAGAACTCGCCCGCAAGCATGCGCTCACGCAGAGAATCCAGCATTGCTTCCGCGCCAGCTTCCCCATGCAGACGAATTGTTTCGCGCATGGCAAGTGCAATTGCAGCGTCTGCGATGATCTCAGGTTCGATGCCATCGGCGCGGCCATCCGCCCATGCTTCGTTCTGATACTCGAGCGCCACCTGCATCTTCTCGTGCACAATCATGTCGTCGATGTCGTTGCGCGCAGTCTGCATGTGTATTCCTCTTACAAGGTGGTGCCTGTTGTTACCGGCACGTTAACAACACTAGCAGCCTTTTATCAAAACGACACGCCCGCACCGCGAAAGAGGCTAATAAAACCTTAATTTCCGTAACGTGTGGCGATTTCGCCAGAAAGTGTTGCACCTTCGTTACGGTAGCGTTCTTCGGCTGTGCGTGCGGCGGGTGTGCACGACGTGTGTACCGCTGCAAAAGCCCTGTAACCCCGATTGAAGGCCGCCGTCAATTTTTCCCGTCTATGGGGTTCATTTATGGTTTCCGTGTCGAGCAAAGTTTGCATCGCGCTGCGCCAGTCACCCGAGGCCGCGCCGCATAGAGACCGCAAATAATGTATTGAACCAAGGACTTCCGCTAGTCGCGCCAGTTGGCCGTCATAGGGCGTCGGCTTTTCCTCAGTTTGGGGCGGCGTCGTTACTGTCGGCTGTGGAGCCGGCTTCTTCTGCGCAAGCGCAGGCTGCCCGGAAAGCCCTGTCAGGACTATGCAGAGCACAAGCCATGGCGTTCTTGTAAGCCCAGTCACCAGCAAATCCTCACTTCGTTTGTCTGCGTTGAGCGAGACGTTCCGCGCATTCCAATACGCTGGCCGGAACGGGAAGGGACCGGATCTCTTCCGCCGTATACCATCCCGCATCACTTGCATCATCCGCGGCAATCGCCTCATTGCTGGAATCGCTCTGCACCAGAAATACGGAAAGCAGGAAGTGACTTGTCATCTGGCCATTCTCGGCGCGAGTCGGAAGATCATAGCTTGCGAAAAGCTCGGGGTCGCGGACGGGAATCCCGGTCTCTTCCTCGAATTCGCGCAAGGCTGTCTCCTCCGGCGTCTCGCCAGGTTCTGCGCGGCCTCCCGGAAATGCGAACAGGTCCGCTGACGGCGGATTCCTGCGGCGGATCAACAGAAATCGGCCGTCGCGTTCCAGAATGGCAGAGGAAGCGAGCCGCGGCTGTTCAGGCATGAACTTTGATCTCTCCGTTGAATGGGATCCAGCGCCAGTCGATGTGGCGAATCACAAAAACCTATCTTCTCTTTTCGAACCTTGAAAGCGAGAGGTCACGCGCACCGTAGACGAACTGCGCGACTTGACGCCTCATGCCTGCGGTGCCATCTCATTTCTATGTGTGGACGCTACGCCTTGACCGCGACGCCGGAGGAGATCCTTGAATTCCTCAGCGTCATAGACATTGATGACTTTCCCAAGCGCTACAACATCGCGCCAACACAACCTATCCTGCTCGTCGTGGCTGGCGAAAAAATGGCACCCGGAAGCAATCTTCCAGAGCGTCGCGCCGTACTGGCACGCTGGGGGTTCCTGCCCGGATGGGTCAAGGATCCGAAAGATTTCCCCTTGCTCATCAATGCGCGCGCTGAGACGGCCATCGGCAAGGCATCGTTTCGTGCTGCCATGCGTCATCGGCGCGTCCTTGTTCCGGCATCGGGCTTCTACGAATGGCATAGACCTTCAAAGGAGGAGGGCGGAAAGGCGCAAGCCTACTGGATCCGTCCTCGCAACGGAGCCGTGGTTGCCTTCGCCGGTCTTATGGAAACATGGAGTTCTGCTGATGGCTCCGAGGTGGATACTGCCGCGATTCTGACGACCCATGCAAACGCATCAATCGCGCCAATCCATAACCGGATGCCGGTCGTCATCCAGCCGCAGGATTTTGAGCAGTGGCTTGATTGCAAGACGCAGGAACCCCGCGATGTTGAGCATCTGATGCAGCCTGCGCAGGCAGATTTCTTTGAGGCAATCCCTGTCTCAGATCTCGTGAACAAGGTTTCCAACATGGGGCCTGATGTACAGACGCCCGTCGAGCCAAGCGTAAAGCTCAAGGCCGGGGCACCGGCAAAACCGGGAAGCGATCAACTGTCTCTGTTTTAGTCAGCCCCGCGCCAAATGGCGCAGGCCGTTCTCGTAAGTATTCTGCCGAGTATAGAGGATTATGCCTTCTTCAGGACGTTGCGCTTCAGCATCAGAGCGGCAGCAACAACGGCCTTGATGCCCAGGGGGCGAAGAGGTGCGTGGAGTTCAGCGGTTTTCGGGTTCAGCGTCTGTGTTGCATTCTGGCTCATGAGTTTTCCTCCAAAAACGATTCTTTTGCCGCCTGTGCGGGCGGACTGTTTCGGAGAGGAAACAGGCGAAAATTTGTCTTGTCCAGAGTCAGAATAAAATTTGATATATTTTTTTAATTATTAATAATTCGTTATTTGTTGAAAGTGGCGTTAAGTATTGTCTCTTATTGCAGCGCAGCATTGCTGCTGCGTTGCATCAAACGTTGGCGTGATCGTCTTCAATAGTCAGTGTGCCATACCGCTTCTTCCAGGCACTGGCAGAGAAGGGCAGGAAGCAGAGATAGGCGGCGGCAGTCAGGGCCAGGATCTGCCAGGTGAAGCTCATCAGCAGGGCAACATAGACGACAACGCCCAGAAGGAGCGGCAGCATCAGGTCGCGTCTCACACGCGTTTCGGATTTGCCAGACCACACGGGGACACGGCTGACAAGCAGATAGCCTATCAGGAGAGTGTAGCCGGTCGCAACAATCGCGAATGACCGATCAAGATCGAGCCCGAGAAAGCCGAGATAGACCGGCAGCATGACAAGCATGGCTCCCATAGGTGCAGGCACGCCGACGAAAAATTCGGATTGCCATTTCGCCTTGAACTCACGCTCGGCCATCACGTTGAAACGTGCGAGCCGCAAGCCAGCCGCAATGGCGTAGATGAGCGCTGCGATCCAGCCGATCGAACCGACCTTGTCGAGAATGAACACGTAGAGAACCAGCGCGGGCGCAACGCCAAAGTTGATGATGTCGGCGAGCGAATCCATCTGTACGCCAAATTTTGACGTCGCCTTGAGCGCGCGCGCAACGCGACCATCAATTCCATCCAGAAAGGCTGCCAGCAGGACCATGGCGACGGCAAGTTCGAAGCGGCTTTCGAAAGCCAGCCGAATGCCGGTCAGACCTGCGCAGATGGCCAGTACGGTGATGAGGTTGGGCACCATCAACCGAAGCGGGATCTCGCGCAAGCGAGGGCCGCGCGCATCGTCGTTGTCCTGCTGGTCCGTTCTGGCTTGATCCTGCATGTCTTTTTCCCGGTGTCTCTCGATCAGTTGCGACGGCTGATCGTGGGGCCCTTGTTGGAATTGAACTCCGCAATTACGGTCTCGCCGCAAATGGTGCGCTGACCCAGTGAAACGCGTGGCTGGCCGCCTTCCGGCACGTAGATGTCGAGCCGCGAACCGAAGCGGATGAGGCCGAAGCGCTCACCGGCGTCCAGCGGCTCGTTCTGGTGCACGAAGCAAAGGATACGGCGCGCGACGAGGCCGGCAATCTGCACGACACCCAGCTTCCCGTGCTTGGTTTCGATCACCAGACCGTTGCGTTCGTTGTCCACGCTCGCCTTGTCCAGTTCTGCATTGACGAACTGACCGGGACGATAAACGATCTGCGACACGCGTCCGCGCGCTGGCGAGCGGTTCACATGGCAATCAAACACGTTCATGAATACGGAGATGCGCAGCATCGGCTCTGACCCAAGGTCGAGCTCGGCCGGAGGAACAACCATCTGTACCGAGGAGACGCGCCCATCCGCGGGGCTGACGATGATGTCGTCATCCTGTGGGATCACGCGCTCGGGATCCCGGAAGAAGTAGGCGCACCAGAGCGTCAGTACGAGGCCGATCCAGAACAGCGGCGCGGCAATGAGGCCGAGCAGCAGGGACGCCACGAAGAAGGCGATAACAAAGACATAGCCTTCCTTGTGAATCGGGACCAGCGTGTTGCGGATCGTGTCGAGCAGATTGACCAATGGTGTCTCCAGAATGTCGAGCTTCTTGATGCTTGGCTTAGCTGACTACAGGCAAACCGTTTTGGGGGCAATCCGGTTCCGGGATGGATGCATTCAGGAGATCCCGAGAAAGACGGTGAGTGAGCCCTCACCTTAGCTCGCGGGCTCGCGCCGCACCACAACGCCCATATCGTCACTTTCACGCACCTGACGAAGATGCTCTTCGGCTTGCGTTGCTTCCCGCTGCCTGTTCCACATGGAGGCGTAAAGACCGTTCTGCTCCAGAAGTGCAGCATGTGTGCCGCGTTCAGCGATCTCGCCGTGGCGCAAGACGATGATTTCATCAGCATTGATGACGGTTGAAAGCCGGTGTGCGATGACAAGCGTTGTCCGGTTCTGGGAAACGAGATCAAGCGCCGACTGGATTTCCTGTTCCGTGGTCGTATCGAGCGCAGAGGTAGCCTCATCGAGGATGAGGATTGGTGGCGCCTTGAGGATGGTCCGGGCGATTGCGACGCGCTGCTTTTCGCCGCCGGACAGCTTGAGGCCTCTCTCACCGACCATGGTTTTGAAACCGTCCGGCAGGCTGCGGATGAAGGTGCCGATTTGCGCAATTTCGGCGGCTTTCAGCACTTCGTCTTCGCTGGCGGAGATTCGTCCATAGCGAATGTTATAAGCAATCGTGTCATTGAACAGCACCGTATCCTGCGGAACCATCCCGATGACGGATCGAAGGCTGGTCTGGGTGATATCCCGCACATCCTGCCCGTCGATGGTGATTGCGCCCTGCTGAATATCGTAGAACCGGTAAAGCAGCCGCGAAATCGTGGATTTTCCGGCTCCTGATGGCCCGACAATGGCAACCGTCTTCCCAGCTGGGACCTCGAAGGAAATGCCCTTCAGGATGGGACGCTCGGGATCATAGGCAAAATGAACATTCTCGAAGCGAATGGCGCCCTGCGCAATCGCAAGCGGCTTCGCATCCGGCTTGTCGACAACTTCGGCCTTCACGTCCAGCAGATCGAACATCTGCTCGATATCCGTCAGGCCCTGTCTGATTTCGCGGTAAACGAAGCCGATGAAGTTCAGTGGCACCGATAGTTGAATGAGCAATGCATTCACGAACACGAAATCGCCGATTGTCTGTTCGCCGCGTTGAACGGCGAGGGCAGACATCACCATCATGATCGTCGTGCCAAGACCGAAAATCACGCCCTGGCCGAAGTTCAGCCAGCCGAGAGAGGTCCAGACCTGCGTGGCGGACTTCTCGTAGCGCGCCATGGAGGCGTCGAAACGCTCGGCTTCCATCTTCTCATTGCCGAAGTATTTGACGGTCTCGAAGTTCAGAAGCGAGTCGATTGCCTTGGTGTTGGCATCCGTATCACTCGCATTCATGGAGCGGCGGATGCTGATACGCCAGTCGCTGGCTTTCACGGTGAACCAGATATAGGCCCAGACGGTGATCGCTGTGATCGCCACGTAGGTGAAGCCGTAGCTGATCCAGAAAATGGCAGCCGTCAGGAGGAATTCGATCAGCGTTGGCGCCGAATTGAGGATGGTGAAGCGAACGATCGTTTCAATGCCCTTCGTGCCACGCTCGATGATGCGCGAAAGCCCGCCTGTCTTGCGTTCCAGATGAAAACGTAGAGAGAGCTGATGCATGTGCACGAAGGTGCGATAGGCTAACTGGCGCACCGCATATTGGCCAACGCTCGCGAACAGCGAATCGCGCAACTGGTTGAGGCCGAGCTGAATGATCCGCGTCAGATTATAGGCAATGACCAAAGCGACGGCGCCAAGCAGGAACATCGGCAGCACGCCGGCCATATCCAGCTTGCCGTTCAGGGCATCGGTGGCCCACTTGAAGAAGTAGGGAACCCCGATCAGGACGAGCTTCGCAACAATCAGAAAGACTGTCGCCCAGACGACGCGTGCTTTCAGATCGCTTCGGCCTGCTGGCCACATATAGGGCCAAAGGTTCACGATCGTTGCGAGCGGATTGCTGGCGTCCGCCGATACGGTCTTCTGTTTGTTCTGCATGACTGCCTCCGGAAGGAGGTTCTGTTTAAGGCCTGCTTGCGCTGACCGCAACGCAATTCAGGGATTCGCGGCACGCCAGTTCATCATAAATGAGAGCCGCAGAAGCGGCCCCAATCTCGTTTCAGGTCTTGTTCAGGCGCTGCCGATGCAGTTTTTCTGCTTCCGTTTCCGGCATGGCGTCCTTCGGGACGCCGAAGATCTGACCTGGCTGGATCACATCCGGGTTTGCGATCTGATCCTGGTTTGCCAGATAGATCGTCGTGTAGCGGACACCCTGGCCGTAGACGCGACGGGAAATCTGCCAAAGCGTATCCCCACGACGAATGATGACTGAGGCGGCCTCGCTCTGGGTCAAGGGCGCCTGCGCAATTGTCCTCGGCGCGCCCGCATCCTGATTGGTCGCAGGTGGGGTAGCCTGCGCTGTCGCAGGCGCAGATGGCAGGGTGGACGATGTAACGCGCGCGATCATTGCGCTCAGGGTCCCCAAGTTCTTGCGAATGGCTTCGACATCCTTCGGCAGCACTTCCAGAGCAGCCAGAGCATCCGCCGCTGCCTTGATTGTCGTATCGGCAATCGCTGCGGCGTTGGCGCTGACACCGGCAGGCAGGCGGTACTCCGTCAGCGACCGGAGTGAAATGGTCACGGCGGAACGCGCCGCGGCAACCTGCTCCATGCTCGGCGTTGCACCATTGGCATAGAGGTTCTGCAGCAGTTGGAAGGCCTTGGCCACTTCATTGCGCAGCTTGTCGAAGGCCCCGGCATCGATCGGCGTCAGGCTCGCCGCAGAATTCTGTTGTGTCGCAACTGCAGCCACCTGATCTCCTGCGGGACGATTGAACGGAACCTCGACGCGAACAATGATCTTGTCGTCTGCGCCGATCTGATCGACGGCAATCGTATGCTGACCGACCGTCAGTTCACGAACGCCATCGATGACGAAACTTCCGTCGCTGCCTGCGATCGTCTGGCCAATGACCTGTCCATCCGCATAGGCCTTGAGGCGCGAACCGGGCTTGGCGACGCCCGCGACGAAAAGCTTGCTCCCTTCCACCTCTACAGCACTGATCTGAAGATCAGCCTTGCCAGTATCCGACGACTTCGGCACCGCAGGTGCGACAGCCAGGGCACTCGCGTTTTGCTGTGCTGGAGCTGTTCCTGTTGCAGGCGCCGCGACCGTAGGCTGTTGCGGCTGGGGCTCGGTAGAGGGTTGGGCAACCGGAGCATTCATCACCTGCGGCACAGGTTTTGCGGGTTCGGCGGAGGCTTGCGCCGTGGATGCATCAGGCGCAGTCGTTGCAACACGGTCGGTCTTCGCAGGCGCTGTCGGCTTGGCGATAATGCGGCTGGCTTCGCCCGGTTTGGTGACCATGGCCAGCAATTCAGATTCCTTGCCCTGGGGAACCGAGACCGTCGCTATTTCTTCGGAGATTACCGTCTTGCCGTCGGGGCTCGTGGCTTTGAGAACCAGTTGGTGGTCGCCCGGAGAAAGCGGCTTGTCGAGAATGGCAACGAACTCGCCCGCCTTGTCGACTGTGGTCGTGGCAACCGTGTTCGCCTGATCCGTTACTTCCAGCTTGGAGCCTGGAGCCGCGCGACCTGCAATGACCGTGGAGCCATCGGGCTCGACACGAAGCACGTCGAAGGTCGGAATAATGACCGGAGCTTCGGCTTTCTGCGGTGCAGGCGAGGCTGGTGCCGCAGCGGGCTTTTCCGGTGCGGGCAGTACATCCTGCTTCGTCTCGGCTTGCGGCTTTGCACCCTTGTCAGCCGTTGCGGATTGTGACGCCGAAGTTTCCGGTGCGGCAGGTGTCGGCGCCTGCGTTGCCGGTGCTGCAGGAGTCATGGCTGTCGTCTGCGGCTTCTCATCGCCCGATAGCCGAGGCATGACGAAAAACACCATCAACAGGGTTGCGACAGCAAGAACAGCAAGAGCGAGCCAACCGGCACGATTATGGATCATCAAAACCTCTCCTGGCGTCACGGCGCCAACGGTTCCGGATTACAGTGTTCATTGAGAGTTAACAAGGATTCGCCGCCTTTTGCACTTGCTCACAGCTTGATTCCCCGTCACTTTTGACGACGGAGCCGTGAAGTTCGGCATCCGATACATGAAATACGGAGAACGCTGTGCCAATTCGATCCATTTGTGCTTATTGTGGCTCACAGCCGGGACGTGATCCGGCCTATGTCGCGGCAGGCAGAACGCTTGGCAAATCCATCGCCACACACGGTCTTAATCTCGTCTACGGCGGCGGAACAAAAGGTATCATGGGCGCGGTCGCATCTGGCGTTCTGTCCAATGGCGGAAAAGTCACCGGCATCATTCCGGAATTCCTGGTGGACATGGAGGCCACCCGCCACTCGCTTGGACAGCTCAACGAACTGATCATCACGAAGGATATGCACGAACGAAAACACAAGATGTTCGAGCGCGCCGATGCGTTTGTGACACTGCCTGGCGGGATAGGCACTCTGGAGGAGATCGTCGAGATCATGACCTGGGCGCAACTCGGTCGCCACGGCAAACCCATGGTCTTTGCCAATATCGGTGGATTCTGGGATCCTATGCTGGAACTGATCGATCACATGAAGCGTCAGGGCTTCATTCACAACGCCAATCTGGTGCAGCCACTCGTCATCGACAGGGTCGAGGATATCGTTCCTGCGATAGTGGATGCGTGGGGTGACGCATCGCCATCCGATGGTGACAAGGCAATCATGGATCGTCTCTGAGGGTGATCGACGGAGGGTCTGATTAGGGCCCAGGGATGCACGAAGCTCAATGGGCATAGCCCGGTGAAGTGCGGCTGAAGCATGTCGTAGCCAAAAGTCTGCAGCGGTTTTGCGAAAACGACATGCGATAAAACAAAGAGTTAAGGCGTCGGGAGTGAATCTGAAAGATCGCGACACCCTTTAACGGATGCGCCGTCAGAAGTCTGGCTTCTGGCGGCGCCCGGCTCCAGTTATCTACCCGGCCATCAATCTGTCATTCCGGGATCTTCCAATCTTCCCAGTTCGCTGACTTACGGTATTCCTCGACCTTGGCTCGGATGGCTGCCCAGTCTTCGGGGGTGAGTGTCCGTTCTGCGTTGTCATCCTTGTAAGGTTGACCGTTGCGATCCCGGTCGCGGGATTTGATGTCGTAGAATGACATATTCGTCCCGATCAATCGCGCCATATCCGCGTCCAGCGCGTCCTTCGTCTTGTTATAGGCTTTTTCCGCCTTGACCAGCTGCCAGATGGCATAGCCACCCCAGGCGATCCAGGAGACCGCGGAGGCGGCAGTAAAGATGGTGCTTGACAGCAGGCCTGAGAAGAAGCGGAAAGGCGCGGCTGCGCTGGCTGCTCGGCCCGCTGCCGCCGCTGCGGGACCGGCTCGGTTCAACCAAGTGGAATTAATCAGCACTTCTCCAAGGCCGGCCAATCCTTGTACTGCAAGAATGGAATCGGAGACGGTTCCGATACCCATCAGTGCGAGATCTACCGGGTTGCCGCCATCCTTCAGTGCCTTTGCGAACTGATAGATCTCCAGTGGTGCATAGCCGAAACCGGCGGCATTACCGACGACCTTCGCAGCGGTACCAAGATTCTTGGCCAGCGCCTTTCGGCTTGCATTGATGACGTCTGGCTCGCCCGGCAACATGGCCTCCATGTGGGGGATCAGTTTGCTCGCATAGGTGGATCCACCCTTCAACAAGGCCGAAAGACCACCCATGGCATGCATGACGCCAAGGCCGATCGTATCCCAGGTGGCATCTGGATTATGGTCGGCAAGCCAGGAGGTGCGCAAGGAGTTGACAATTGTGGTCGCGCCGCTGACGACCATTGACCGGTAACGCGAGATTTCGATTGAGGGAGGCGCCGACTTGATATTGGTTTCCGCCCAGGCTGTCAGGTTGGCCTTCAGTGTGTGAATGTCACCGCCCGGTTTGGTGAGCCCCCACACCGCGCCCAGCATGGTCGACATGTTGGCTGTGAAGGTTTTCGCTTCTTCGGGGTTGTCCTTGAAATACGATGCGGCCAAAGCTTGCGCGGATGGAGCAACGATTTTTGCAATCGCATCCAGCTTGCTCTGTCGGGTGAATATCTTCGGATCCGTGACCCCGTCTTCCAGACCTGTTCGGTTGCGCAACCCTGCGGCTACGCTCTTGCTCATCTTCTCGACGCTTTTGTCCCAGAATTCGGTGGCCATCGTCGATGGCGCCGCGCTAAAAACGGCTGCACTCCAGCCTCGGCCATTGTCGTCGTTTCCGAACAGTTTTTTCATGGCGGCTGCATCGCGCGCACTGAGGCCATCCGTTCCGGCGACAACCAGACTTTGGCCAGCGAGACCTGTCCCAATAGTAATGGCCGCGGAAATGTCGTTGACGGAATAGGTGCCAATTTCACGACCTTTGTAATTCGGGTCGGCAGTGGCATCGGCGTTCATCGTATTGATCGCGCTCGCCCCCATGACTAGGCCGCGAAGAGCCTGGACCATATCCTGCTTGGTAAAATCGCCGGTTGCAGCGGAAGGGGTGAATGTGAGGCGGTCCAGATAGGCATTCATCGCATCAGGCGATTGGGTTGTTCCCATGAATGTCATCAGCGGATCGATCTGGTTCATAACCGCATCCGTGAATGCCTTCCGGTGTGCAGCGGCATTGGCATCCGGTTTCCCGCCCGCCGTAGCGGCATCAGGGTATCTGAGATTTGCCATGATCTCGACGGTCGGACGGAAAAGGTTCTTTAAACCAACGCCTTCCTTCCAGGCGACATCTCTTTTCGCAACTTCGCGAAGGGTGTTAACGTCGACCGAGAGATTGCGGAATATGACGCTGTGAGGACTGATATTACTCGGATCGAGTTGCGGAAGTACACTTGGACCGAGGCCGCCGAATTCGCGCTTGACCTGTTCGTCGAAGATTTCCTTGAAAACATCCCCTGGGTTAGGTGCATTTGGAAGGATGTGGGTCGCAAAGAATTCCTTGTATTTTTCCTCCGCCTTCGTCATTCGCTCCTGGAAGCTCGCGCCTCCGATCAGTGGAATGTCCGTTGGCTCAAGGGTCTGCTGCATTCTGCCAAAGACGTCCTGTTCCGGCAGGATGGAGAGATAGGCACCGAGCGTAGTATTGTATTCCTCCATGATCGCTTTGGCATCCTTGCCGGCCTCCAATCCCTTTTTGAGCAAGCCGCCTTCCACGATGTCTCTGTCAAACGCTGCCAGGACCGCATCCAGTGTCGGCTTCATGGCTGCGTCTTTTTTCTTTCTTTGCTCGATCTGGTCCAGGGGATCGTCGTTCTCAAATGGCGTCAACTGGTTCCAGTTGAATCGCAGTTTGAAGGCATCCATGATCATCTTCACGTAGCCGGACTGAACATCCTTGTCTGATCCGAGGATGGCCAAAGCCTGCTTGAAGTCTTCGCCTATTTCCTTCTGGTTGTTGATACCATCGCGCCACTTGTCGGCTTCACCCTTGAAACCATCATATCTTGCTCTGGTGTAGAGCAGGTCCATGTACATGAGAGTCTTCTGCTCTGCGGTATACTTTTCCGGATTCCGGATCACATCCATCGTGGCGAAAGACATGTCTTTCGTACTGAGCTTCGTCGCCAGATATTGATGAACCTCTCCCATCAGACTGGAGCCCATCAGGTTTTGAATGAGGTCTCCTGCATTGTCGTAGCCCTTTGTATTGGCGGGCGGATCACCGGCCGCAGCCGTCGATGTCGTCGATGGTCCTTTGGCAGATGTCGTCGTCGAGCTACTATTGGTGTTCTGTTCCGGCGCTTCTGAAGACGCTCCCGATGAACTGATGGAATGTTGCGTGCGAGTGCCACCGCTTGCATCCGATGTGTTGAGCTTGACTTGCCCTTTGCTCCCCGGCGATGACGTCGAGCTCAGGCTGGTCGGTGCGGATCCACCAGTACGCGCGCCCGATGTCATGAGGGTGGGTGCGCCCGACAGTCTGGAGAGTGGCTGAGATGTGGGACTGCTTGGTACGCTTCCGGTAGATGATCGCTGCTGCGGTGCAGTCAACGGACCACCGCGAGGACTGACATCTTTGTTGTCTGACAATCCTGTTCGAGAGGGTATTATTGACGGTGCGCGGGTGTTTCCGGAGCTCCCGCCGGTGCCGGAACTCGTCCCGCTGGAAGGTCTCGACGTTTGACTCGAACCCGTCCCGGAACTGCTGCTGGTGCGGGGCGATGAACCCGAGCTTGTACCGGAAGAGCTGCCGCCGGATGACGTGGAGGAATTCGCAGGGCGTCGTTTGGACGGAGAACTGTCTGGCGAAACTTTTTTGACGGACCCTGTCTCGGTTTGAACTGGTCTGTCTGAGGTCTTATCGTCTTGATCAGAACTGGAAAAAGAACGAGTAGGTGCGCTGGAAATCGATGTTTTCACAGTAGGTTATCCCCTCGAAATATTTTATATCTTTAATTAACCGTAAATTTTAAGCAAATTTCACAAAATTGTCAATAATATCATATATTGTAGTTGTCTAAACTACAGGATGGAGCAGAGTATTTAATTGCAGCTAAAGTATTGTTTCCTTAAATTTCTGGTTAAATGGCTGAGAATAGGCTGTTCACGCCCCTGCGCAGTGGCAATTTTCCACAAATTCGATGTGTAAAAAATTTACGCTTTAGCTCGAGACGGGCGAGTCTCTGAGCGAACGGACGGCGTCGTCAGCTTTTCAGAGCAGGATGTTATCAAAGCCGAAATGCACGGTCGGAATCGTCGGCGATTCCGCAGTTTTGCCTATCGGGCTCGATAGTTCCGCAGCATGGAAAAACTGTAGAGTGCAAGGGCCGACCAGATGAGCACGAATGCGAAAAGCTTGACGGGGTTCATGGGTTCCTTGAAGACGAAGATCGCAATCAAGAACACAAAGGTGGGCGTCATGTACTGCATGATGCCAATCGTTGAAAGCCGGAGCAATTTCGCGGCGTTGGCATAGATCATCAACGGAATGGCGGTCGCCAACCCCGCTGCCGACAAGAGCCATGTGTCAGAGACCGTGCCATGCGTAAAATGGCCGGTTCCACTCATTTCGAGCCAGATGATGTACGGCAGGGCGAAGACCGTGAGGATGGCAACCTCAAGGAAGAAGCCTTGATTGGGGCCAACCGGCAACGTCTTGCGAAACAGCGCGTAGAAACCCCAGCTGATGCTCAAGGTCAGCGAAATCCAGGGCAGTCGACCGGCATCCCAGGTCAGGATTGCCACAGCGATCAGCGCAATGACAATGGCGGCTTTCTGCGCAGGCGCCAGTTTTTCTTTCAAAAGGGTGGAGCCCAGCATGATGCTGAAGAGCGGATTGATGAAGTAACCAAGCGCGGCTTCGATCGCATGGCCTGAAGCAACCGCGTAGACATAGGTGCACCAGTTCACCGTGATCAGGCAGGCGGTCACGAAGGCCATGGCCATGGTCTTGCCGGACGCGAAGGCTGCCTTCAGGTCGCCGAAGCGCCGTGTCACCAGAAGCACGAGGGCGGCCAGCGGAAGAGACCACACTACCCGGTGTGCCAATACTTCGAAAGGCGACAGATGAGACAGCATCTTGAGGTAGATGGGCATGAAGCCCCAGAGGCCATAGGCGGCAAAGGCATAGGCAAATCCCTTCGGGGTATCGCCGTTCAGGGCAGGAGTTGTTTCGCTGCTTGCCATTCTGCATGCCTTTCGTCGCCACAAGGCGGATGGTCTACGCCTGAACCACAGGCGTAACCAATTCATTTCGCTGAAGCTAACATTCCATTTGGTGAAGCGCCGAAACGCTATTCGGCGGCCAGCCGTCCGGCCATGTGCCGGTTCTTCATCAGCTTGTAGATGATGGAGTCGATCAGCGCCTGGAAGGAGGCATCGATGATGTTTTCCGAAACGCCGACCGTCCACCAGCGGGTTCCGTCCCCGTCCATGGACTCGATGAGAACGCGGGTAATCGCCTCGGTCCCGCCATTGAGAATGCGCACCTTGTAATCTACCAGTTCGAGTTCTTCGATCTCCCGGTTGAATTTGCCGAGATCCTTGCGCAACGCCAGGTCCAGCGCGTTGACCGGACCATCGCCCTCTGCCACCGACATGATGCGATGCCCATCGATGATCAGGCGAACGACAGCTTCGGACACAGTCTTCAACTGGCCGTTGGCGTCGAAGCGCCGTTCCACCATGACGCGGAAACCGTCGATATCGAAGAAATGCGGAATTGTGCCCAGAGTGCGCCTCGCCAGAAGCTCGAAGCTCGCATCTGCACCCTCATAGGCATAGCCTTGCGCCTCACGCTCCTTGACGATGGAAATCAAGGTATCCAGGCGCGGGTCATCCTTCGCAACGTCCAGCCCGATGCGCTTCAGCGCGTTGAGGAAGTTGGATTTGCCACCCTGGTCCGACACCATGACCTTGCGGAAATTGCCGACACTTTCCGGCACGACATGCTCGTAGGTACGGGGATCCTTGAGCAATGCGGAGGCATGAATGCCCGCCTTCGTTGCGAAGGCGGATGCGCCGACATAGGGTGCCTGGGCATAAGGTGAACGGTTCAGCAATTCATCGAAGGCGTGGGACAATCGCGTCAGGCCCGTCAGGCGTTCCGCATCGATCGCGGTCTCGAACCGGTCCGAATACACCTTTTTCAAGGCGAGGGTGGGGATGAGGGTGATGAGGTTTGCGTTGCCGCAGCGCTCACCGATGCCGTTCAGCGTTCCCTGGATCTGCCGCACGCCCGCCTCAACGGCCGCCAGTGAATTGGCAATGGCCTGCCCCGTATCGTCATGCGCATGGATGCCAAGCGAAGTCCCGGGAATGCCGGAGGCGATGACGGCGGAGACGATTCTGCGCACTTCGTCCGGCTGCGTGCCGCCATTGGTGTCGCAGAGCACCACCCAGCGTGCACCGGCCTCATAGGCGGACTTGGCGCAGGCAAGGGCGTAATCGGGGTTTGCCTTGTAGCCATCGAAGAAATGCTCGCAATCGATGAGCGATTCCCGCCCCGATGCGACCACCGCCTTCACGCTGTCCCGGATCGATTCGAGATTCTCTTCGTTCGTGCAGCCAAGCGCGACCGCGACATGATAGTCCCAGCTCTTTGCGACAAGACAGATCGCATCGGTTTTCGATTGCAAGAGGGCGGCGAGACCAGGATCGTTTGCGGCCGAGACCCCCGCACGTTTCGTCATTCCGAAAGCGGTGAATTTGGCCGCATGCGTTTGCTTGCGTGCGAAAAATGCGGTGTCAGTTGGATTGGCGCCGGGGTAGCCCCCTTCCACATAATCGATGCCGAATTCATCAAGCAGCTTCGAAATCGCGATCTTGTCCTCGACCGAGAAATCAATGCCGGGCGTCTGCTGCCCGTCACGCAGTGTCGTGTCGAAAAGATAGATGCGTTCCATGCTCATCAGTTGCGCCTCCCCGGGCCGCAAATCGTTCAATCAGAGGGCCCAAAACGGGCCGCAAACCGTATTCCTTAGTCCGTCTTGCCGGCAAAACGGTCCGTTGCCCGGATCAGTTGATCCAGAATTCCGGGCTCCAGGTAGGCGTGACCGGCTCCTTCGATGAGGTGAAAATCAGCCTTCGGCCAAGCCTTGTGCAGCGCCCAGGCATATCTGGCCGGGCAGGGCATGTCATAGCGGCCATGGATAATCACGCCCGGGATATCTTTCAGCTTGGAGGCATCGCGCAGAAGCTGCCCTTCCTCAAGCCAACCGGCATGAACGAAGTAGTGGTTTTCGATGCGCGCAAACGCCAGTGCATAGGCGTCTTCCTCGAAGGTGCCGGAATAGGTGGGGTTTGGCAGAAGCGTGATCGTCTCACCCTCCCAGATGCTCCAGGCGCGCGCGCAACGCAACTGCGCCTCGCGATCGTCGCCGACCAGACGGCGGCGATAGGCGACCATCATTTCGTGGCGCTCATCTTCGGGAATGGGTGCCTGAAAACGCTCCCACTTGTCGGGGAACATTTCAGATACGCCAAACTGATAGTACCAGTCGAGCTCGGCCTTGGTGAGTGTGTAGATGCCGCGCAAGACAAGTTCGGACACGCGGTCAGCATGGGTTTCCGCATAGGCTAGCGCTAGCGTCGATCCCCAGGAGCCGCCGAAGACCAGCCATTTTTCGACGCCCATCATCTCGCGTAACCGTTCGATATCGGCCACAAGATGCCAGGTCGTATTGTTTTCCAGGCTAGCATTCGGCGTGCTTTTGCCGCAGCCGCGCTGATCGAAGAGGATCACATCGTATAGCGCGGGATCGAAAAGGCGTCGCTGCGTCGGGCTGATCGTGCCACCGGGACCGCCATGCAGGAATACCGCAGGCTTTGCTCCCTTCGTCCCGACCCGCTCCCAGTAGACCCGGTGACCGTCGCCGGTCTCCAGGAAACCGGTCTCGAAAGGCTCGATCTCGGGATAAAACGTCCGCAACTCGTTCATGTCATGCATCCTTTGGCGGCCACTCGGCCGTATCGTGATCCGGGTGCTGGTAGCTATCCACCAGGCTCTCATCAAGGCTTTGTGCTACCGCGCGCTTCTCGAACAAATGGTCGATCCAGGGCAGGCGCTTGTCGTGGTTAACCTGAACTTCCGGTTCAAACAGCTCCGGTTGATCGAAAGCGCCAATCGCCAGCTCCACACCATCTGGATGATGGTAGGTCAGCGGCGTTCCGCACTTCGGGCAAAAACCACGCTTCACCTTGGCGGAAGAGCGAAACAGGCTGGGCTGCCCGCGCGTCCAGGTCAGATGCGCCTGATCAGCGGAAATCAAGGCCGCGAAAAAGCCGCCGAACGCTTTCTGGCACATGCGACAATGGCAGATGGACGGGCGACCAAGTTTCTCAGCCCGAAACCGCACTGCGCCGCATTGGCATCCGCCGGTAAATACGCCTTCCATCATGCCTCTCCTACCTCAAACGTACATAGGCAACCACGCCGATCGTGATCGCGGCAACCAGAACACCTTTTGCAATGAGCCCGTAAAGCAGCCATTTCGGCATTTTGGTATTCGGGTTCTCAGCCATCGGTCCGTCTTCCTCTCAGCGCTTCATGTCCCACGTGGTCACACGCTCGCCGGTATCCTTGGCCTTGCCATCCTTGAGCTGAATGCCCTTGGCGGCAAGTTCATCGCGAATGCGGTCGGCCTCGGCAAAATTCTTTGCCTTGAGAAGTTCGAGCCGCATTTCGACAAGTGCATCAATGCCCGCGGCAATGGCTTCGTCGACTTCCGTTGCCTTTGGCAGCAGCCCCAGCAGATTGGCAGAAGCCGCAAAGCGTGCCTTCGCATCTTCATCCGAATGCGAGGCCTGCGCCAGTGCATGGATGGCCTGGACGGCTGCGACGGTGTTCAGGTCATCCGCCAATGCATCCAGTACGTTTTCGCAAGGCTTGGCATTTCCGACCTCGACCACCGGCCATTTGGCCAGAAGGCGTTCTGCCTCTTCCAGCCGCTTGACGGAAAAGTCGATCGGCTCGCGGTAATGCGTCATCAGCATGGCAAGCCGCAGAACTTCGCCTGGCCATGTGCGGCCACCAAATTTCTCGGTTTCCAGCAACTCGTTCATCGTGACGAAATTGCCTTCCGACTTCGACATCTTGCGGCCTTCGACCTGCACGAAGCCATTGTGCATCCACACATTCGCCATCACATGCGTGCCGTGCGCGCAACGGGACTGGGCGATTTCATTTTCATGATGCGGGAAGATGAGGTCCAGTCCACCGCCGTGGATGTCGAAGGTCTCGCCCAGATAACGGGCACTCATGGCTGAGCATTCGATATGCCAGCCGGGACGGCCACGGCCCCAGGGGCTTGGCCAGCCGGGTTCGCTTTCGCTGGACGCCTTCCACAGCACGAAGTCGCCGGGATTTTTCTTGTGGGCATCGACCGCTATGCGTGCTCCTGCCTGCTGCTCATCCAGCGGACGCTTGGAAAGCTGGCCGTAATCGCTCATGGAGCGGGTATCAAAGAGAACCTCGCCCTCTGCCGCATAGGCGTGGCCGCGCTCGATCAGCTTCTCGATGATGCCGATCATCTGGGCAATGTTATCGGTTGCGCGCGGCTGGACGGTCGGTTCAAGGCAGCCGAGGGCAGTCACATCCGCCTGAAACTGCTTCTCGGTCCGTTCCGTCACCAGCCGGATCGCCTCGTTCAGATCGAGGCCCGGATGATCGCGCAGGGCACGCGCGTTGATCTTGTCATCCACGTCGGTGATGTTGCGGGCATAGGTCACCTGAGGCTCGCCATAGACATGACGAAGCAGACGAAACAGCACGTCGAATACGATGACGGGGCGCGCATTGCCGATATGCGCGAAATCATAAACGGTGGGGCCGCAGACATACATGCGCACATTGCTCGGGTCGATTGGCTGAAATTCAGCCTTCTCGCGGGTCAGCGTGTTGTAAAGCTTGAGCTTGAGGCTCATGGACAGTCTCTCCCGAATGAAATTCACCCACCGGCCGGAACCGGTTCCCTTGTCTTCTTGGAATTTCGAGAGACGAGAACGGCCAGGCCAGCGAAACGCTAGCGAATAATAATCCCGCAAATGATGCAGCAGTTGGCCTTGTTCATGGGGCAAAGCTTATGGCGCGACAGGCAGGGATGGTCAAGGGGGCGTCAAGGCGCAAACGTTCGCCGGATCCGATCCCGACAGAATATTCTTTCTAGCGGGCCGCAGGCGCGCGAGAGAAGCTCAAGGCTGAAGCGGGATCTTGTCCTTGGCGGGAAAAATACCGAGTACCAGTGCACATCCTGCAATGATAACCGCACCACCGATGAATTGCAGGATGGTGATGGGTTCATTGAGTGCGAAGGCTCCCACAAGCACCGCAATCACTGTGACCACGAACTCCACACTGATTGCGCGCGTGGCGCCAATGCTGCTGACGAGGCCGAAATACAGCACATAGGTGAGGGCGCTCATCACGCCGGCCTGAACGAGCAGATAGAGATAATCGATGGCGTGCGGCACGCCCGGAACCGGAACGAGAAACAGGAGCGGCAGCGCCATGACCCCGCCGAACAGGAAGGCGCCGATCGTCACTTCCCAAGGGCCGGTGTCGCTCAGGTAGCGGCTGGCATAATTGCTGCCAAAGGCCGCGCAGAAGGTGCTGAAGACCATCGCAACGCAGCCGAGAATGAAATTCCTGTCGACAGGCACCGCCGGAAAGCCGACGAGCATGATGATGCCAATGGTTCCCAGAGCAAGCCCGGCAACGCGCGAAGGCGTGATGAGCTCCGTTCCCCACACTCTTGCAATGACCATGGAGAACAGGGGTATCGTGGCGACGAAGATCGCCGCCATGGCGGTGCCGATCAGCGGCGTGGCGTAGGAAATGCCGATGAGCTGTCCGGCGACTGTTGTCGCACCGACAACGGCGAGCGGCCTCCAGCTCGCCGGGAACCGCAGCTTGCGTCCCATAACTCGCGAGATACCCAGCAGAAGCGCCCCCGCCAGCAGACAACGGAATGTTACCGATCCGACCCAGCCGAAGGCAGCAATGACATGCAGCAGCAGCAGGAAGGACAGACCCCATGCGACTGAAAGAAAAATGTAAATCAGGATGTCGCGAGGGCGCATGAGGACTGTCTGAAACGAGGCTGCCGGAGTTATTCCGGCAATTTATAATCTACGAATTTACCCTCGCGAACAACATAGAGACGGCCTGTTTCCGTCATGTCCGGCGCACAGAGCGGCAGGAGCTTTTCCGCGACTTCGGATGGGTGGGGAACGGTTTTTGGATCTTCACCTGGCATGGCCTGCGCCCGCATAGCTGTGCGGGTGGCTCCAGGATTGACGTTGTTGACGCAGAGCTTGGTATGCGAGGTTTCCGCCGCCCAGGTGCGCCCCAGCATTTCGACAGCCGCCTTGCTGGTGGCATAGGCACCCCAGAAAGCACGAGCATCATTGGCAACGCCAGAGGAAAGCAGCAGTGCACGCCCCGCATCCGACTTCAAAAGAAGCGGTTCGACCGAGCGAATGAGCCGCCATGTCGCAGTGACGTTGGTCAGCATGACCTTCTCGAAGACCTTTGCTTCGACATGGCCGAGTGGGGAAATGACGCCCAGAATACCGGCGTTGGCGACCAGAATGTCCAGCTTGCCCCAGCGTTCGAAAATCGAAGCGCCCAGCCGGTCGATTGCTTGCATGTCTGTGATGTCGAAGGGAACGAGGGTCGCCGTGCCGCCTGCCGCCTGAATGGCATCGTCCAGTTCTTCAAGGCCGCCCACCGTGCGTGCACAGGCAATCACATGCGCACCGGCTTTGGCGAGCGCCAGTGCCGTGAAATAGCCGATACCACGCGACGCGCCGGTGACCAGCGCGATCCTGCCCTTCAAGTCAATGCTCATATCCGTCCCACTATGAATGATCCGGCAGAGGCGATCCGCTCTGCCGGATTGTCTCAGCCGTTGCTGGCGAGAACCGAAACCTTCCGTCCCATCGTCTCGGCTGCTTTGTCAAGCAGGCGCGTCGGATAGTCGCCGGTAAAGTAGTGGTCGGTAAATTGCGGACGGGCCGGGTTACGGTCTTCACCGCCAACGGCACGATAGAGACCGTTGATGGAAAGGAACTGCAGGCTGTCTGCGCCGATATAGCGGCACATGGCTTCCACGCCGTCATATTGATTTGCCAGAAGCTTTTCCGCATCTGGCGTATCAATACCGTAGAAATCCGGATGGAAAATCATCGGGCTGGCAACACGCAAGTGCACTTCCTTGGCGCCCGCATCGCGGATCATCTGCACGATCTTCAGCGACGTCGTGCCGCGAACGATGGAATCATCCACCAGCACGACGCGCTTGCCTTCGATCATCGCCCGATTGGCCGAATGCTTCAGCTTCACGCCGAAGGCGCGGATCTGCTGCGTCGGTTCGATGAATGTACGGCCGACATAATGATTGCGGATGATGCCGTATTCGAATGGAATGCCGCTTTCCTGCGCATAGCCAAGGGCTGCTGGTGTGCCGCCATCCGGCACGGGCACCACGACATCAGCCTCGACCGGCGCTTCCTTGGCGAGATTGATGCCCATGTTCTTGCGGGCGACATAGACGCTGCGACCGCCGACGACCGAATCCGGACGGGCGAAATACACGTATTCGAACAGGCAGAGGCGTTCCGGCTGCGCTGTCGGAGACTTGCGCGAATCGATCTCGATCGAGCCATCCGGCTGGATTTCGCAAATGATGATCTCGCCGTTCTCGACGTCACGGACGTATTTCGCGCCGATGATATCGAGCGCACAGGTTTCCGAGCAGAAGATCGGCTTGCCGTCGAGTTCACCCATGACCAGCGGACGGATGCCCGTGGGGTCGCGTGCGGCAATCAGCTTCGTGCGGGTCAGCGCCAGCATCGAATAGCCGCCTTCCATCTGGCGGATGGCATCGATGAAGCGATCCGTTGTCGATGTATAGCGGGAGCGGGCGATGAGGTGCAGAACCACTTCCGTATCGGACGTGGACTGACAGATGGCGCCACCGGCTATCAACTGGCGACGCAGGGTAAGGCCATTGGTGAAATTGCCGTTATGGGCGACCGCAATGCCGCCGACTTCGAGTTCTGCAAACAGCGGTTGTACGTTGCGCAGAGCAACTTCGCCGGTCGTCGAATAGCGCGTGTGGCCAATCGCCATGTCGCCCGGCAGTTTCGCCAGCGTTGCGGGGTTGGTGTAGTGGTCTCCCACCAGACCCATATGCTTTTCAGTATGGAACTGTGTTCCATCGAAGCACACGATACCCGCTGCTTCCTGACCACGATGCTGCAAGGCATGCAGGCCGAGGGCTGTCAGTGTTGCTGCATCGGGATGACCGAGAATACCAAACACGCCGCATTCTTCATGCAGGGTGTCACCATCAAGATCATGGAATGCGTCATGCGAAACCGGCTGATTCATCTGCAGGTCCTTGCCAACTCAGAAAAAACTGAAAGAGGCCGGTAGGGTTCGCAAGGAACATCATCCGGCCTTCTGTCATGGGGTTGTAACACAAATGGAGGCTTTTGGCTTCCCTCGGTAGTCCAGGTTCGTCAATTATTTGTAACAGGTGCGTTCGGAGCTTCGTCAGACGGAGCCGCCTCATTACCCTTCGCCTCGCCACGTCCCAGGATGCGCGCGCGGATCTGAGGTTCGATATCCGTTGGCAGAACGGTCTCAAGCCGCGCAACGAGCGTATCCAGGAACGGCTTGGACTTGGCTTGCGTAACCCAGGCAGGTTGCGACCTGACATCGACCAGCCAGTTCCAGAAGGCGACGGCAACGACGAGCAGCAGAATGCCGCGCGCTGCCCCAAACAAGAAGCCGAGCGTGCGATCCAGCGCCCCGATCCGGCTGTCGATGATGAAATCGGCAATGCGTGTCGTAATGAAAGTGATGATGATCAGCGCAACGAGAAAGATGACGCCTGCGGACCCGGCAAGAGCGATACGGTCGTCGGCTGTATAATTCTTGGCATAGGGCAAGAGCAGCGGGTGCAGATAATAGGCTGCAGCGATGGAGCCGGCCCAGCTTGCGATGGACAGCACTTCGCGGGAAAAGCCGCGAACCATGGCGAGAACCGCCGAAAACAGCGTGACGCCAAGAACAATGCCGTCAAAAATCGTGATGGGCATAGATGATCTACTCCAAGACTGATCGGTCCCGCGGCGGGGATGCATGATGTGGCCTTAGCGGAACTCCGCAGAAAGGCAAGAATTTTGCGCACCTCTTACAACAGTGGCGACGCCGGGGGAAGATCAATCCTCATCTGTCTGCTTGCCGAGCTTGCGCGCGGAGCCTGCAATCTGCACCACGAGATCGGGTAGCCCCTCGATTTCGGTCAGGCCTTTGCGACCCTTCGGCAGTTCGGCAGAGGATGAAGGCAGTGTCGCGCGTGCAAAACCAAGCTTTTCCGCTTCCTTCAGACGTTGCGCGGTTTGTGAAACAGGACGCACCGCTCCCGAAAGGCTCACCTCACCGAAGAAGACCGAATCGACGGGCAAGGGCGTGCTGGCAAGCGACGATACGAGGGCCGCAGCCACGGCAACGTCCGCAGCCGGTTCGCTGATCCTGTATCCACCGGCCACGTTCAGATAGACATCGTGTTGTCCGAGCCGAACGCCACAATGCGCCTCCAGAACCGCCAGGATCATGGCGAGACGGGAGCCATCCCATCCGACCACTGCACGGCGCGCCGTGCCAAGCGACGTTGGCGCTACGAGGGCCTGAACCTCAACCAGAACTGGACGCGTTCCCTCCATTCCGGCAAACACAGCGGCTCCGGGGGCCTTGGTATTGCGTTCGCCCAGGAAAAGTTCGGATGGGTTTGTCACTTCCCGCAGGCCCTTATCGGACATTTCGAAGACGCCGATCTCGTCGGTCGGTCCGAAGCGGTTCTTCACCGTCCGCAGGATCCGGTAGTGGTGGCCGCGATCGCCTTCGAAATAGAGAACGGCGTCCACCATGTGCTCCACAACGCGCGGTCCGGCAATCTGACCCTCCTTGGTCACATGGCCCACCAGAACCATGGCGGCACCGGTCTGCTTGGCAAACCGGATCATGGCCTGAACACCCGTGCGCACCTGCGTCACCGTACCGGGTGCCGAATCGACAATGTCGCTCCACAGTGTCTGGATGGAATCGATGATGACGAGGTCTGGCCGCTTGCCCTCGGCAAGCGTGGCGAGGATATCTTCCACATTGGTTTCGGCAGCCAGAAGCACATCGGTGGACGCCGCCCCAAGGCGTTGCGCCCGAAGCCTCACCTGCGCCACGGCCTCTTCCCCCGAGACATAGATGATTCGGTGCCCGCGTCTGGAGAGGGCCGCAGCCGCCTGCATGAGCAGAGTAGATTTGCCGATGCCGGGATCGCCGCCGACCAGCACCGCAGATCCCCTCACGAAACCGCCGCCAGTCACGCGATCCAGCTCGCTGATGCCCGTTTGAACGCGAGGCGCTTCTTCGGTCTCCCCGGAAAGCGTTGTCAGCGCAACGGCACGGCCCTTCTTGGGTGTCTTGCCCGGACCCCCGCCGATGCCGCCGAGGGGATCATCCTCGATGATCGTGTTCCATTCGCCGCATCCATCGCACTTCCCGGCCCAGCGCGTGTGCACCGTGCCGCAGTTCTGGCAGACGAATTGGGTTTTTGCCTTGGCCATGACTATCCAATGCTTGAAGGCCTCGGAATTCACGGCCCATTTTGATCATGTTTTGTTCTCGTATCCTCTTGGCAACAAGTTTGCAAGAGGATCGGACAACTCAGACTTCGTCGCCGGTGTATCGACGCTCATAGCGCAGGCCGAAACCTGTCAGGAGTTCGTAGCCAATGGTGCCGCCTGCTTCTGCAACGTCATCCAGTGGCATGTTCGGCCCGACAAGTTCGACATAATCGCCGGTTCGCAGAGCTCCGCTGGGTAGATCCGTCGCATCGAAGACCGTCAGATCCATCGTGATACGCCCAAGGACCGGCAACTTGTACCCGTCAAACGCGGCGGCAGCACCGCCTGCTGTTCCGTTGCGCAAGGGAACGCCTGAGCCTGATAGCGAACGCATATAGCCGTCTGCATATCCAACGGAAGCAACAGCAAGCCGGCTGTCACGAAGAAGCCGGTGCGTACCGCCATAGCTCACTGTCTCGCCTGCTTTTGCATCCCGGATCTGCACAATGCGGGCCTCCGCCGTCGCCACGGTCCTTAGAGGTCGGTCCATCGCCAGCGAGGCCTTGCCTCCGTAAAGTGCTATTCCGGGTCGCGTGAGATCGAAGTGGTAACGTGGTCCGAGGAAAATTCCGGCCGACGCCGAGAGGCTTGATTCAACACCTTCGAAAGCAGCGCTAACCTGCTGGAAAAGATCAAGCTGGTTGCGTGTCGTCTCCGCATCGGCGGCATCGGCTGTGTGCAGGTGAGATAGCACGAGGACCGGATCGAAACTCGTCGGGCGAGAAACATCCTGCGCCAGGGCCATCGCGTCGTCAAAGGAAAGCCCGAGCCGGTTGAAGCCGGTATCTACCTGCACCGCGCAGGGATAGGCGCCCACCTCGGCAATCACCGACATCCAATGCGTCATCTGCTCTTCAGAGGCGAGAACGGGCACCAGGTCGTTCTCCAGAAACAGGCGCTCCTGTCCGGGCCAGATCCCTGATAAAACGAAGATCCTGGCATCGGGCGCATAGGCACGAAGTGTTGCGCCTTCGGAAGCGGCGGCCACGAAGAAGTCCCGCGCTCCGGCTTCGTAGAGTGTCAGACCGCAGTCTTCGATGCCGAGACCGTAGGCATCGGCCTTCACCACGGCGCCGGTTCTTGCGCGACCGGAGCGTTTGGAAAGCTCGACCCAGTTCTCGGCCAA
This sequence comes from Rhizobium rhizoryzae, assembly GCF_011046895.1. Taxonomy (NCBI): domain Bacteria; kingdom Pseudomonadati; phylum Pseudomonadota; class Alphaproteobacteria; order Hyphomicrobiales; family Rhizobiaceae; genus Affinirhizobium; species Affinirhizobium rhizoryzae. The sequence continues at coordinate 3,099,081 of NZ_CP049250.1, read as the reverse complement.
AGCCGTCAGGTCGACGGTCAGGCGCACCGGCGCAATGTCAAACGGATCGGCTTCTTCGATCAGCGGCTCGGTGTCGGGCATTCTTGGATCCTTCTGCTACGTCCTGCGGACCCTATCACTTTTGTTCAAGACGATCATAACGAACACGTCTATTCTGCAGTCATGCACAATGTTTCGCAGCAGCAAGCCGCCGAGGCAACGCCCGTATCGGGAACGGAAAGAACACGCTTCTGGCGGGCAAGGCACTTTCGTGACATGGAATGCCTGACCGCCTCCTTCATCACGCATGAATTTTCTCCGCACTCGCATGATACGTTTTCGATCGGTGCCATAGAAAACGGGTGTCAGGTCGCCAAGATTCGGGGAGAGCGGGAAGCAACGGGTCCGGGCGCCTTGTACCTCATCAATCCCGGCGAGATTCATGACGGCCAGCCAGGCGGACCGGAGGGCTACCGCTACCGGATGATCTACCCGGATACGGCGCTTCTGGTCGATATCATAGAGGATATGACAGGGCGTGCCTTTCACGGATCTCCTAGTTTCTCCCGGCAGTTGCTGACAGATGCGCCACTGGCTGCAGCCTTCAATCGCGCTCATCGCGCCGTGGAAGAAGAGACAGGGCTTGCCGGAGAGCAGGGCATGTATGGGGTGCTCGCCAACATGTTCAAGAGACATGGCAGCGTCATCATCCATCTGCCGGATTACAGTGAACCCGTCGCCATGCGCCGGGTGCGAGACTACATCGCCCAGAATTTCGATCAGGATATCGGGCTTGAAGTCTTGGCCCGCATTGCCGGCCTCAGCCGCGCCCATATGATCCGCGCCTTCCGCAAGCAGTACTTCATTACACCGCATGCCTATCAGACCGATCTCCGGATCCGGCATGCGCGTCATTTGCTGCGAGAGGGAGCAACCCCGTCGGATACGGCCCTTGCCTGTGGATTTGCCGACCAGGCGCACCTGACCCGTCACTTCAAAGCCCGCACAGGCCTCACCCCAGCTGTCTTCAGGGCCGGTTGAACATCACTTTCGTTCAAGACCGATTGATACGTGATGGCTAAAGCCTCTTTCGAATGGAGGCATCGATGCATCATCAATCGCGCCGGGCAGAGTTTTCTGCAGGCATCAAATCAATTCTCCCTCTTGTGCTGGCTGCCCTGCCGATCGGCTTCGTATTCGGCACGGTCGCAAGCGGCAACGGGCTCTCTCCGCTCGAAACGACCTTGATGAGCGCACTCGTTTTCGCAGGCGGTTCGCAATTCGTCGCGATGGATCTGTGGCAGCATCCGGCGTCCTGGAGCGCGCTTGGCCTTGCCGCGCTTCTGGTCAATCTGCGCCATATCCTCATGGGCGCATCCTTCGCGCGGAGCCTCGGACTTTTCAGGATCTGGCAAAAAATACCGGCCTTGCTGGTGATGGCGGATGAAAACTGGGCACTGGCGGAAGCGCGTGCCAACAGGCAGGCTTTGACGCCAGCCTTCTATCTTGGTCTCGCGCTGCCCTTCTATCTGGGCTGGATCATGGCAAGTCTCAGTGGCGCCCTGTTTGGCACACTTCTGGGAGATCTTGCCGTCTATGGCCTGGACTTCGCATTCCCTGCCGTTTTCATCGTGCTGCTGATGGGCTTCTGGAAGGGTCGGCAGACGGGGCTGGTGCTCCTTGCCAGCGCCTCGGCCTCGCTTGTCGTTCACACGCTTGTTCCGGGTGCCTGGTATATCGCCGCCGGTGCATTGGCCGGATTGGCAGCGGCGCTCATGCCGGATCGCAGGGCGGAGGTGCGGGCATGACGCTCGAGCCATCGACCCTTGCCGCCATACTCGCCATGATGCTGGCGACTGTTTTCACCCGCTTGTTCGGCGCGTTTCTGATAGGCCGGATGAGCCTTTCAACCCGAACTGAAAAAGCGCTGAAAACGGTTCCGCCCGCTGTCTTGATGGCATTGGTTGCGCCAACAGCCTTGGCAACCGGCATCGCGGAATCCGTTGCCTGCGGTGTCACCGCCCTTGCAGCTCTCCGCCTGCCGTTTCTTCCAGCCGCAGGTGCAGGCGTCTTGACCGTTGCCGGTCTGAGAGCCGTCGGTCTATAGCGAAAACGCCCCGATGCTGATCGGGGCGCTCATCCTCGAGCATCAATGTTCTTCGTACTGGATGAAACTCGGGTCAGCCAGATCAGCAAAGCGCGTGAACTCGGACTGGAAGGCGAGCTTGACCGTGCCGGTCGGTCCGTGACGCTGCTTGGCAATGATCACGTCGGCCGTGCCCTTCACTTTCTCCATCTGTTGTTCCCACTCAGGGTATTTAGGGTCGCTGATGTCGCGTGGCTCCATGTTCTTCACATAGTATTCTTCGCGGAATACGAAGAGAACCACGTCGGCATCCTGCTCGATCGAGCCGGATTCACGGAGGTCTGAAAGCTGCGGACGTTTGTCTTCGCGGCTTTCCACCTGACGCGAGAGCTGCGAAAGCGCAATGATCGGCACATTCAGTTCCTTGCCGAGCGCTTTCAGGCCGGTCGTAATCTGCGTCACTTCCTGCACGCGGTTTTCGCCGGATTTGCCGGAGCCGGTCATCAGCTGGATATAGTCCACCACCAGAACATCAAGTCCACGCTGGCGCTTCAGGCGTCGGGCGCGAGCGGAAAGCTGCGCGATGGAAATACCACCGGTCTGGTCGATGAACAGCGGCACCTTCTGCATCATCTGGCTGCAGGCAACCAGCTTTTCGAAATCCGCCTCGGTGATGTCACCACGACGAATCTTCGAGGAGGAAACCTCGGTCTGTTCGGAGATGATACGCGTGGCCAGCTGTTCGGAGGACATTTCAAGCGAATAGAAGCCCACAACGCCGCCATTCTTGGCTTTGAAAGAGCCATCGGGAAGCACTTCCGGCTCATAGGCTGCCGCAATATTGTAGGCAATATTCGTGGCCAGAGAGGTTTTACCCATGCCGGGGCGTCCGGCGAGAACGATCAAGTCAGACCTTTGCAGCCCGCCCATCTTCGCATCCAGCGACATGATACCGGTTGAGATGCCGGACAAGTGGCCATCGCGCTCGAACGCGGTGCCAGCCATGTCGATGGCCTGGGCCACGGCATCGGAAAAGGTCTGGAATCCGCCATCGTAGCGACCCGTTTCCGCAAGCTCGAACAGGCGACGCTCGGTATCCTCGATCTGCGTCTGCGGCGGCATGTCGAGCGGCGCGTCATAGGCGATGTTCACCATGTCCTCGCCGATGGTGATCAGCGCGCGACGCAGAGCCAGATCGTAGATCGCGCGGCCATAGTCTTCCGCGTTGATGATGGTGACGGCTTCCCCGGCCAGACGACCGAGATATTGTGCCAGCGTCAGATCGCCGACCTTGGTTTCGGCGGGAAGAAAGGTCTTGATCGTCACCGGATGGGCGATCTTGCCCATGCGTATGATGTCGCCTGCAACCTCGAAAATCTTCCGGTGCAGCGGTTCATGGAAATGACCCGGCTTCAAAAAGTCGGAAACGCGATAATAGGCGTCATTATTGACCAGGATCGCGCCCAGCAGAGCCTGTTCTGCCTCAAGATTGCTTGGGGCTTCGCGGTAGTGAGGCTCGTTAGAGAGAGCGGGCGCAAGTTTGCGCGCGGCTTCGTTCATCGTTTCGATCCAATCATGATCATGTTCGGTATGCTGCCACTTTACCTGTCCCGGAGGGAGATAACAGACGCCAGCGCATAACTCACATCGATTCACAGCCCTCAACCGCCGAATGACGGAAAAGCGTGAGTGATGCGAGTTATCCGTTGACTGTGCTTTTCCCCGAATCAGGTCGCGGAGCCCGCATTATAGAGATCTCTTTTCCCCGGTGCAGATGCCGGTTGCATCTTTTGCAAAACTTGGTGAACGCGCGCATGGGACGTCTTTGATGTCTGTCAAATTTGCATAGCTGCGTCCTGACATGAATTATTGAATATCATTATGCTCTGACATACGTAGGCTATAAATTATTAGTAACCTAATCATCAGGGATCAATAACAATGTCGCGTCACACGATCAATGAGCGGTTGTTCGACGAGATGTCGGCCTTCAACAGGCGGCTGCGTGCGATGTTCGACATGCGAACGCGCGAGACGGGCCTGACATTGACGCGGGCGAGAGCGCTTTTTGCGCTGAGCCGACGGGGTCATCTTTCGCAAAAGGATCTGGCGCAGGAACTCGAAATCGAGACGCCAACACTGGTTCGCGTGCTTGACGGCATGGAGAAGCAGAACCTGATCGAACGACGCGCTGGTGAGGGTGACCGACGAGTCAAAGAGATCCATGTAACCGCGGAAGGAGAGATTGCCGGACGTGCGGTTCAGACCCTGGCGCGCGATCTGAGGGCACGGCTTGTGGAAAACATTTCGCCTGAGGATCTGGAAGTCACTCTGCGCGTTCTCTTGCAACTCAACCGGAACCTTGCCGTTTCGAGCGCCGAGGAGCAGCGTTTATGAGCAGTGTCAGTGCAACGATGGAACGTCAGGCGGACACGCCCGAACCCGTCAGCGAACCCTCGCCGACGCCGGTTGGCTTTCTGTCTTCCACCTTTCGTCCGCGCCAGCCTGTGCCGGTTGAAGAGCGACCGGTATGGTTGACGCTTGCCTATATCTTTTCTGGGCTTCTAATGTTCCTGACCCAGGGTCTGGGTATGAACATTGTTACCGCCAATATCTATCAGTTGCAGGGAACCTTCTCGGCAACAATTGCGGAAGTTGCCGCCCTGTCTGCGGCATACATGGCGCCCTATGCCAGCCTTTCGCTCGCGCTCTTCAAGATCCGTGTGCAGTACGGTCTGCGTCCCTTTGCCGAACTGAGCATCGCCGCCTTTGTTCTGGCCTCCTGCCTCAATCTTTTCGTGACTGACTTCCATTCGGCGCTCGTCGTCCGGTTTGTCAGCGGTATGGCGGCTGCTCCGCTGTCGTCTCTCGGCTTTCTCTACATTCTGGAAGCATTCCCTGTGCAGAAGAAGCTGACAGTCGGCCTCAGCATTGCCCTGACTGGAACCCTGCTCGCAGCGCCCGTTGCGCGGATCATTTCTCCGGTCCTGATGGATATTGATGGCTACCAGACGCTCTATACGATGGAGCTGGGCCTTGCCTTGCTGGCTCTGCCGCTGATTTTCGTTCTGCCTCTCACAGCGCCGCCTCGCGTCAAGGCAATCGAACGCATGGATGTCTTCACCTATATGCTTCTGGCAGTCGGTCTTGGCTCTTTCGCCGTCTTCTTCACGCTGGGTCGCTTCTATTGGTGGTTTGAGGCCCCATGGCTCGGCATCCTGCTGGCGACCAGCATTGCGACGCTGACGGTCTTTGCCATGATCGAACTGCGCCGGACCAATCCGTTGCTCGATCTGCGCTGGATCTTCTCCTGGCAGAATCTGCATCTGGCGGCCGTGTTGATCATCTTCCGCGCGGTCACGGCGGAACAATCCAGCACCATGGTCGGCTTCCTGCAGCAGCTTGGAATCCAGAACGACCAGATGGGTGTTCTCTTTGGCTACATCCTTCTTGCCTCGCTTGTCGGCGGTGCGGTCTGCGCCTTCCTGATGTCACGGCAATATCTGGGCACCGCCCACGTGATCGCGCTTGCCATGATTGCGATCGGCGCGTTCCTGGACAGCCAGTCGACGAACCTGACAAGGCCGGAGCAGTTCTATGTCAGCCAGTCCATGATCGCCTTCGGCGCAGCCATGTTCCTGCCTCCCGTCATGGCGCGTGGCTTTGCTTCGGCCATCCAGAAAGGGGCTCCCTATCTGGTGAATTTCATCGCGATCTTTCTGTTCACCCAGATCAGCGGTTCGGTCATCGCAACGGGTCTGCTCGGTACTTTCGTGACAATACGTGAGAAGTTTCACTCCAGCATGCTGGTTGAAAACATACTTCTCACCGACCCGGATGTTGCACAGAGAGTTGCCCAGCTGTCCGCGGGCTATTCTAAGGCGTTGACTGACAAGACGCTTCTGAACGCCGAGGGTTTGATGCTGCTTGGACAGCAGGTTTCGCGCGAAGCCTACATCCTCGCTTACAACGACACCTTCCTGCTGATCGGCATTGCCACATCGGCCGCACTCATCGGTCTCCTCATTCACCTCTCCTGGGATAGCGCGAAAGCGGCATTGGCCGTGCGGCGCATCGAGAAAACCTCCCAGGCAGAGGCAACAGTTCAATCTCAGGTATAAAGACATGTTGAAGAAACTATTTTCCCCAGTCACGCTCATTATCCTGCTCGTGGGCCTCGTTGGTCTTGGCCTCGTTCTTTACGCCTGGAGGCTCCCGCCGTTTACCAGCAGCGTGGAGATGACGGACAACGCTTATGTGCGCGGCTATGTGACAACGCTGAGCCCACAGGTCAGCGGTTATGTGGTCGAGGTTCCGATCAAGGACTACCAGAAGGTCAAGGCAGGCGATGTGCTGGCCAGGATCGATGACCGCATCTATCAGCAAAAGCTGGCGCAGGCGCAGGCAACTCTGGCCAGCCAAAAGGCCGCACTGGACAATTCCCACCAGCAGGAAGTTTCTGCCAAGGCAAACATCACCTCCAGCGAAGCATCCCTGACCAGTGCGAAGGCTGCCCTGACGCAGGCAAGTCTCGCAAGCGAGCGACAGCAGAATCTCAGCCGCAGTGGTGTCGGCACGACCAGTGTGCAGGAACAAGCGGAAGCAGCACTGGAAAAGGCGAGGGCTGGCGTGCAACAGGCAGAGGCTGCCCTTGAGGTTTCTCGTCAACAGCTGCAAACGATCGTTGTCAATCGCGGCTCGTTGGAAGCTGCCGTCTCGAGCGCGGAAGCAACCGTGGAACTTGCGAAGATCGACCTCGCCAACACCGAAATCCATGCACCGCGGGACGGACGCGTGGGTGAGGTCGGCGCGCGCATCGGCCAGTATGTCACGGCTGGTACTCAACTGATGGCCATTGTGCCGGATGACGTGTGGATCATCGCCAATTTCAAGGAAACCCAGCTGCAGGGCATGCAGGTCGGCCAGCCGGTCCAGATCACCGTCGATGCTCTCGGCCATCGTGAACTGCGCGGGACAATCGAGCGCTTTTCCCCGGCAGCGGCGTCCGAATTCGCTGTCATCAGGTCGGACAACGCGACAGGCAACTTCGTCAAGATCGCGCAACGTGTCGGTGTGCGCGTGAAACTGGATGCGGCCCAGCCTGCGGTCGAAGATCTTCAGCCCGGGCTATCCGTTGTTGTGCGTGTCGACAAGACCGAGCAACCGGTCAGAACCGCAGCGAACTGAAAAGACCCCTTACCATGACAACAAAAAACCCCGGTTCGCTGAACCGGGGTTTGTTGCGCCAGAAATGGCGAAAGCAATCAAGCTTCGTCTTCGTCGCGGTCTGCATCCGGATCGAAGAAGTCTTCCGGACGAAGCGCGTCTTCGTCAACGCCGTAGATGGCATCAGCGGAGGTGAGGCTTTCGCCCTTGGCCTGACGCTCGGCTTCTTCAGCGGAACGAGCAACGTTCAGTTCGACTTCCAGTTCGACTTCAGCATGCAGATGAAGCGTAACCTTGTGCAGGCCGATTTCCTTGATCGGGTTGTTCAGGTCGACCTGGTTACGGCCAACGTTGAAGCCGTTTGCAATCAGAACGTCAACGACGTCACGAGCAGCGACAGAACCGTACAGCTGACCGGTTTCGCCAGCGGCGCGAACAACGATGAAGCTCTTGCCTTCGAGGGCTTCAGCAACCTTCTGGGCTTCAGACTTGCGCTCAAGGTTACGGGCTTCCAGCGTTGCACGCTCGGCTTCGAAGCGCTTCTTGTTGGCTTCGTTGGCGCGCAGCGCCTTGCCCTGCGGCAGCAGGAAGTTACGAGCATAACCATCGCGAACCTTTACGGTTTCGCCCATCTGGCCAAGCTTGGCAATGCGTTCAAGAAGAATGACGTCCATCTTCGTGTCCTTTCGAGTTCAATTTCAGGAGTTGGTGTTGTCTGTGGGGCGGGCAGGCGTCAACGCGATTGTCCGCCGCGTATCGGAAAGTCCGACGATCACGATGGCGATCATCGGCAATAGCATCATGGTCGAGAGATAGGCCAGAACGAGCGCAGGCACGCGCCAGTCCTTGCCGCGCAGCCGGAAATGCAGGGAAGCAAACCCGGCCATCAGGAAGCCGGCGCCGAATGTGCCGCAGATCGTGGCGCCGATCATGGCCGGAACGCCGCCTGCAAACATCAGGACGATGCCGGCGAGGAAAACGAAGATCGCATTGCGGTTCATGCGCAGGGCAGACGGCATGTCCTCACGTGGGCGAAGCGCGCGGCCGCTGCGGGATACGATCCGGATGGCGAGATAGAAGGCGGTAAACAGCAAGGTCACCCAGATGCCGCCCTGGATCATCGGCAGCATCAGCACGATCAGAACCTTGGTCTGGGCAAGGCTTTCAGCGTTCGGTGCAAGGCCCGGGCTCTGCTGGTTGAAGCTCTCCGCCATCAGGTCGACCATGCGGTCCGTCAACTGCGGTCCGTAGCCGATGACCATGCCTAGAATGATGACCGCCGCCGTTACAAGCCCGCACAGATGCAACAGGATGTCCGAGATCGGGTACCAGGCCATCAGATGGTCAGGACCGCCAAGCTCAGAGGCAGGGCGAGCGAGATTGGCCAGATGTGAAAGCCAGCCAGCCGGGATCAGGGTGAAGATGGCCATGGCCAGTGCGAACATGGGTGTCACGAGAACCGCGCCCAGAATTGCGGCCGTGATAATGGCAATGATCGCCGTACGATTTCCCCAGCCGAGACCGGCCACGAGAACGGGAAGCGCGGAAGAAGCATAGAGAACAGACGCAAAAGACGGCTGCGCATTCGCGCCCATGACGAGCAGCGTTGCGGCAATACCGGCAATGATGCCGGTCGTCAGCACTGTCTGGTTCAATCCGTTCACGTCTCGCTGTCCTGCCGGTTCAAGCAGTTAGGGGAGGCACCTGAATCAAAGTCTCAGGTCGCGTGGTCCCCAACATGGGTTTTAGAGGTTCCGATCCACGCCCATCGCGGAAGGGAGACGCCGCCGAAGAGTTGAGCCCCGGCGGCGACTGTTTCAATTAGGAAACGACGTAAGGCAGCAGGCCGAGGAAGCGGGCGCGCTTGATGGCCTGGGCCAGCTCGCGCTGCTTCTTCTGGGAAACAGCTGTGATACGCGAAGGAACGATCTTGCCGCGTTCGGAAATGTAGCGCTGCAGAAGACGAACGTCCTTGTAGTCGATCCGCGGTGCATTTGCGCCCGAGAAGGGGCAGGTCTTGCGGCGGCGGTGGAACGGGCGGCGTGCCGGAGCAGAGGATGCGTCAGCCATTGGTAATTCTCCTTAAGCTCTCGAAATTACGCGCGGTCTTCGCGCGGTGCGCGCGGACCACGGTCACGGTCGCCATCACGCGGCGGACGCGGACCACGATCGCCGAAGTCACGGCGCGGGCCACGGTCATCGCCATCACGACGCGGACGATCGTCACGATCGCGCTTCTGCATCATGGCAGATGCACCTTCTTCGTGCTTTTCGACAGCAATGGTCATGTAACGAAGAACGTCTTCGTTGATGCGCATCTGACGCTCCATTTCGTGCACGGCAGCAGCCGGTGCATCGATGTCCATGAGCGCGTAGTGAGCCTTGCGGTTCTTCTTGATGCGGTACGTCAGGGACTTGAGGCCCCAGTTTTCAATGCGCCCGACCTTGCCGCCGTGAGCTTCGATAACACCCTTGTACTGTTCTACGAGGGCGTCAACCTGCTGAGCGGACATATCCTGCCGGGCAAGGAATACATGTTCGTAAAGAGCCATTGTAGCTTGCCTTTCTTGCGGTTGTCTTGGCCCGGTAATCGGCGGCTAAGCCTCAACGACTGGTCTTGGAAAGAGCAAAAGCCCAAGCAAGAAAAGCGTTACGATCGAGACGGTCGAGAGCGGAGACACGGGAGGCCGGAACCCTTGTGGTTCCAACGGTTCCATTTGTGAAACCGGCCCTCCGTTCAGCCACCAGCCAGAAGACCGGGCATTTCGAACAGGCGGGCTTATACGCTCATTTCGCGCGAATGCAAGCCGTCTGGGGAAATTACCGGTTTTGCCGGATCAGTTTATCCGCAGCATCGTCTGTCCGTCCTTGACGGCAAAGCTGAAGCTGGCGGTTGTCTTGCCGTCCAGCGTGATGGTGATGCGATCCTCGCTGCCCTTGATGGATGCGGTCAGGGTGTTTCCGGAAACTGCGATGTCCAGGTCATTTGCCGTGAGGCTTCCGAGTGCGATGGCAAGACCTGATGTGCTGCGAACGGTGTCCTGCCCGTCACCTCGACCAAACCCATACTCGATCAAGGGATCGGCGCCGGTAGCCTTGATGCTGACAGTGTCATTACCCAGGCCGCCGCGCGCAAAGATCCGGTTGCCTTCCAGAACCAGATTATCGTTGCCGTCCCCGGCATCCAGATTACGGATCGTGTCGGCTGCGACCTTCATCGTATCATCGCCAGCTCCGCCAAGGAGGTCGAGGGCGAGTTTTGCCTTGATCTGAATATCGTCCTTGCCATCGCCGCCGTCGATCGATCCGACAAAGGCACCTGCGGCCTTGATGCTGTCATCGCCGCTGACGGTGCGAATGTCCGAAATGGAGTCACTCTTGAGGATAAGGCTGTCATTGCCTGCACCTGCATCGATGTTGGTGATGCCGCGACCGGTGACCGTCAGCGTGTCGTCACCCTCACCACCGGTGCCAGCGGTGACATAGCCCAACTGTTTCTCCATGGTCGCCTTGTCCTGCGCTTCGGAGGAATTGAGAGTGATGATCTCGATGATTCGGGAGAGCGCACGCTGGCTGGCATTCGGCTCGTTATCGGCGGGTACGGCAGGCGGACGATTGCCTGCATATGTGGTGCTACTGGCGGCTTTTGGGGTTGAAAACAGCAGATCGATGTCGCGCGCTGCATTCGGGCTGCGAAAGAAGCCGCTGATCGTGCTCATGAATGCCTGCTCCCCGGACGAGATCGATACTGCAGCCTCATGACGCATTGCGCTGAGGTGCTTGCTTCAGCTTACAATCGGGGCTTGAGACGATCCAGCAACACCACGGGACTAGGTTAGCATTCAGTGAAACGGCAGCCACTGAGAAGGGCTGCCGCTTGGCTCAGCTTACATGCATATTTTCAGATCGGCATCGGATACTGACGGTGGATCTTGTTGATCTCCCGCAGGATCTCGTCGGACAATGTGACGTCAGCCGCACCGATATTGATCTTCAACTGCTCCATCGATGTTGCGCCGATGATTGCTGCCGCCATGAAAGGGCGGGTGAGGCAGAAGGCCAGTGCCAGTTGGGAAGGATCGATCCCGTGCCTGGCCGCCAGATCCACATAGGCCTGCGTTGCCGCCTGCTGATGCTGGACAAGACGCCCGCCGATATCGCCATTGATGGCGCCGCGTGAACCGACTGGCTTTTCACCGGAGAGATACTTGCCGGAAAGAATGCCGCCTGCGAGCGGCGAATAGGCCAGCAGGCCCACATCTTCATGATGGGAAAGCTCTGCGAGGTCCAGATCGAAATGTCTGCACAGCAGGCTGTACTCATTCTGGATAGTGGCAACGCGTGGCAGACCCTTCTCTTCGGCAAGCGAGAGGAATTTCTGCGTTCCCCAGGTCGTTTCGTTGGAGAGACCGATAGCGCGGATCTTGCCGGCCTTCACGCAGGCGTCCAGCACGTCCAGCTTTTCTTCGATCTCACCCAGCGTCTGCGATTTGTCCTGTTTGAAGGGATCGTAACCCCAGTTGGCACGGAAGTGATAGCTGCCACGATTCGGCCAGTGGATCTGGTAGAGATCAATGTAATCGGTCTTCAGGCGCTGAAGGCTTGCATCCACGGCATCCTGTATGGCTTGCGCCGTAATCGGTGCACCGCCGCGAATATAAGGGCGTCCCGCACCGGCGACCTTCGTTGCCAGAACGACCTTGTCTCTCTTGCCGGTCTTCTCGAACCAGTTGCCAATCATGCGCTCGGTATCGGCATAGGTCTCGGCAGAGAGGGGCGTGGTGGGATAGAGTTCGGCCGTGTCAAAGAAATTGACCTGATGGTCGAGCGCGTAGTCCATTTGCTCGAATGCTTCGGCTTCGCTGTTCTGCGAGCCCCAGGTCATCGTTCCGAGGCAGATTTCCGAAACGGAAATGTCGGTTCGTCCAAGTTTCTTGAATTTCATGAGGTGTATCCGTGGTGGGCATGATGGGAGGGCGGCTGCAATGTAGGCCGCTTCTCGGTCAACGCAAGACGCATCCCGAAAATGCAACTTCGAGAAAACCGTCTCGTCCATAGACGTTCATAAAGTGTGGCCTACCTGACCTTGAAGCCTAGTCTATTGGCCGAAAGTCTTGACTTGCTCGGCCAGAATGTGAATGGAAGGCAAAAATAGGGAAGGATACAGGCCCGATGAGCATCGCTTTCACATTCCCCGGTCAGGGCAGCCAGGCTGTCGGCATGGGCAAGGATCTCGCCGAAGCATTTCCGGAAGCGCGCGCCGTCTTTCAGGAAGTTGACGATGCGCTTGGTCAAAAACTCTCCGACATCATGTGGAATGGTCCCGAAGATCAGCTAACACTGACGGCCAATGCCCAGCCCGCATTGATGGCGGTTTCCATGGCTGTGATCCGTGTGCTGGAAGCCGGTGGCCTGAAGCTCGCCGACAAGATCTCCTATGTGGCTGGTCATTCGCTGGGCGAATACTCTGCCCTGGCGGCTGCCGGAACGTTTTCCATAGCCGACACCGCGCGCCTGCTGCGCATTCGCGGCGACGCGATGCAGTCTGCTGTGCCTGTGGGCGAGGGTGCCATGGCTGCCATCATCGGTCTCGAACACGCTGACGTTCAGGCGGCATGCGAAGAGGCGAAGGCGGCGGGGGTCTGCCAGATTGCCAATGATAATGGCGGCGGGCAGCTCGTGATTTCCGGCTCCAAGGCCGCGGTCGAGAAGGCCGCAGTTCTGGCAACCGAAAAGGGCGCAAAGCGGGCCATCATGCTGCCTGTCTCCGCGCCATTCCATTCCGATCTGATGGCGCCTGCCGCCACCGCCATGGCTCACGCCCTGGACAAGGTGGCCAAGCAGGATCCGGTCGTTCCGGTCGTCGCCAATGTGCGCGCCGCCCCTGTCACGCATGCGGACGAGATCGTCAAGCTGCTGGTGGCGCAGGTTACCGGACAGGTTCGTTGGCGCGAAACCGTTGAATGGTTTGGTGCGAACGGCGTGACGACATTGTACGAGCTGGGTTCCGGCAAGGTTCTGACCGGTCTGGCGCGTCGCATCGACAAGAACGTGACTGGCATTGCCGTCAACACACCTGCTGATATTGATGCGGCGCTGAAGACGCTGCTCGGCTGATCTCGAAGGATTACGAACATGTTTGATCTGACTGGCCGCAAGGCTCTTGTGACGGGTGCGACGGGCGGTATTGGCGAAGAGATCGCCCGTGCCCTTCATGCGCAGGGCGCCATCGTTGGTCTGCACGGAACGCGCGCCGAGAAGCTGGAAGCCCTGGCAGCCGAGCTTGGCGAGCGCGCCCATGTGTTCCCGGCAAATCTCGGCGACCGTGATGCCGTCAAGGCGCTCGGTGAAAAGGCCGAAGCCGAACTCGGCGGCGTCGACATTCTGGTGAATAATGCCGGCATCACCAAGGACGGCCTGTTCGTGCGTATGAGCGATGAGGACTGGGACAATGTCCTGGAAGTCAACCTGACCTCCACATTCCGTCTGACTCGCGAACTGACGCATCCCATGATGCGCCGCCGCTTCGGCCGCATCATCAATATCACGTCGGTCGTTGGCGTGACCGGAAATCCCGGTCAGGCGAACTATTGCGCGTCCAAGGCAGGGATGATTGGCCTTTCGAAGTCGCTGGCTCAGGAAATCGCCACCCGTAACGTAACGGTAAACTGCATTGCTCCCGGCTTTATCGAAAGTGCGATGACCGGAAAGCTTAATGACAAGCAGAAAGAAGCCATTCTGGGCGCAATCCCGATGAAGCGCATGGGCATCGGCGCCGACATCGCTACGGCTGTTGTTTACCTTGCCTCGAACGAAGCCGGATACGTAACGGGTCAGACCCTGCACGTAAACGGTGGCATGGCAATGATCTGAACAGCTTGCATTCCATTGCCTCTGCCCACAGTTTTGGCTGTTGGCGGCGGTAAAACCGGTCATTTTCTGGCTTTGCGGCGCGGTGAAACCGTGTTAATCGGGCCAATGACTGGCTACAGTCACCCCGAATGCGGACCTCCTCGGTGCGATTGACGCATGACTAGGTCGCAGTCTAGCTTCGGGTTGAGTGAGTTTGCCCAGGAGCCGTTCTGTAAAAGACGGCCATGGGTTCCAACAGGGTACGGCTGCCGTGACGGCGGTCCGAAAAGATAAAGGTCGAGGAAACCGACATGAGCGATATCGCAGAGCGCGTTAAGAAAATTGTCATTGATCATCTCGGCGTCGATGCCGACAAGGTTGTCGAAGGCGCGAGCTTCATCGACGATCTGGGCGCTGACTCCCTCGACACCGTCGAACTGGTCATGGCTTTCGAAGAAGAGTTCGGCGTTGAAATTCCGGATGACGCTGCTGACTCCATCCTGACCGTCGGCGATGCCGTGAAGTTCATCGAGAAGGCTCAGGCCTGATCTGAACTTAAGAGTTAGAGCACGCCTTGATGGCGGTCGCTCTTCAACGGCCCGGCATGTTCGGGCCGTTTCAGTCATATGACATCATCAATTCTTGGCGGGTGGGGCGCTGGCATGAGGCGTGTCGTTATCACCGGTACCGGTATGGTATCTCCTCTCGGCTGCGGTACGGAAATCAGCTGGTCCAGGCTGATTGCCGGTCAAAACGCAGCAAGGCTGGTTACGGAGTTTGAGGTCGAAGATCTCCCCGCAAAGATTGCCTGCCGCATTCCGACAGATCCTTCCATCGAAGGTGCCTTCAATCCGGATGACTGGATGGAGCCCAAGGAACAGCGCAAGGTCGATCCCTTCATTTTATACGGTGTAGCTGCTGCCGACATGGCGCTGGCAGATGCAGGTTGGCACCCGAAAACAGATGATGACCAGTGTGCAACTGGCGTTCTCATCGGTTCCGGCATTGGCGGCCTGGAAGGCATCGTGGAAGCAGGTTACACGCTGCGCGACAAAGGCCCTCGGCGCATCTCGCCATTCTTCATCCCGGGCCGTCTGATCAACCTCGTTTCCGGCCAGGTATCGATTAAGCACAAGCTGCGTGGTCCAAACCACGCCGTCGTCACCGCTTGCTCGACCGGCGCGCATGCCATCGGCGATGCAGCGCGGCTTATCGCTTTCGGTGATGCGGATGTCATGGTGGCTGGCGGTGCAGAATCGCCGATCTGCCGTATTTCGCTCGCAGGCTTCGCTGCCTGCAAGGCGCTCTCCACGCAGCACAATGACAATCCGCAGAAGGCTTCACGCCCCTATGATCGTGACCGCGACGGTTTCGTAATGGGTGAGGGCGCAGGTATCGTCGTGCTTGAAGAGCTGGAGCATGCCAAGGCGCGCGGCGCGAAGATTTATGCCGAAGTTGTCGGCTATGGCCTCTCTGGCGATGCTTTCCATATCACCGCACCTTCGGAAGATGGTGACGGGGCTTTCCGCTGCATGACGGCTGCCCTGAAGCGGGCAGGCATCAGCGCCTCCGAGCTCGATTACATCAATGCGCATGGGACATCGACCATGGCCGATACGATCGAGCTGGGCGCGGTGGAGCGGTTGGTGGGCGATGCGGCCTCCAAGATTTCCATGTCCTCGACCAAGTCGGCCGTCGGTCATTTGCTTGGTGCGGCCGGTGCAATCGAAGCCATTTTCTCGACGCTGGCGATCCGCGACAACATCGCGCCGCCGACTCTCAATCTGGATAACCCGGACGTGGAGACGGCTATCGATCTGGTGCCGCATGTCGCGCGCAAGCGCGAAATCAACGTGGCACTCTCCAACTCCTTCGGCTTCGGCGGCACGAACGCATCGCTGGTCCTGCGTCGCTACGAAGGCTGATTTCGAAGTGGGAGCCGCGTCGTGACCGACCGGTTCCCGCTTACAATCCCTGTTTTCGCCGCATTGCTTGGTCACAGACCGGCATTGTTGAGCTGATTTAAGGAGTAGCGGTGACCGATACGAACAGCACAAGCGAACCGAATTCGGCAGGCGGCAGCTCCGGCAGTGGCCCGTTCATGCCAAAATCGCCAAACGAGGCTCTGAAGCCGGAGCGGGTGCCCGAACCACCGCGCCGTTCCCGCAAGGCCCGAAGCCAGTTGGTCATCTTCCTGAATTTCCTGATGACCTTGATCGTCCTCGTCAGTGTTGTGGCCGTCGCCGCGTTCTACTACGTCATATCCGCTTATCAACAACCTGGACCGCTCACCACGAACACGCATTTCGTCGTGCCGGATGGTGCAGGTCTCGCCCAGATCTCGCAGATGTTGGAGCGCAATGGCATCGTCTCCGATGCCCGTGTCTTCCGGTATATGACGGCGAGCTATCTCCAGAAGGAGCAGACACTGAAGGCGGGCGAGTACGAGATCAAGGCAGGGATGTCGATGAAGGACATTGCCCTGCTGCTGGAATCCGGCAAGTCCATTCTCTATTCAGTCTCCATGCCCGAGGGGCTGACCGTTCAGCAGATGGTCAAGCGCCTGGCGGATGATCCAATCCTCGAAGGTCCGGTGCCGAATGAACTGCCGCCGGAAGGAAGCCTGCGTCCGGATACTTACAAGTTCTCTCGTGGTACGACCCGCGGCGAAATCCTGGCTCAGATGCGGGCAGCACAGGAAAAGCTAATCGATCAGATCTGGGCCAAGCGCGATCCGGATCTTCCTATCAAGACGAAGCAGGAATTCGTCACGCTCGCCTCAATCGTGGAAAAGGAGACCGGTAAGGACGATGAGCGCGCGCATGTCGCTTCGGTCTTTATGAACCGTTTGAACAAAGGCATGCGCCTGCAATCGGATCCGACGATCCTCTATGGCCTGTTTGGTGGCGCTGGGCGTCCTGCCGATCGGCCGATCATGCGATCTGATATCGACAAGCAAACGCCGTTCAATACCTATCAGATCAAGGGACTTCCTCCGACCCCGATCGCAAACCCCGGGCGGGCAGCACTGGAAGCTGTTGCCAATCCGTGGCGGACGAATGACCTGTATTTCGTTGCGGATGGAACCGGCGGACACGCTTTTGCGGCGACGCTCGACGAGCACAATGCCAATGTGCGGCGTTGGCGCAAGATCGAGGCCGAACGGGCCAACGCCTCGGGTGATACGCTCAATGGCGGTTCACCGGGCGGGGCCGATGCCGAGAAGCCGCCGAAGGGCAACTGACGCGGCATGCACATTACCAATTCCAGGCGTCGCTCCGGCGGCGCTTTTCTTTATCAACGTAGCCGGTTCCGGTTGCAGCATGAATTCTGAGGCCAGATGATGAATGTACAATCCATGACAGGGTTTGCCCGCTGCGAGGGCACCAGCGGTCGCTTTCGTTGGGTCTGGGAGTTGCGTTCTGTCAACGGTAAGGGGCTCGACTTCCGTCTTCGTCTGCCGCCAGGTTTCGAAGCGATGGAAAGTGAAATCAAGGCGCGTGCCTCGAAGCATCTGAGCCGTGGCAACATTCAGGCTACGCTATCCGTTTCCGTGGCGGAATCCAGAATGGAGGCCGTTCTCAACCGCGACGCGCTGGAGGCCGTTCTCAAACTTCGAGAAGAGTTGGGAGGTCTTGTTGATAACGCACCGCTCAAGCTCGATACCGTGCTTTCTATTCGTGGACTTGTTGATATTCGGGAAGCTGGCGAAGAACTAGCAGCACTCGAGATCAGGGATCGGGATATTCTCGCAGGTTTGGAGACGGCTCTGTCCGATCTGGTGTCCATGCGGATCCATGAGGGAAACGCGCTTGCCTTGGTTTTGCGTCAGCATTTGGAGACAATCGCGCGGCTGACGACGGTTATTGAGTTGGATCCCTCCCGTTCGCCGGAAGAGATCACCCGGCGCTTGGCAGCTCAAGTCGCAAGCCTCCTCGATGGCAATGGGGGGCTGGAGCGGGAGCGGCTTTACGCAGAGGTCGCGCTGCTTGCGACCAAGGCCGATCTACGGGAGGAGGTCGATCGGTTGAAGGCCCATGTCGGCGCAGTCGAGGAACTTTTGCAGAAAGGTGGCCCGGTCGGCCGCCGTCTCGATTTTCTTGCACAGGAATTTAACCGCGAGTCGAATACGATCTGTTCCAAATCGAACTCTTCCGCGGTAACCGCAGCCGGTATCGAGTTGAAAGTGGTGATCGACCAGTTTCGCGAACAGGTTCAGAATTTGGAGTAGCCAATGAGCCCGGTGTCTTCCGTGCCAACAAAAATCGCCCGGCGTGGCCTGATGCTGGTGCTGTCGTCACCATCGGGCGCTGGCAAATCCACAATTGCCAGCAACCTGCTGCGGGACGACCACAGCCTGGAAATCTCCGTCAGCGTCACGACGCGCGCGAAGCGCCCGAGCGAGATCGCAGGCAAGCACTATCATTTCATCTCCATCCCGCAGTTCGAACGCATGCGCGATAATGGCGAGCTTCTCGAATGGGCGGAAGTGCATGGAAACTATTACGGCACGCCCCGTGAACCTGTCGAAAAGGCCATGGCCGAGGGCCGTGACATGCTGTTCGATATCGACTGGCAGGGCGCGCTACAGCTTCAGGAAAAAATGAAGGCAGACATCGTCTCCATCTTTGTCCTGCCGCCCAGCATGACGGAACTCCAGTCGCGCCTGCATCGCCGCGCTGAGGATACCGAGGAGGTCATCCGTACACGCTTGGCAAATTCACGCGCCGAAATCGAGCACTGGCGCGAATATGACTATGTCATCGTCAATGATGATCTCGATGAGGCTTTCGGTCACGTGAACTGCATCGTGAATGCGGAGCGCGTTCGCCGCGATCGCCGCCATGGTCTCTTCGATTTCGTTCGGGAGCTGCTTGAGGAAGAGCCGGTGCTACCGCGCTGAGGTCCAGCTGAGTGCATCAATAGGCGCCGTGGCTTCTGCAACTAAAGCATGGCGCGCAAAAGTGTGCAGCGGTTTTGCGATGACGACATGCGATAAAACAAAGAGATAAAGCGTCAGGAGCGAATCTGAAAGATCGCGACACGCTTTCGAGCCTTTTTGTGCCATCAGAGAAGGTTGGCCAGCGCGACGAACTCGTGGACGGAGAGTGTCTCAGCACGGCGTGTCGGATCAATCTCGGCTCTTGCCAGAAGAACCTCGCCACCAAGGGGCTTCAGGCTCTGCCGCAGCATTTTCCGGCGCTGCCCAAAGGCGGCTTCCGTGACCTTTTCAAGCTTCTTCACGTCGCACGGAAGTGGATTCTGGTTCGGCACCAGGTGAACGACAGAAGAGGTCACCTTCGGCGGCGGTGTGAACGCTTGGGGCGGTACGTCGAAAGCCATACGAGCATCCGTGCGCCATCCGCACAACACGCCCAGGCGGCCGTAATGGTTATCATCTTCGCGTGCGACAATGCGCTGGCCCACTTCCTTCTGGAACATGAGCGTCAGCGATTCCCAGAAGGGTGGCCATTGATGCGGCAGCAGCCAGTTGATCAGCAACTGCGTTCCAACATTGTAGGGAAGATTGGCGATGATCTTGACCGGACCTTCGGGCGCTAGCGCTGCAAAATCCGTTTTCAGCGCATCCCCTTCGATGACCTCAAGCCGTCCCGGATAGAAGTCTGAAATCTCCGCAAGAGCGGGTAGGCAGCGGGAATCGCGCTCGACTGCAATGACCTTCTTCGCACCGAGAGACAGGATTGCGCGCGTGAGACCACCCGGACCGGGGCCGACCTCGAAGACAGTGACACCTTCCAGAGAGCCCGCAGTACGCACGATCTTCTGCGTGAGATTGAGATCCAGTAGAAAGTTCTGTCCAAGAGCCTTGCGCGCATCAAGCCCATGCCGGTTGATGACATCGCGCAGCGGCGGAAGCCCGTCCAATGTGCCCATCAGTTTTGCTGCGCCTCATGTGCGGCCAATCTGGATGCGAGTCTCAAAGCAGCAATCAGACTGGTGTCGCGCGCGATACCGGTGCCCGCAAGCGAGAAGGCAGTGCCGTGATCCGGAGACGTCCGAATGAAGGGCAGGCCAAGCGTCACGTTGACGGAATCGTCGAAGCCAAGAGCCTTAGCCGGTATGAGGGCCTGGTCGTGATACATGCACACCGCCACATCATAGCGGCTACGCGCATCATCGTGGAACATGGTATCGGCGGGCAGAGGGCCAAATGCATTGATACCGCGCGCGCGCACCTGCTCGATGGCTGGTGCAATGACATCGCGATCCTCGGTGCCCATGGCGCCGTCTTCGCCCGCATGCGGGTTCAAGCCTGCAACGGCTATCCGCGGAGAAGCAATGTTAAAGCGATAGCGCAGGTCGTGATACGCAATCGAGCATGTCTCGATGATTGCGTCGGCTGTCAGTCTACGTGGGACGTCCGCCAGCGGTATATGGATCGTGACGGGAATTGCCCGGAGCTTTGGCCCGGCCAGCATCATGACAGGTCTGCAATCCTTGCCGGTGGCGCGCTGCGCAAGATCGGCGAGAAATTCCGTGTGGCCCGGAAACTTGAAACCAGCCTCGTAGAGCACCGACTTCGCGATCGGATTGGTCACAACCGCGGCGGTGATACCCTGCATGGTGAGCGAGACTGCGTTTTCAATCGAGCTAATGATTGATCGGGCAGCAACGATATGGGGGCGTCCCGGCGCGATCACGCTGCCAATGGCCACCGGAAGAATCGGCAAAGCCTGATCAAAATGCTTCCAGGCGTCTTGTGCATCCGTCTCGCGGATCTGGATCTCTTCACCGAGCAGGCGCGCGCGTGCGGCAAGGGCTTCCGGGTCGCCGATATAGACAAAGGGATGCAGGCCCAGATCTTTGCGCTTCAGCCAAGCCGAGATTGCAATGTCCGGACCGATGCCGGCCGGATCGCCTTGCGTCAATGCCAGCGGACGTTCAACCAATTTCAGTCTCACGGATTTACGATCTGCGCCTTCTTGCGCAGTTCTTCAAGATACTTGGCGCTGTTGGGGTCTTCGCCGCCCTTCTTGGCCTTGCCGATGTCTTCCGCGCGGAACACGACTTCCGCCGCCGCATCATCCGAGACCTGACGCTGATTGCAGATGGCCAGGAATTCGACGCCCTTTTCAGTCACGCGGGTGCCTGTCGTACCATTGGCTGAGGCCTTCTCGATCAGCGGCTTCCACTCTTCCGGCAATTCCGGCTTCATCAGACGGCCCAGATCGCGCACCGAGACATCGCGCATGGTCTTTGCAAAATCTTTTGCCTGTGCGCAGCCCGGGAAGCTGGAGCGGGATTTTTCCGCCTCAGCCTTGCGCTGTGCAGTAATCTTTCCCTTTTTGGATTCCGGGATCACGAAAATGATCTGCTGGAGGAAATATTCCGTTGTGACCGGCTTTTCCTTGTTCTGCATCATGCGCTTGACCAGTTCGTCATTCGACATGCGGCCAGCGCCGTAACGCGCGTTGACAAGACGAGGCCAGCTCATCTGCACCGCGATAAAGGCTTTGAAATGCTCGACGCCGACACCGGCTTTATTGAGGATCTCGCTCATTTGCGCTGGCGTCAGCTTGTTGCTTGCGGCGAATTTTGCGAATGAACGATCCACGTCATCGGTGCTCACCGACATGCGAACGCGCGCAATCTCATCGCGCTTGAGAGCTTCTTCCACCAGTTCGTCACGGGCCATCTTCTGCAGATTGCCGGTTTTCCGCTGCAGTTTCAGGAACGCGACGCGCTTTGCCACATCAGACGATGTAATTGGAGTCTTGTTGACGACAGACACAACCTCGGTCGCTGCCGAGGCAGTCTGCGTCATGGGCTCAGCAACAAAGGATATGGCGAGCGCCGTTGTGGCAAGGGCAATCCGGCGCCATGCTACGCTTGCGAACATTTCTCATCCTCTTCCTGGCAGCGAGGCGGCATCGACGCCGCCTGTCCAATTAACGCGCTTTGTGTGTTCGATTGCACATTTCATGCGGCAAAACAATGACGTTCCGCACGCATGTCCAGGGTCGACCTCTATCGGGTGGTATCGCCACCGATATTGATGTCGCCCAGTGTGCGGAAGCTCAACCGAGCCGTGACCGTCCAGTCATTGGCATCCGTGCTGGCCGGCTTGTCCGTGTAGCCAACTGTGAAGATCGTGCACTCGTCCGCGTAGGTTACGCCGATACCACGCCGAATGACGCGATCATTGTTGAGATCCCACGTCGCTGAGGTGCCGAGTGACCAATTTTCGTTGATGCGGAAATTGGCGGCACTCTTCAGGTACTGGCTATCCGTGTTCAGACCATAATCAGGCTGCGCCTGTATGTTCGTATAGATCAATGATCCGCTCACCCGTGGAAGCGAATAGCTGATCGAGGCATCGGCACGGCGCAGTTCGAAGGACTTTTCGTCGAAACGACCCTGGCCCTGGAAACTGTAGCCCTGCGGAAGATCGATCGCAGCCATGGCAACGAAATCGGAAACATCCGATTCCAGGCCGGATTGCGCGCCAACATTGACGAGATCCGCTGTCGCGAACGAATTCAGGCCTGCGATCCGATAGGACTGACCAAAGATACCGCGAACGCCGATGCCATTGTCGAAGCTGCCGTTGTAGCGAATGCCGACATTGGCGCGCGTGCCGCCTTCGATACGGTCAAAGCCGGAAAACTTGTCCCGGTCGAACAACGAAGTCGCATCGAATACGAAGCTCTGGGCATCTTCATTGGGCAGGCGACCGGCGAGTTGCTCATCCGGACGTGCGAAGATCTGCGCCATCGGTTCGATGATGTGGCTGCTGCCCGCACCTTCGATCAGGATCGGGTAGCGTGCCTCAAGACCTGCCGTCAGCATGTAGCGCGTGCTCGCGCTGTCGCCTTCAAAACCACCGGCATAGGTCACGCCGTTGAAGCCAGGCGCAGCATCACCCGTGTGGCGCAACACATCACCGCGTGCAGCGAGAATCGGCGTCAGCAGAAGGCCTTCATCCGTTGTGAACGTCCGCTTCCATTCCGCCTCGCTGGAGAAGCGGCT
The DNA here is from genome assembly GCF_011046895.1 of Rhizobium rhizoryzae. Classification (NCBI taxonomy): domain Bacteria; kingdom Pseudomonadati; phylum Pseudomonadota; class Alphaproteobacteria; order Hyphomicrobiales; family Rhizobiaceae; genus Affinirhizobium; species Affinirhizobium rhizoryzae. Next base: position 3,076,007 of record NZ_CP049250.1, on the reverse strand, counting down.
GTAGCTGCCTTCCAGGCCACGGAAACGCGTTGACGTACCTTCGGTGTAGAAGTCGTCAAGGCGGCGCGACAAGTTTGTGAAGTTGGAGGTTACCTTCAACTCGCCACCCGCGACCGATTCCGGCGCGTAATAGAGATAGTCCAGAGACGGATAAACGATGGCCTGCTGCTTTTCAGCCGTACGGCGAGCATCCGTGTCCTGGATATCGAAATAGTAGTTGTGCAGGTCGAAGTAGTTCCGCTGCCCGACCCCTGTCAGGTAGATGTCGTTGGTAAACGGCGTTCCTGCAACATCGGTCAGCTTGTAGGTCTTCGAGAAGTTATTGTCCGTCTGGGCCATGACATTCCAGCCAAAAGCCCAGCGAGGATTGATCTCGAACCGTGCCTTCGATGCGACCATGGCACGCTGATCGGCACGTTCATCGCTCGTGCCCTTCACGAAGGCGCCCGGATCCTTCTGATCGATATAGGCGAAACGGAACGTATGGTCGCCGTTTTCAAAGCGGTTGCGAACCTCACCCTGCAGCAGAAGACCCTGCTTGGTGTAGTAGGTTGGGCTGATCGTCGCATCCATGCTCGGTGAGAAGACATGGTAGTAGGGAACGGTCAGACCCACGCCGAGTTTGTCGGTCACAGTGGCGCGCGGGAAGATGAAGCCTGACTTGCGCTCAACCGTTTCGTCGGGAACCGTTACGAAAGGAACATAGCCGATTGGCATGCCGAACAGTTCGAACTGGGCGTGCTCAAGCCGGATGGTGTGCGCCTTTCCGTCACGGATGACACGCTGCGCCTTCACCTGCCAAAGCGGGGCTTTGTCCGGGCGCTGGGCGCAGGGCAGACATGCCGTGTACACGCCGTTGTTCAGCACCATCTTGTCGTCGGGAAGTTGTTCGGCACTTTCCGCAACCAGGCGCGTATTATCGGTCGTTTCGACGCGAAGCGAGTTCACGAAGCCTTGGCCGAAGTTATCCGTCACGTCCATCGCATCGGCATAGACACGGGTTCCACCGGGCTCGATCAGCTCGATATTGCCCGTCGCCATTACGCGACCGGATTTCTGGTCGTATTCGACACGCTGCGCCACCATGCGGTAGCGATTGTAATAGATCTGAACGCCACCGACTGCCGTGACGCGCTGCGAATCCTGATTGTAGGTCAGTTCATTCGCGCGCAGGAGCATCTTTGCTCCATCGGCAACTGCGGGTGCGAGGGGTGAATCCTGCGCAGAAACAGGCAACGGGTAGGCAGCCGCAACACACGCAGCCGTGCTTGTCAGCAGGGCAGCGAAAAGCCGTCTGATATTCCCGCGGTCATTTACCGCCACTAGCCATCCTCCTGATGGAGCAGGATCGTTGCACCGAGCGCCAACGCAACAATCACTGGAATCCAGACTGCTACGAAAGGTGGCACGACACCGCTACTCCCAAATGCTTTCACAAGCACAGACACAACATAAAGCACGAAGCCGCAAACGATTCCACCCAGAATCACCGAGCGCGATTGCGCCATTCGGCTGAAACGAAGAGATACGGTTGCTGCAATGAGCGTCATTGCCACCAAGAGGAGCGGCAAGGACAAGAGCGAATGGAACTGAGTTTCCAGAGCCTTTGTAGAGATACCGAAGGATCGGGCAACCTCAATTTTTCGTAAAATGTTAAAGAAAGCAACGCTTTCGGGCTTTGACAGAGACTCCTGCAGAAACTCCTGTTTCAAGTTGGTCCGAACCTGCGCCGTTTCTTTTCGGGATGCCGGAGCATCGGTTCGGGTATCGAGAACGTTGTTAAGCTTCCAGTAACCATTTTCCAAGGTCGCCGAGTCTGCATCCTGCCGGAGCGTGATGCGACCATTCTTGTCAAAATGGAACACGACGACATTGAATAGACGCGTTCCGCCGTTGTCAAAGCTCTTGGCACCAATAACCGTATCGCTATCCCCATCAATCTGTCTCAGCCACGGCAGAAAGTTCGAAGGCTTCGATGCGTTGCTAGCCTTGCGCCAGTCTGTCTCCATGGAGGTGGCCAGATCCTGGCCCCAGGCGCCGAGGGGATTGATCACTGTCGTCGTCACGATACCGATCACGAAGGCGCCAGCAACGAAGGGCAGAACGAACTGCCAGACGGAAAGGCCTGCTGCGCGTGTGACCACGAGTTCCGAGCGCCTGTTCAGTGCAATCAGCGTTGTCATGCCGATGAAAAGGGTGAGAGTCGGAATGGTCTGCTGAAGGATAAGCGGCAGGCGAAGGGCACTCATCAGCAGGCCGCCGGTGACGCTGTAGCCAACGAAGCCGGACATGCGACGGCTCGTCTCGCTGAAATCGGCGAGAAAGATAATGCCGCAGACGCCGAGCAGGAACCAGACGGAAGTGATGATGTAGCGCTTGAAAAAGTAGCGGCTGAGGGTCGGCGCTGCAATCATTGCGAACCTCCCTGTGCCGAGTTGACGCTCGCCAGGCGACGGCGCGCCAGATCCGAAAGGCGACCCAGTGGCTGCGAAATGAAGCGCGGCATTGCAAGCTGCCTGTTGGTCACCAGCATGTAAGCGCATATCAGGCCGAAACCGATCGGAACGGCGTAGACGAGTGGAGTGACCGCGGGATTGTTCTTCGAAAGATTCGTCACATAGAACGAGAGCCATCGAAGGGTAAAGCAGAAGATGAGCGCCAGGACCATGGGATGAAGTCGTGCTCGACGGCTTGAGCGAGCGCCGCCTGCCACGACCAGTGAAATCAGGGCGAAGGCAACAGGCAAGAGCCAATCGGACATGCGCCTATGCAACTCCGAGCGGAAGCTGCCCGGCGAGAACAGGAAGGTTTTGTCTGTCGGGTCGGGTTTCAGCAGGAAGGACAGGCTTCTGTCACTGGCAAACACAGGTGCACCGTCAGTCGATTCGGTCATGGAGGACAAATCGAATGCATAGGACACGAACTTGACGATGGAGATGCGACCTTCCTTCGTCTTGCGGTGAACCTCACCATCGCGCATCGTGAGCGTCTTGCCGTCTTCGGCAATCGATCCCTCGCGGGCATAATAGATGAGATCCATGTTCGGATCGCGATAGTCGACCATGTAAATCCCGGTCAGAACACGACCGGAATGCCGCTCGGAGATCTGGACGTAAAGTCCGTCCTCAATGCTGCGGAACGTTTTTTCCTCAATGACCGAAGACAGAAGATCCGCATAGGCTGCGGCGACCATTTCGCGCGCTTTGACGCGCGCGGCGGGCTCGACGAAATTCGTGATCAGGAACGAGAATGCTGCCATGGTAATCGCAAGGATCATCACCGGACGATAGATGATCGACCGTGCAGAACCTGCGGCATCGATGACGGCAAGCTCCGAATCGTTGTTCATCGCATTCAGCGTTTGAGTGATGCCGATGACAATTGCGAAGGGCAGGACGACAGGGATGATCGTTGGCAGGATAAACGTTGCCAACGTCATGAACGAGCCCATGGACTGACCGGTATCAGTCACCAGATTGATGCGTCCCAACACCTGGATCGTCCAGATGATTGTCAGGACCGGCACCAATGTGACCAGAAACATCTGGAAAGCACGCCGGAAAATGTAGAGTTCGAGTATTTTCATACGGATCCGATACGCCAACATTTGCTGCGGCTTCATGCGCAGCCCAATGAAATTGAGCTACGCCTTAATCGGCTCTTACGCAATTTATGTGGTCAAGGCGACAGTTGCCTGCTCACAAAGCCGTTTTCGACCACCGATTTTTTTCTTTCTGTGTCTCGTAGTACACCGCGACCGCAGCATAGACCACACAGGAGGAAAGGAAGCCTAGCGTCACATCCGATAGATAGTGCCCGCCGAATGCGACCCTGAGATAGGGCGAGACAAGACACAGCATCAGGATGACTGGCCCGAAGATGACTCTCAAACGTGGCGGCAGCAGGACAATGAGACATGCCAGCCAGCCGGCACCGGCTGCCTCGCCGGATATAAAGGAGCAGTTTGACAAGCAGGATCCATCCAGCGTCCCGGCCGAAGCGAAGGCGTGGGTGCCGCCAAACAGATCTGTTTCGTAGGGGCGAGGCCGGCCCGATATGGTCTTCAGGATCAGGTTGACCAACAGATAGGGACCGAGGATCGAAGACAGAAGAGCGACCGAATAGCGTCGGGTTCTTGTCGCATCGTAGGTAGCTCCGTGATGCTGGAAATTGCGGATCATCAGCAGAATGATCACCATGGCCACAGCAATCGGAACATAGAAGTAGAATTTCCGGACAAAAATCAGGACTGGCTCCCGCGCCGCCGGAAAGTAGCCACATGTCCTTAAATCTGTACTTCCAAGTGCACACCCGCTCTCACGAAAGAACGCCTTGGCCGCCCACAGGTCGATCTGTGGGAACGCGTAGAACACGCCGAGCAATATCCACCAAAGCGCGAACAACGAAACGAACCAGGTCACAGGCCGACGAAACAACTCGACGGCTGCATCCTTAGATGACAGAGAGTTAGATTGTAAGATATACGCCACTTTCTATTTCCCGGCCCCGATCGCGGCCGACAATAGCCACGAGAACTGTCTTCTAGCAAGGGATAGAACCGTGCGGTAAACTACACCTGAACGATTCAGGGCTTGTCGCCGTGCGCCTGCACACCAAATGCCTGTCAAATCAATCCTGCCTCTTTAGTCTACGGAGAAGACATGTCTTCCAAACTCGATATCCGTTTTGCCTCCCGCACGGAGCGGGCCGATCTTGCAATCCTGTTCCAGGCCTCGGATGAGAAGCAGCCTTCAGGGGCAAGTGAAGCCGATCCTGCGGAGATCCTCGAAAGGGCTGCGGGTGTAGCGAAGTTTCATGGAAAATCGATGACGGTGCTGGATTTGATTGCTCCGCATCAATCACCCTTCGATCGCGTCTCTGTGATTGGCCTTGGCAAGACGCAGGCTCTGAGCGATCACGATTGGCTGCGTGCGGGAGGCAAGGCGGCGAGTCTCATCAAAAAAGCCGAGACAGTCGCGGTCTATCTTGATGCGCCGGGCACGGTTCCAACGCCCCGTCAGGTCGCGGACGTTGCGCTTGGAATGCTGCTTCGCGCCTATTCCTTCGACCGGTTCAAAACCAAGAAGGGCGATGATGAAGAAGGCGACGTGAAGACCGTCTCCGTCACCATCATCAGCGCAGTGTCGGATGAAGCCGCCGCATTGCTTGGCGACGTGCAAGCGGTAGCGGGTGGCGTCAATCTGGCGCGCGAACTCGTCAACCTTCCGCCGAATGTCCTTGGTCCCATAGAGTTCGCCGATCATGCGAAGGCACTGGTCACACTTGGTGTCGAGGTCGAAATTCTGACTGAAACCGAGATGAGGGCGCTCGGAATGGGTGCGCTGCTGGGCGTGGCCCAGGGTTCGGAGCGGCCGCCGCGACTGGCGGTCATGCAGTGGAAGGGCGGCAAGGCCTCAGACAAGCCGCTGGCCTTTGTCGGCAAGGGAGTGGTCTTCGATACGGGCGGCATATCCATCAAGCCAGCTGCCAACATGGAAGACATGAAAGGCGATATGGGCGGCGCGGCGGCGGTCATCGGCCTGATGCATACACTGGCGGCTCGCAAGGCAAAGGTTAATGCGGTCGGTATTCTGGGGCTGGTGGAAAACATGCCCGATGGCAAGGCCCAGCGCCCCGGCGACATTGTCACATCCATGTCGGGCCAGACCATCGAAATCATCAATACCGATGCCGAGGGGCGCCTCGTTCTTGCAGATGCTCTTTGGTACTGCAACGACCGCTTCAAGCCGAGATTCATGGTAAACCTTGCGACCCTGACTGGGGCTATTGTCGTCGCACTCGGCAATCTCCACGCAGGCCTGTTCTCCAATGACGATCCCTTGTCCGAAGGACTTCTTGCCGCTGGAGAGAAGACCGGTGAAAAGGTCTGGCGCATGCCGCTCGGCAAGGAATACGACAAGCTGATCGATTCCAAGTTCGCCGATATGAAAAACACCGGTGGCCGCTATGGCGGCTCAATCACCGCCGCCCAGTTCCTCAAGCGCTTCGTTGGAGAAACTCCCTGGGCGCATCTTGATGTTGCAGGTACGGCCATGGCATCTCCCTCGACCGAGATCAATCAGTCCTGGGGTTCCGGTTATGGCGTCCGCCTGCTCGATCAGTTGATCCGGGATCGTTACGAAGGCTGACCTATCGCATGACAGAGGTGCTTTTCTATCATCTGACCGAATCCAAGCTGGAGGATGCCCTTCCGGCCCTCCTGGAAAAGAGCGTGGAGCGGGGATGGCGTGTCATCGTCCAGACGGTCGGCAGGGATCGTGTGGACATGCTGGATCAGCACCTCTGGACGTTTCGAGAGGACAGTTTCCTGCCCCATGGCGCGGATGGGGATGCGTTTGAGCGCGATCAGCCTGTTCTGTTAACGGAGAGTTTGGCCAACGCCAACGCAGCAAGCGTGCGCTTCATCGTGGATGGAGCGCAGCCTCCTGAACTTGCGCCCTATGAGCGCGTGGTCTTCATGTTCGATGGCTACGACAATGCCCAACTGGAGGGGGCGCGAGAGCAGTGGAAGAGCCTGAAGGCTCAAGGCCATGCTCTGACCTATTGGCAGCAATCTCCGGAAGGCCGTTGGGTCAAAAAAGCCTGAGTTAATTCGTCCGGAAAGCAACTCTCCCTCGCTTGTGCGATGCGAAAGGTATTGCTAGCTGATGGGCGGGAGTTTTTGGTAATCCTAGTTGGAGCCGCTTAATGACGACAAATACCCGCAAGGCCGATCATCCTGTTTCAGACATTTTTCCAGCCCGCTGGTCGCCCCGTGCATTTACCGAGGCAACAATCAGTGAAAATGACCTTCAGACCATTCTGGAAGCAGCACGCTGGGCGCCCTCTGCCTTCAACGCGCAGCCTTGGCGTTTCATCTACACCCTGCGCGGCGATGCTGCATGGGATGCAATTCTCGGCGCTCTGCTGCCGTTCAACCAGACCTGGGCAAAGACTGCATCGGCTCTCGTGATCGTCGCCAGCGAAACGAAGATGGTACCTCCGGGCAAGACCGAAGCTGTCGATAACGGCAGCCACACGTTTGATGCCGGCGCCGCCTGGGGCTATCTCGCGCTGCAGGCGCATATCTCCGGTTTTGCCGCGCATGCCATGGCTGGCTTCGACAAGGACGCGATGGCAAAGGCTGTCAATCTGCCCGAAAATCATGTGCTGCACGCATCGGTCGCTATCGGCAAGCAGGGCGATGCGTCTCTGCTGCCCGAGGCATTGCAGGCGCGTGAAGTGCCAAGCCCGCGTCATCCGGTGGGCCAGATTGCCTTCCATGGCGGCTTCAAGAGCTGAACTTCCTCATAGGGAATAGAGTAACATTGAGGGTGCCTGATTGCGGCGCAATTACTTCAAGATGGCTGCCCTCGATGTACTCAAGTAGATACGCTTAGAATCTGGTTGAAAATTTCTATTTTTGCGATAGCCTGCTCTCAGCTTTTGGGAGAGTGGGATGAAGCCATTATTTCTACAGATTGTGCTAGCTTTAGTATTGGCACCTATTCAAGTACACGCTTCCCCAGGATGCAGGGGTGAACCAATAGGGGGTATAAAAGGTCTCAACTCCGCTATTGTTTTAGACGACGATACGATCCTTGGTACGTCCAAGCTGCATATTAACATCGATGGCTACGCTAAAGCATATCATCCTCTAAACGCCGCGGCAGGAGCCCTTATTCATCTTTGTAATGCGGGTGAAGTTAACCTGCCTACCGGTGATAAATATCACGGCTCCATCGATAATCGCACATGCACCGGCAAATTTATGCAGGATGTAGCTAAGATTGGATCTTCGAAATGGAAAGATCCATCGGTCGGTGTGGTTCGTTGGTACGGCATTTTAGGGGTTGATGCGGTTACCATCAACAGCAAGCTTGTAAAGGGAGTTGTTCCTGTCGAGCAAGCTGACGGTAGTGGTTTTTATGTATCGCCAACAAAACTGGCAGACGAAACCATTAAAGACGTCGCGGCGCAGCAACGCTACGTGCATCCCTTAAGAGTACCTGCGGCAGTGATCCCATCTAGTAAGGTCCTGACTAAGCATGGTGTCCTGATGGGATCCTTCGGAGTTGCCATTCGAACAGACACAAAGATTCCTGTTCCATTTGTTGTAGGCGATGCCGGCCCACGTATAGGCGAGGGTACTCCAGCGCTCGCTAGAGCTTTGGCGGGCTTGCCGATCACAGATAACATAACTCGCGCCAATCGTTTTGCAGGCCAAATGGACTCTGGTGTGATTTGGGTTTTCTTTGGCTCAAGCATCCCCCGGGTCAAGTATGAGGCAAATCAAGAGGCGGCGATGGTGAAGGCGACGCAAGCTGCATTCCTCAAGTGGGGCGGTCAAAAACGCCTTGAGGAATGCTTGAAATAGCTGACTTACGGTTGCCTTCACGGCTTCATGATCGTCTGTCGGAGGAAGCTGTAGCCCATGGCGGTACGTCGAGCCATTTCGGCGGAATTTCCGGCACCACCGTGCCCGCCTGAACCATATTCATGGAACAGAGGCTGATGTCCGGCCTCTTCCAGACGCTTTGCAACGCGTCGAGCATGGGAAGGGTGAACGCGGTCGTCATTGCTCGAGCTTTCGATATAGATCGGCGGGTAGCGTTTGACGGCAGCAGGCTGCACATTCTGGAGCGGAGAATAGTCGAGCAGGAAGGCTCTATCCTCCGGCTTGTCAGGATCGCCATATTCATCCATCCATGCCCGTCCTGCCGGGAACTCGTGAAAGCGCATCATGTCGAGGACCGGGACACGGCACCACACAGCGCCGAAATCATCAGGATAGCGCGTCAACATGACACCTGTCAGCAGGCCGCCATTGCTGCCGCCGGTGCAGGCAATGCGCGCTGGTTTCGAATAACCGCGCTTTACGAGATCTCGCGCGATGGCCACAAAGTCCTCGAAGGCCTTGTGTCTGCCCTCGCGCTTGGCAACGGTGTGCCAGTCAGGGCCGAGCTCGCTTCCGCCACGGATATAGGCTTGCACGTAGGCACCGCCCTGTTGAAGCCAACCACCGGTTACGCCGGAGTAGCCGGCGGAAAGGGGTACGCTGAACCCACCATACCCGTAAATGAGTACCGGAAGCTCGCCGTCTTCCCAGGTTTTCGGCAAGACCAGATGATAGGGAACCTGCGTGCCATCTTCGGAAGTCGCTTCCAGAAGGAGAGACTGCATGCCCTCCGCATCAAAATAGGCTGGAGCCGAGCGGCCATTCTTCAGGATAGGCAGTGAAGAGTGATCCGAAAGATCCAACTCGAAGCAGGTGGGGGGCGTGAGAAAGCCTCGCCCGGTGACCCATACACGGTCAGTTCCCAGATGAAGATCGGAGTATTGCGATGAGAATGATACGGCTTCGAATCCATCCGGCAAATCGATCCTGATCGGCTGTGCATTCGCATCGGTCAGATCGAGCACGAAAAGAGACGGCTGGAGCCGGTCTTCGATAACATAGACTATCCAGTCCCTCAGTAGTGCAAACTGGCTGATCGCGCTGCCTGGCTTTGGCTCGAACAGAATACGCCGGTTCTGATCCAGGGGCTCGCTCGAGAAAGGCGTGAGCTTCTGCAAGGCCAAGGTTCCGATCGCCAGTTGCTCATCGCTTTTCGCAAGCCAGACCAAGAAACCGCGATTGATGTCGAAATCCATGTCAACCGGCAGAGGCAGGCGTTTCAGGTCGGCAGGAGAGGGGCCGACGTGAACGCTGGATTTTCCGATCTGATGGTTGGCAACAAAAACATGGATCGACCGGGTCTCAGCTTGGCCAGTCATGTTGAACTCCGGATGCAGAACGAATGCATAGGCACTGACGTCAGCCTTCTCGCCCGCATAGAGCGGTGGCGCATCTTCGGGCCGGGTTCCGCGGGTCAGCCTGCGTCCAACGCGCGGCCATCCGGATTGGGTGGCCGAGTCCTCATCGATCGAGCCGAAATAGCAGATCTCGTCGGCATTCAGCCAGCTGGCATGGGAGCGGACAGCTGGCGTGTCGAAGCCGCCTTCGACGATGGCTCTGGTTTCCGTATCGAATTCCAGCAGCCTCGAAAGGTCGGAACCGCCGTCGGAAAGGCGGAGGAGAACTCGTGTCGGCCGGAGAGGGCAGGTGATTGCACCGCCGAAAATCCAGCGCTTGCCTTCGAGCTCGCAGAAGGCGTCGACATCGAATACGGTTTCCCAAGGCGCGTCCGGCGATGGCTCCAGATCTGCGGGCAGGCGACGCCACAGACCGAGCGGATTGGTAGCAGTGCGGTGAAAATCGAAATACCAATTGCCGCGCCGGCTTGGGATGATGAGTCGGTCTTCGCGCTCCATCAAGGCCTGGATTGCCTTGGCGGTCTCTTCCATGTGCGGCGTTGTCAGTACGCTGGCTGAGGCATCATTGCGGGCCTCCACGAAGGCAAGGGTTTCAGGATCCGTGTCCTGCTCCAGAAAGAGATCCTCTGCGACGGGCTTTTCCATGGTCAACTCCTGCAAATCACAGGCAGGACCATAGAGCATCGCAAGACAAAGTGAATCCCGTTGCGAATTGATCTTCCGTCCAAAAGACCGACCGGACGCCGAAATGCGCCCGGTCAGTTGGTCATTTTGAAATCAGCCTCTACCGGCGGCAACCATTGGAACGCTGCCCGACCGGGAGTTGCTGTTCGCGAACCCCTGTTGCGAGCCGTGGCCAGCTCGCTCCAGCTTGAACCGCGCAATCAGATTGGAGAGGTGGTAGGCATCGTCCGCCAGCTTGTTGGTGCTGGCGGTCGTTTCCTCCACCATCGCCGCATTGCGCTGGGTTACCTGGTCCATCTGGCCAAGCGCCTGGTTGATCTCCATCAGGCTGCTCGATTGCTCGTTGGAAGAGCTGGCGATGGAATGAACTTCCTCGTTGATGCTTTCCACATGCGTTCGGATCTGGGATAGAGCCTGACCCGTCGCTGTCACGAGACGAACTCCGGCACCCACTTCCTCGCCCGACTTGGTGATGAGCGCCTTGATATCCTTGGCCGCATTGGCGGAACGCTGGGCAAGTTCGCGCACTTCCTGCGCAACAACCGCAAAGCCCTTGCCCGCTTCGCCCGCGCGTGCCGCCTCGACGCCCGCGTTCAGAGCGAGGAGATTGGTCTGGAATGCAATCTCGTCGATAACATTGATGATCTGTCCGATCTGCCCGGAAGCGGCCTCGATTCGCTCCATCGCGGCAATGGCATCACCCACGACGACACTTGAATTCTCCGTGCTGACGCGAGCGTGATCGACTTTCTTGGCGGCATCACCAGCACGCTGCGTCGACTGACGAAGAGCCGATGTAATGACTTCCAGCGCGGACGAAGTTTCTTCAAGGGCTGCGGCCTGCTGTTCTGTGCGCTTCGCCAGATCGTCGGACGCATAGCGCAATTCGCCGGAGCCGGAATTGATCTGGTCAATGGAATAGCGAACCTCGGAAACGATGGCGCGCAGCGTGTCCATTGTGGAATTCACGTTCTGCTGCAATTCGAAGAAGGCCCCGCTGAACTTGCCCTGCATGCTCTCGGTCAGGTCACCGGTTGCAAGCGCGCTCATCACTCTGCGGGTTTCAGAGAGACCTGCTTCAATGTTGCCCACCAGTTCGTTCATTCCAGAAGCGAACGCATTGAGCTCCTTGAAATGATAGGTGATGGTCATACGGCGAGAGAAATCTCCCTCGATCGCCGCCTGAACCATATGGCCGATATCCTGGCGAAGTTCGTCGCATTTTTCGCCGAAAGCGGCTTCCTGCTCGGCAATCTGCTGAACCCGGATACCATTCTCCTTGAACACCTGAACAGCCTTGGCCATGTCGCCGATCTCGTTTTTCCGGTCGAGGTAGGGGATCTCGACCTTGAACTCCGCATTGGCCAGCTTGCGCATCAGCTTTGTGATCCGGTCGATAGGGCGGGATACTTCCCGCGACACGAAAATGGTGGCTCCGATACCAGCGATCATACCAACCAGGAGGACAAGCCCGTTCGAAATGAGGGATTTATTGAACTGGGTGGCACTTTCCGCATACATCCGTTTGGCTTCGTCGACATTGGCATCGCGAAACTCGTCGGCATAGTTGTCCATCAACTCGTAGCTTTTCACCATGTCGCCCGTAAGCAGCGATGCTGCGGCTTGCTTGTCGCCGGCGCGCGAGAGGCTGACGAGTCTGTCGTTAAGCTTGAGATATTCGTCGGCAGCAGCGGTAAACCCGGCGAAAGCCTTGCGTTCGACATCAAGCGAGATCATGGGCGCATAGGTCGCCATCCGGTCCTTCAGCTTCTTCACTTCCTTCGTCAAGGCAGCGTCAGCATCCTTCATCGCCTGCGGATCGGTTGTCAGGATGTGGCGTGTCTGCAGACCGCGCAGATTTGCGATGGAGATATTCAACCTGTTCGTAATGTCGACGCTTGGAACCGCATCGTGGGCAAGCCCATCAACATTCCCGAAGATGTTTCGCATGGTCGAAAGTGCGAAGCCGCCTTGCAGAAGCAGCAGGCAAAGAAGCAGCGCAAAGGCGGAGGTCAACGACGTTTTCAGCGAGATTGTCCGAAGCATGTATGTGTCCAGTTCAATCAGGGAAAGCGGTCCGCTCCATCATGGAGATTACGCACGAAACAACCGGGCGAGCGTTCATTCGCTCGACGCAAGACGCACAGACGCATCGCGCGATGCTGTGCAGGCACGCTGAATGCTGCGCGCACCAGGGGCACACGCCAATGATCAAATGTTATCGAAATGCGCTTTGAGCGCACAGTGCGCACCCTGCACGAGGCAATACCTTTCCGTGCATTCTGCGCAGCTTTCTAAACCATGATGTGTTCCAAGCTTTAAGATATTCCTAAAGCTGCAATAGGATTTCTACACACCTAAAAAACGCAATCGCAGTGTTCTGGCAATAATCGATGCCCCACGCAAGGAACGTGAAGCAGATCTGTAGTCATATTTAATCAATCCGCCAAAGCGTCATGAAGACAGAGCTTCTTCGTACTGAGAAGAAAGTTCGAGCCAGAGTTCTTCTGTTTCAGCAAGTTTTGCAGCAGCATCACTTCGCTGCTTTGCTTTCTCCGCCGCCTTGGCGGGTGATTTCTCGTAAAGCTTGGGATCTGCCAGTTCAACGTCCAGAGCCTGGATCAGCTTTTCAAGCTTCGCAGTCAGTGCTTCCGCTTCGTTGATGCGCTTCTTGAGCGGAGCGAGGGATGCGCGCTTTTCTGCGTTTGCTTTGCGCTGATCGGACTTGGAGACACTATCGTCAACACCCGTCGAAAGTTTCTCGTCCTTCTTGCGTGATGAAGCAACAACGATGGAGCGATAGTCTTCCAGATCGCCGTCGAAGGGCGCGACCGTTCCCCCGTTCACAAGCCACAAGCGATCCACCGTGGCCTCGATCAGATGGCGATCGTGTGAGATGAGGATCACAGCGCCGTTGTAATCATTCAGCGCTTCGATGAGCGCCCTGCGGCTATCGATATCCAGATGGTTCGTCGGCTCGTCGAGAATGAGAAGGTTTGGAGCGTGAAACGCGGCAAGCCCCATGAGCAGGCGAGCCTTTTCTCCGCCAGACAGATCCTTGGCGGCAGTGTCCATCTTCTCTGTTGCCAAGCCCATCTGGGCCACGCGGGCGCGAACCTTCGCTTCGGGCTGATCCGGCATCAGCCTGCGTACATGATCGGCAGGCGATTGTTCCGGTATCAGATCGTCCAACTGGTGCTGCGCGAAGAACCCGATCTTCAGGTTCGGGGCGACCCGCAGGTTGCCGGACTGCGCTTCCAGTCTTCCGGAAATAAACTTCGCGAAAGTGGACTTGCCGTTACCGTTCGACCCGAGAAGGGCAATGCGATCATCGTTGTCGATGCGCAGATTGATGCCCTTCAGAATCGGCTTGTCTGGCTCATAACCCACGACACCCTTGTCGATCGCGACAATGGGCGAAGACGGTTGCTTCTCAGGCTCCGGAAACGTGATCGGCTGAACGTGATCCTCGATGACCGCCGCGACAGTGCCCATGCGCTCCAGTGCCTTGATGCGGCTCTGGGCCTGACGCGCCTTCGTGGCCTTCGCCCGGAAACGGTCGATGAAGCTTTGCAGATGCTTGCGGGCGGCGTCATTTTTCGCCTTGGCCTTCATCTGTAGTTCGTCGTTTTCCGCTTTCTGTCGCTCGAAGCTGTCGTAGCCGCCGCGATAGAAGGTCAGCTTCTTCTGGTCGAGGTGGACAATGGCGTTCACGGCGTTGTTCAGAAGATCGCGGTCGTGGCTGATGATGACGACCGTATGCGGATAGCGCCGTACGTAATCTTCAAGCCAGAGCGTGCCTTCGAGATCGAGATAGTTCGTGGGCTCGTCCAGCAGCAAGAGATCCGGCTGCGAGAAGAGCACCGCTGCCAGGGCCACGCGCATGCGCCATCCGCCGGAAAATGATGAGGCCGGACGCGCCTGTGCTTCGGCGTCGAAACCGAGACCCGCCAGAATGCTGGCCGCGCGAGCTTCCGCAGAATGCGCATCGATGTCGACGAGGCGCATCTGGATTTCAGCTATCCGGTTCGGGTCCGTCGCAGCTTCCGCTTCCTTCAGAAGAGCCGTCCGTTCCTTGTCGGCTGCCAGAACGATTTCAATCAAAGGATCCTCGGTGCCGGGGGCCTCCTGTGCGACCTGACCGATCCGCGCATTCTTTGGGAGAGATACAGAGCCGCTTTCGGAGGCCATCTCGCCGGTGATGACGCGAAAGAGCGTGGACTTGCCCGCGCCATTGCGCCCGACAAGGCCGGCTTTCGTGCCGGTGGGAAGGCTGACGCTGGCGTGATCGAGAAGAAGGCGGCCTGCGACGCGTGCGGAAAGATCGGTAATCGTAATCATGGCCGCGGTTTTGGCCGAAGAATCAGGGGTTGGCAAGAGAATGAGTGGATCAGGTGCAGGCGAAGGAACGTTTGGCTGAGGCTTCGATTATCTTTGCAGATGAGACCGATCAAAAATGATGATTTGCAGGACGGTGCGCCAGGCGCTTGAATGCCGCACCAACCAGATGAGGGGACCAATGCCATGACCAGAATTCTCTACTCGCTCTGCGGTCGCGATGTGAGCAGGCCTTTCTCGCCGCACTGCTGGAAGATCGTCATGGCTCTGGAGCATAAGGGGCTTGAATATGTCGAGCGGCCGGTGCCGTTCACTGAAGTTCCCAAGCTGGAAAACGGGTTCTCCAAAACCGTGCCGGTTCTGCGCGACGGTGATCTCCTGATCCGCGACAGCTTCGATATTGCAGTTTATCTTGAAGATACCTATCCCAACCGTCCGACGCTGTTTGGCGGCGAGGGTGGCAAGGCACTGGCACGCTTCGTAGAAGGTTACTCGCAGATGCTGGTCCATCCGGTGCTTTCGCGCATTGCGATCAAGGATATCCACGACATGCTGGACGAGAAAGACCAGACCTATTTCCGCACCAGCCGTGAAGAGAGGTTGGGTCGCAAGCTGGAGGAGTTCGAAGCCGGTCGTCCGCAGGCGATAACCGATCTCACTGCGCAACTGGAGCCGATGCGGCATATGTTGAAGTTCCAGCCGTATCTGGGCGGAGAAACACCTCTGTTTGCGGACTATATCCTGTTTGGTGCGCTCCAGTGGTTGCGGATCACGACCGGCTCGCTTGCAATCTCGAGGGATCATTCGGTCGCTGAATGGTTCGAGCGGTGCCTGGACCTGCATGGCGCAAAGGGCAGGGCGGTCGCCTGAAGCTCAATCTTCTCAGCTCTGACGTATGACGGCTGCGTGAAATTGCCGGAACCCCCTTGTTTTCGCGATTCGGGGCGGCTAAACACCGCCCACTTATCCCTACAACTGAGGAATTTCAGGCAATGGCGATTGAACGCACCTTCTCCATGATCAAGCCGGACGCAACCAAGCGTAACCTGACGGGCGCTATCACCAAGGTTTTCGAAGAAAATGGCCTTCGCGTCATTGCTTCCAAGCGCGTCTGGATGAGCAAGCGCGAAGCTGAAGGCTTCTACGCTGTTCACAAGGAACGTCCTTTCTTCGGCGAACTCGTTGAAGGCATGACCTCCGGCCCGACGGTCGTTCAGGTTCTGGAAGGCGAAAACGCGATCCTCAAGAACCGCGAAATCATGGGTGCAACCAACCCGGCTCAGGCTGCTGAAGGCACCATCCGCAAGACCTTTGCTCTCTCCATCGGTGAGAACTCGGTTCACGGCTCTGACGCTCCGGAAACAGCCGCTCAGGAAATTGCTTACTGGTTCGCTGAAACCGAAATCGTCGGCTGATCAATCGATCCGAAAGCCAATTCTCAAGCCGTCCGGGAAACATCTCGGGCGGCTTTTTACGTGGTTTTCTTTCCGTCTCGCGCCCTTATATCCTCGCTGATATGATTGAAAAAGGAAATCGAGATGAAGGCTATTGCGTATCAAACTGCGGGTTCGCTGGATCGAGCAGATGCCCTGATGGATGTCGAGCTAGACACGCCCGCCGCCAGTGGCCGTGACCTGCTCGTCAAGGTAAAGGCCGTTTCTGTCAATCCTGTCGATACAAAGGTTCGCCGCCGGGCCTCCGCTGAAGACGGCCAATGGAAGGTTCTCGGTTGGGATGCTGCTGGCGAGGTGGTGGCCATAGGTGAAGGCGTCCAGGACTTTGTGGTGGGCGACCAAGTCTACTATGCAGGGGCATTGGATCGTCAGGGTGCCAATAGCGAATTTCATCTGGTCGATAAACGTATCGTGGGACGAAAGCCCTCCACGCTTTCCTATGCGGAGGCAGCTGCCCTGCCGCTGACAGCCATTACGGCGTGGGAAATGCTTTTCGACCGGCTCAAGGTCAGTACGCCGGTGCCAGGTGCTGCGCATTGCGCACTGATCATTGGTGGCGCGGGCGGTGTCGGCTCTATTGCGATCCAACTCCTGAGGGCAATGACGGATCTGACAGTCATTGCAACGGCATCACGTCCGGAAACCCAAGCCTGGGTAAAAGAGCTTGGAGCCCACCACGTCATCGACCACAGCCATCCGATTGCACCGCAAGTCGCGGAGCTCGATATCGGCCAACCGGCTTTTGTCTTTTCCACCACCGAAACGCAATTGCACGTCGCAGATATAGCGGACCTGCTTGCCCCACAGGGCCGCGTGGGGCTTATCGATGATCCTGCCGTGATGGATATAATGCCCTTCAAGCGAAAGTCGGCCTCCGTCCATTGGGAATTCATGTTTACACGCTCGATGAACGAGACCGCCGACATGGACGAGCAGGGCAAACTGCTCAACGAAGTCGCAGCCATGGTGGACGCAGGCAAAATCCGGACGACGCTGACCGAGGTCATCCGTCCGATCAATGCGGAAAACCTCAAAGCAGCGCATGCGGTTCTTGAAAGCGGAAAAGCGCGGGGCAAGCTGGTGCTTGAGGGCTTTTAAGCGGGCTGTCGCTCCCGGTCTTTCTCAGCGCAACTCGTCCAGCGCCGCCTCTATGCGAGGTCTGGCGCTCGCGGGAACGGGCAGGACAGGGCGAGGAGGTTCGGCTTCAAACAGACCGAGCAGCGAGCCGATCGCATACATGACGCGAAAGCTGCCAAATTCCTTGAACAGCGACCACAGAGGTTCGAACATAGCATTCAGCCGTTCTGCCTCGGCTCGGTCTCCTGCGATAGCCGCCTGCGTCAATGCCAGCGCAGGTTGGGGGAGCAGGCCCGCCACAACGCTATACCACGCTTCAGCACCGGCCAGCAGGCCATCGGCCGCACCCCAGTCTCCGCTGTAGCCGATGCTGAAGCCGGATGGAGCAAGGGCGCGCAAGCTTCTGATTTCGTCCGCGAAAGCGGTCTCACCCGGCAGCGGCATCTTGATCGCTGCGATGTTGGGAATTATCGCCAGCTTCTGGATGAGGTCGAGGCTGAACTGGAATCTGGTCGTCGTCGGGTTGTTGTAGATCACGATCGGCAGGCCGGTCGCATTCGATACAGAAACAAAATGCTGATAAACCTCTTCCTGTGTGAGGGGCGCGTAGGAGACCGGTGCCAGCAAAAGCGCATCGGCTCCCGCCGCCTCCGCATCTCGTGCCAATTGCTGTGCGTGATCCGTCCGCAAAGCTCCTACGCCCACAAGCAGCGGAACGCGCTCGCCAATGCTTTCCTTTGCAGCCTCAACCGCACGGCGTCTTTCTTCGCGTGAAAGGTAGGCATAGGCACCGGTGCTGCCGAGCAATCCAATGGACCCTACCTTCGCCTCCGCCAGTCGGTCCAGAACTCGGGCCAATGCAACGGCATCGACTTCTCCGTCTGCATTGGTCGGCGTAGTCGGAAATGCGGACAAACCTTCAAACATTGTGATGCATCGCTCCCCTTCATCTATGGATATGATGTATCGGGAAGCGTGTGACGAGACAAGATGATCTCGTCACCAGTCCCTAGGCCGGGCATCCCTGGACAGGCGAGAGATCGACGGCATCATTTGGCTTGAACACCTGTGGATTGAGGTCATAAGCCGGACCAACGACCAGGGAATTGGCCGGAAGAACACTCTGATCGATGGTCGCGACGAGATCGGTTTCCAGTGTCTGGCGAACCCTGCCATCTGAACCCGCTATCTCAACCCTGATGTGGTAGGCTTTGCCTTCCTTGACGCATTGGAGGTCGGGACTCTCCAGAACGATCTTCGTCATATTCGGATAGAGTGTTTGGCGAGCTACGAGGGGATCACCGCCGCGCGGGTTGTCGAAATAGGCCGTTGCAGTTCCCGGTCTCAAGGGCTGCTCCAGAGGCCGGAGAGTGACGACATAGTTCGCCTTCGAAAGCCTGTAGTTGAAAACGAAGATATGACCGCTGAACTCGGCAATCTTGTTTTCCGTTTCTCGCTGGCAAGCCGTTAGTGGAACGAGTGTGAGGCATAAGGCTACAACCTTTCTAATCATGCCGTATCTCCAGTCTTCTTGCGGCGATAATGGCGGTTGGCCTTGGTACGATTGCCGCAGACGGCCATGTCGCACCAGAAGCGGCTCTTGTTCTTGCTGCGGTCGAGGAAAAGCCAGCCGCAGTGGCCGCAGATCTTCAGACGTTGCGGATCAGGAAGGCTGAGGAGCCGCAGGGCTGAATGAACCGTTTCCGCTTCCAGCGAGCCGGCGGTGGGATTGCTGCGCAAAAGCTTTGATCCCTGATCCAGCAGATCGGCAAGTA